>NCDS01000170.1 GCA_002280315.1 Rhodobacterales bacterium 32-66-7 | reverse complement strand
ACCAGACCGGTGATCATGTAGAAACAGGTGGTTTTCCCGGCCCCGTTTGGCCCCAGAAGCCCCACGACTTCGCCACGACCGACCTGCAGGGATACGCTCTTGACGACGGTGCGCTCACCATAGGTCTTGCCTATGCCGTCGACACTGAGGCCGTCAGAGGTCGTGTGGGTGGTGTCCGTCATGGTTTCCAGAATGTCTGTCACGGTAGCACTATCCCTCATGCCTCTTAAAATTACCCTAAACAGGCGAAAAATAACCGCGCATACCTATTGAGGCGGGCGATCCGGGTGGGGCTATTGGGCGGGGGTGCCGTCCGGGTACAGCACAGCGCGCACCCGGCCCTTAGAACTAGTGCCCGGCGTGGCGTCCATGGTGGTGCGGCCCGCCGCGACATTGTAAACCAGACGGTTGCCGGTCATGACGTTTTCGCCCTGAGTGACGATGACATCGCCGGTGACGATCATGGTGTCATCAGCACTGGTATAAACGGCCTTATCGCCCTTGATGACCTGAGTGCCATTGACGAAGTAGAGATTGCCATTGGCTTCGATGCGGTCAACTTCGCCCCAGCCGGTGCCGCCGGGCTTGGGGGCATGGAACATCCTGACATTGTCGGCNNNAGTGTAGGTTTGCACCCGCTCAGGCTCGGAGGCTGTGAAATCATCGCTGCCGATCGAGATGGGGCCTTTTTTCGGCGACAGTTGGGCATAGGCCTGCGGGGCGGCGGCCACGGCAAGGGTGGTTGCAACCATCAGAACGGATAAGGATTGGCGTGACATGATGTCAAAAGCTTTCATAAATAGCGGGCGCATCAATTATTATTAATCGTAACCCTGACCTGGGTCGAGCCCTTGCCCTTGATGGCGATATGGCGGCCATTGTCAGAGATAATATAGGATTCACCCTTAATATGACCGGTGGGGCCGAAACCTTCAATAGGTTTATTGCCGCGCACGGTCGAGGTGTTGAGATCGATAATGGCTTCCTGAGTGCGGAAACTGAAATCGTTAGGCCCGCCGTTTAAGACCACATCGCCTTCGACGGTAAAGGTTTTGTCGGGTTCGTTATAGACCCCCCTCAGCCCTTTGAGCAGGGTGGGTTTGCCGTTGTCGCTTTTCAGTTCCATATTGGGGGCGTTGACCGAAATGACCGGCGCATTATTGCCGCGCCGGATGGCCTCCAGCCCGCTGATGATATAGCGCTCACCGCTGTTGGTCTGGCCGAAAAAGCGCGGGTTGGTCATACGGATATCGGCGTGACTGGACTGATAGACATTGAACGAGTTGAGTATGCTCTGGACAATAACCCAGCCCGCTATCGCCACTAAGGTAGCGATAATCAGACCGGGAAAAGCCAGACGCAGAAACCGGATGCGGCGCGAGCGGATGCGCCACGCCTGCGCCTGTTTCAGCAGGCGCTGTTTCTGGGCCTGGGTATCGTCATTTGCGTCATAGACCGGCACCACCGGATCAAGGATATCCGGCGCGGCAGATGACGCAGAACCTGTTCGACCTTCTGCGGCGATAAGGGAGATCCAGAATGGATGTGAAAGGCTCTTTCGTCAGCCAGGCCTATGCAAATGCCCGCAGCGCCGCTGCTCCGCAACCGAAAGCCGGGGCGGCGGCCGAGGGCTTTGCCAAACTTGCCGGCAATTTTGTGGGCGCGCTTCAGGAACATGAGGCGACGGCCCGCGCGGCGATGACCGGGAATGCCGATCCGCAAGCGCTGGTGCAGGCACTGGCCTCCTCGCAACTCGCGGTCGAGACGGTCGCCACGGTGCGCGACCGCGTGGTCGAGGCCTATCAGGAAATCCTGAGGATGCCGGTATGACCGAAGCCTTGATCTATGACCTGATGCGTCAGGGTCTGTGGGTCGCGGTGGTGATCTCGGCCCCCGTGCTGGCCGTGGCGCTCGTCGCCGGGGTGGTGGTCGGCCTTTTCCAGGCGCTCACTTCGATTCAGGAAATGACGCTGACCTTCGTGCCGAAAGCGGCGCTGATGCTGGTCGTGTTCTGGGCCTCGATGAGCTTCATGACCTCTTCGCTCGTCGATTTCTTCCAGGGCACGATCATCCCCCAGATCGAGGGGAGCTGAGGCATGGACGCCGCCGGTTACACCACGCTGAACCGCCAGTCGGGTTTGATGCGCGAAATGGGGGTGGTGGCAAACAACATCGCCAACGCCTCGACCACCGGCTTCCGGCGCGAGGGGGTGGTGTTCTCCGAATTCGTGGCCGCGATGGATCAGGACCCGTCGCTGTCGATGGCCTATGCGAGCGGGCGGCATGCCGATCTGACCCAGGCGACGCTTGGTCAGACTGGTGGTGCCTATGACCTTGCGATCCAGGGTGAGGGGTTCTTTCTGATTGAAACTCCGGACGGCGAACGTCTGACCCGCGCGGGCGCTTTCACCCCCTCGGCCGCGGGGGAGCTGGTGACTCCGGATGGTTACCGCCTTCTGGATGCCGGGGGCGCGCCGGTGTTCGTGCCGCCGGACGCCAAGGTGGCGGTGGCGCGGGATGGCACGGTCTCGGTCGGGGGGGACCCCATCGCCCAGATCGGGCTTTGGCAGCCGGTCGATCCGCTGACCCTGCGCCACCAGTCCGGCACGCTTTTTGCGGCGGGCGAGCTTGAGCCGGTCGAAGGTGCCGAGGTGCTGCAGGGCATGCTCGAAGACAGCAACGTCGAACCGGTCAGCGAAATCGCCCGGATGATCGAGGTGCAGCGCGCCTACGAGATGGGCCAGAAATTCCTTGATGCCGAGGATACGCGGGTGCGCGGCGTCATTCAGACGCTGGGCCGATAGGGGGCCGATAGGAGACCGACATGAAAGCCTTGCAGATCGCCGCAACGGGCATGGCCGCCCAGCAGATGAAGGTCGATGTTGTGTCGAACAACCTCGCCAACATGTCGACGACCGGCTACAACCCGCGCCGCGCCGACTTTTCCGATCTTCACTACCAGCAGATGGCCCGGCCCGGCACCGTCTCGGCGGCGGATGGCAGCATGTTGCCGACCGGGGTGCAGATCGGCCTTGGTGTCCGGCCCGCGTCGGTCTCGGTGGTTCTGGGGCAAGGCTCGCTCGATGCCACCGGTGGCGATCTTGACGTGGCGATCGACGGCAATGGCTATATCGAGGTGCAGATGCCCTCGGGTGAGGTCGGCTATACCCGCGACGGCGCGCTGAAACGCTCGGCCGACGGGCTCATCGTCACCTCGGACGGGTTTGGCGTGGTGCCGGGGATCACCATCCCCGCCGATGCCCGCAGCCTGACGATCAGCCCGTCGGGTGAGGTCTACGCCGATTTCGCCGGCCAGGTCGCCCCGCAACTTCTGGGCCAGTTGACCTTGTCCAGCTTTCCCAACGAAAAGGGGCTGGAGGCGATCGGGTCGAACCTGTTTCTGGAAAGCCCGGCCTCCGGTGCGGCGTTTTCCGGCGTTCCGGGTGAGGATGGCCTTGGCACGCTGCGGCAGGGGTATCTGGAATCCAGCTCGGTCGATGCGGTGCGTGAGGTGACCGAACTGATCAAGGCGCAGCGCGGCTACGAGCTGAACGCCAAGGTGATCACCGCCGCCGACCAGATGCTTGCCGCCACGACGCAGGTGCGGTGATGTGGCGGGTCCTGATCCTTGTCTGTCTTGGCGCGCCGGTCCTGGCCGAAAGCGTGGTTGCCACCCGCACCATCCGTGCGGCAACCGTCCTTGGTCCCGAGGACATCACGCTGGTCGCGGCCGATCTGCCCGGCGCGCTCGACGACCCGGCCCTCGCTCTTGGGCTTGAGGCGCGGGTGGCGATCTATGCGGGTCGGCCGGTCATGATGTCGGACCTTGGCCCGCCGACGCTGGTCGGGCGCAACCAGATCGTGCCGCTGATCTATGTGTCGGCGAGCCTTGCGATATCCACCGAAGGCCGGGCGCTGCAACGCGGGGCCGAGGGGGATGTGATCAAGGTCCTCAACCTTTCCTCCCGCTCCACGATTCTGGGCCAGATCGGCCCCGATGGTGCGGTCTATGTCCGAACGGAGAATTGACATGCAGACATCTTCGCTGTGCCTGATCGCCATCGCGCTGATCCTGACCGGCTGCGGCAAGCTTGGCCAGGTCGGCCGCGCACCCGGCTTCACCCCGCTTGAGGGGACAGGCCAGCACTACGCGATGTATTCCGCCCCCCTGCCCGAAGACGTGGCGGCAGGGACGCCGTCGGATGACAGTTCGCTCTGGTCGGCTGGAACCGCGTCCCTGTTCGGTGACCGGCGCGCGGCGGGGCGGGGCGACATCCTGACCGTGGTGATCGAGATCGACGACAGTGCCCAGATCTCCAACACCACCGGGCGCAGCCGCGAAGGCTCGCAAAGCTCAGGCCTGCCGGAGCTTTTCGGCATCCCCCAGCGCGTCGACGAAAGCCTGCCCGACGGCGCGAGCCTGGCAAATGCCTATGAGGCGCAGTCCGCCTCGGATTTCAAGGGAACCGGCAATGTCGCGCGAAAAGAACAGCTTACCCTGCGAATTGCCGCCACCGTGGTCGAGGAGCTTCCCAACGGCGTCCTGCGGATCGAAGGGCAGCAGGAGGTGCGGGTGAACAATGAACTCCGGGAACTGCTTGTCACCGGCTTCGTCCGCCCGATCGACATCAGCCGTGACAATGTGATCACCTATGACAAGATCGCCGGCGCGCGGATCTCGTATGGCGGGCGCGGCCAGATCAGCGACGTGCAGCAGCCGACCTATGGCCAGCAGGTCGGCGACATCCTGATGCCGTTCTGATCATGATCCGCAAGCTTTTCCCGCTGATCATCGGCTGTTTCGGTCTTGGCGGCGGTATTGCCGCAGGAGTGATGTTGCGGCCCGCTCCGGCTGAAGATCGCGGCATGACTGCCGACGCCGAAGCGGGCGATACCGCTGCCGGAGAGTATTCCGCTGCAGACGGCGCGGCCGGCACCGAGACCGGCAAGGGCCAGAAGGACGGAGACTTGGACGCGGGACGCGGCGAAGAGACTGGCGCGCCGGAATATGTCAAGCTGAACAACCAGTTCATCGTCCCGGTCGTCGATGAGGGGCGGGTGGCGTCGATGGTCGTCCTGTCGCTGTCGCTGGAGGTCGAGGCCGGGTCATCGGAAGCGGTCTACGAACGCGAACCGAAGCTGCGCGACGCCTTTCTGCAGGTGCTCTTTGACCATGCCAATACCGGCGGGTTCAGCGGATCCTTCACCGATGGCGCGAACCTCGTGGTCCTGCGCACCAGCCTGCAGGAAGCGGCGGCGCTGGTGCTTGGCGCCACGATCAAGGACGTGCTGATCACCGACATCGCGCGGCAGGACAGCTAGCGGACCTTCGTCCGGTCGGCCAGACCGCGCAGCGCCTGGAGCCGACCAAAGGCGGTCGTCGCTTCGGCACGTTCGGCCATCAGACCTGCCCTTTGCCGCGCGATGACGCCGTTCAGCTCGGCCCGGCGGATGTCGGCCCAGCGGCCATAGTTGATCTCGACCAGACCGGCGGCAACCGGCGGCAGCTCGGCCGGAGCCGCAGCCGCTTTGATCGCCTGGAGTTGACCCTCGCTCCGCTCCAGCTGGTGTGCCGCCGCGCGCAACTGGCCAAGGCGGTGGTCAAGCACAAGTTGCGCAAGTTCCTTCAGCCGGAGGAGGTCCTGCACGGCAATCATCTCTGGCGGGCCTTCTTGCGCATCGCCTCGGCAAAGCGGATCGCGGCGGCGACGGCGCGGTAATGCTCGGCCCGGATCTCTTGCCCGACCTCGACCGAGGCGAAGATCGCCCGCGCGGTCGGCGGGTTGCTGTGAACCGGCACCCCGTGTTCGGCCGCACGGGCCCGGATGACCCGCGCAAGCTCGTCCACCCCTTTGGCTACGCAGACCGGAGCGCCGCCCTTAGTGTGTCGGGTTCACCACCACCACATCGGCGGTCTTCACATCGGCCAGCATCCGGTTCGTCGCCACCTCTTGCGCCCTTTGCCGCCGGGCGGATTTGAGATGCGGGTCCCCCTCGCTTTCCTTGAATTCGTCCATCACCTCTTTGCGCGACATCCGGTTGCGCTGGCGGTGGCGGGCGACCTGCCACAGGTAATCCACCCCGCCCAGAACCGTGGCGATCACGAGAAGGATGAACAGGAATTCGATCGTTAGCCCGGCCAGGACGGCGGTCGACGGTGCCGGGCCAAGATACATCGTGGCCAGGATATCCTCGATCCGGGCGCTGAGAAAGACGAAGAGCACCGTTGAGACCAGACAAAGCTTGACCGCGCTTTTCAGAAACTCCACCAGCCCGTCCGGCCCGAACTTGTGCGCCGCCGTCTGCAAGGGCGAGATGCGCGAGAGTTTCGGCGCGAGGTTGGAGAGCGTGACGGTAAAGCTGTTGGTGGCGATGACCACCGCGACGACCGCCGCCGCCGGCAACAGGAGGATAGCCACGGTCGGGCCGGTGAAGGCCAGAAGCAGCCCGCCAAGCGGAGCCCCGGTTCCGCTGGTAAGAAGCGGGGCCAGACGGTCGGCCTGGTCCAGAAGAACCATCCCTGCGGTGCCCAGCTTCTGCACCGCCCACCCGCCAAGGCTGACCAGCGCCAGAAGGAGCCCGGCGATCCCTGCGGCCATCAAGAGGTCGGCCGAGCGTGGAATATCGCCGTTCTTCCGTGCCTCGGCCAGCTTCTGCGCCGAGGCGTCGTGTTCCTTGTCGCTTTCCTCATCGTCTTCGCCGCTCACTTCGGCACCGTGAACGGATCGGCAAGAAAGGCCTGAAACGCCTCCAGCCAGACGGCAAGGAGCAAGGGCGTGGCCACCGCAAGCAGCGCAAGGCCGCCCAGGGTCAGCGCCGGGGCCCCGACCATCGAGACCGCCAGTTGCGGCATCGCGCGGTTGATCGCCCCAAGCGCCAGGTTGTAGATCATCGAGGCGATGACAAACGGTGCTGCCAGCGAGAACGCCAGCGAAAAGCTTTGCGCGGCCAGCCCGACCCCCCAGTCGGCCAGCAAGGCCGCATCCGGAACGCCGCCGGCGGGCAGGATGTCATAGGACAGCAAGATCAGCTTTGCCGCCTGAACGGGCAGGCCCAGATGGAGGGCAAGTGCGGTTCCGGCGATCAGAAACAGGTTGCCGATCGCCGGTTGCGGTTCGGGGGCCGCTCCGGCAAAAAGCTGCGACAGCGTCGTGGCCTGGGCGATGATCGCGGCGGCCGTCTGCAGCGCAAGGAACAACAGCCGCAGCCCGATGCCAAGGATCAGCCCCGCCGCCGCCTCGCCCGCCAGGGGCAGGAAGCCGGGCGGTGGCAGGTCGCTTTCGGCCCTGAGCGGTGCGACGAGCATGGTGAAGGCGATGACGAGCGCCAGCTTGACCCGCTGCGGCACGGCCGCATCGCCAAACCCCGGCAGCATCGCCACCACCGCGCCGACCCGGATGAACACCAGAACCGTGGTCCAGAGATAGGCCTCCGTCAGGGCCAGTAGGGCGGCGATGTCGGCCAGGACCTCTTTCACGCCGGTCATGCCGGAACCTGGCCCAGAAGCGAGGGGCGGGCATCGGTGCCGATTTCCTCATAGGACAGCACGGGCATCTGCAAGCCCTTGGCCTGCACCACGGTCCGCAGGAACCGCCGCCGCGCGACCGAGGTGACCAGCGCCGGATAGACCCCGGTTTCCGCCGCGCGGTTGGCCCGCTCGGTCAGGCCGTTCGCCAGCTTGGCAAACAGGTCCGGCGGCAGGGCGATGTCGCGCTGACCCCGGTCACCGTCGATCTGATAGGTCGAGAACGCCTTCTCCCAATCCGGGGCCAGCTGGATCAGCGGCACCGACCCGTCCGCGCGCTTCAACTCGGCGACGATCTGGAAGCCAAGCCTTTGGCGGACATGTTCGCAGATAGCCTCGGGCGGACCAAGCGAGCGGCCTTCGGCCACCGCCTCCAGGATCAGGGGCAGGTTGCGGATCGACACCCGTTCGTCCAGGAGCAGGCGGAGCACCGAATGCAGAAGATCGACCGGCACCTTGTCGGGCATCAGCTCATCCAGAAACCGGCGATTGGCCTCGGCCCGTGCCGGGTCGGAAAGCTTGACGAATTCGTCCAGCAGCCGGCGCAGGCCCCGCAGCGTCAGGAGGCGGGAGAGGTTCGCCTTCAGCACCTCAAGAAGATGGGTGGCCAGAACCTCGGTCGGGGAGACGACGGTCAGGCCGGACAGCGCGGCGTTTTCCTGCTGGTCGGGGCTGATCCAGCGGCCCGGCGCGCCATAGACCGGTTCCTTCACGTCGACCCCGTCCGGGGCCTGCACCCCGTCGTTCAACAGGACCAGCACCCGGTCGGGGTACAGCCGGTCCGAAACCCGCTCTACCCCGTGGAGGCGGATGCGGTAGCGGCCCGGGCCAAGGGCAGCCTCGTCGGTAAGGCGGATCTCGGGCAGGATCACGCCGAAACTTGCCGCGACATGGTTGCGCATGTTGGTGATCCGGCTGTCGAGCCCGGTCGCGGGGTCAAGGGCCATCGCGATCAGGTTCGGCGCGAATTCGATATGGATGTCGTCGAAATCCAGCACATCGCCGATCGACCGCTGCCGGGGCGGCGTGGCCACCGGCACCGGGGCAGCCTCGGGTCTTCGGGCGTTGCGGGCCTGCCAAAGGGCAAGGCCGCCCAGACCCAGCGCGGCCAGCATGAACGGCAGGAATGGCATGCCCGGCACCACGGCAAACAGCGCCATCAGCGCCGCGACCGTGCCAAGCGCGCCGGGATAGCGGCCAAGCTGGGCGAAGAACGACACGTCGACCGCGCCCTTCTGGCTGCCCTTGGCCAGAAGCAGCGCCGCCGCGACCGAGATGATCACCGCCGGTATCTGGCTGACCAGCCCGTCGCCGACGGTAAGGATGGTATAGGTGCGAAACGCGGTGCCCACATCAAGCCCATGCACCATGATCCCGACGATCAACCCGACCACGATGTTCAAAAGCGTGATCAGAAGCCCCGCAATCGCATCGCCCTTGACGAATTTCGACGCCCCGTCGAGCGAGCCGAAGAAGTTCGTCTCTGCCAGCTCCTGTTCGCGTCGCCGCTTGGCCTCGGCATGGTCGATCGCCCCGGAGGAAACATCGGCATCGATGGCCAGCTGACGGCCGGGCATCCCGTCAAGCGCGAAGCGCGCGCCGACCTCGGCCATCCGGCCGGCACCCTTGGTGATGACGATGAAGTTGACGATGAGGAGGACGACGAAGATTACCAGCCCAAGGATGATGTCGCCGCCCATGATGAACTCGGCAAAGCCTTCGATCACTTTCCCGGCGGCGTCGGTGCCGGTATGGCCCTGGCCGATGATCAGCTTGGTGGACGAGATGTTGAGCGACAGCCGCAACAGAAGCGAGGCAAGAAGGATCGTCGGGAAGGCCGAGAAATCCAGCGGCCGGTCGATGAAGAGGGTGACGGTCAGCATCAGGATCGCAAGCGCGAAGGCCAGCGCAAGGCCGATGTCAAGCATCCAGGCCGGGACCGGCAGGATCATCATCATGATGATCACCATCAGACCCAGCGCAAGCAGGATCGTCGGCCGGAACAGGGTGGCAAGGGTCAATCCGCCGGGCATGTCAGGGCCCCCCGATCAGGCGTTGCCCACCTGTACCGGCAGGGACAAGGGACCCGCGCGCGCCGGCCACCCCCGCGATCAGGAGCGGAAAGCGGTTCGGCACGTCGGCCCGATCCTGCATCGCGCGCGGACCACCCCCGTCGGCGGCAAGGCCTGCCAGCCGATCCTCGAACCGGGCGCGGTAGACCTCGGCATATTCGGGGGTGGTGGAGTGGTAGGCGGCGGCGGCGCTTGCCCAGTCGCCGGTACGGTCGTAATGGCTGGCAAGGAAGGTCGCGGCATAAAGCGCGTTGCCTTCGGGGTCGAGCATGTCTTCCGCCGACAGGAAGGCGTTGGCATGCCAGCGATAATTCAACTGAAAGCAGCCGATGTCGATGTTGCTGATCCCGTCGGCCAGCGCCGCCTCGATCATCTGTTCCGCGGAATCGGCGCTGTCGAGCCAGTGGCCGACGCCGTCCACCGTGACGGTCCAGGGCCAGGGTTGATCGGCGCGACCGGTCTCGACCAGCGTGATCGCCAGAAGCACCTCTTCCGGCACCCCGCTGTTTCGGGCGGCATCGGCGGCGGCTTTGCGGCAAAGCTGGGCCGGATCGGGAGCCGCGTAGGGCGGGCCGGATGTCAGGGCCCAGATCAGTCCTGATGCGAGGCCCAGTGCCAGGACCTGCATTGCGACAAGCGCGGCGGGGATGGTACGGGTCCGGGGCATCGCACACCTGTTTTCCTGCGGCGTTCTGCCGAGGCTCGGGCAAGCCTAGCCTGCGAATCTTTCCAAGCGGTTAGTCCGCTCAGGGTTTGGGGGTGTCGCTGCCGGAAAGGAGCGCATCGATCGCGGCCCGCGCCTCGGCGCTTTCGGCAAGGAGGCGTTCGCCCCGTGCCAGCGGACCCTCCTCCGGCAACCCTTCGGGGGACTTTGCGCCTGGGTCGGCAGGGCTGCCATCGGCGGCCAAGGACGCCCCCGGTTCGGGATCAAGCGCGGCCACCGCCTCGGCCAGCGGGTCCCCGGGCGGAGCGACACCCGCCCAGTCACCGTCCCAGGTCTGCAGGCGGGCGGCCTCCTCGGGCAGTCCGGCGGCGATATAGGCGTCGCGCGCCGCCGCGAAATCGCCAAGCTGCACCAGCGCCTCTGCCCGGAGCGCAAGGTCTTCGGGGGCAACCGATGCCCCTGTCAGCGCGAGGGCGGCCCGGGCGTCCCCGCGTACGAGCTCGGCCCGTGCGGCCAGCCGTCGCGACCGTGGATCGGTCGCCAGCGTGCCGGACAGCCAGG
>NCDS01000169.1 GCA_002280315.1 Rhodobacterales bacterium 32-66-7 | reverse complement strand
TTCTTCGATCGCGAGGCGGATCGCGTCCATGTCAAAGCCCCAATGGTTGCAGAAATTCGCATCCTCGGCCGCGACGGCGGCGCGGCCCATGATCGGGGCGATGTCCTCCCACGGGACCCAGTCCTTGTCGATCCCGCCCAGCCGCCAGCTTTCGCTGATCTGATAAAGGTTGATCGGCGGTGGCAGGAAGCTGAACAGAAGGATCAGCAGGCCATAGAACCCGGCAACCGCCCCCAGCCCGCGTCTGGCCCAGGTAAAGGCGAAGCGCCAGCGCGAGGGTTTGACCGGCAGAGTTGCCTCGGCCTTGGCCTTCGGCTTCGGCTTGCGCTTTCGCGGTGCCGGTGCGGGTTTTGCGTCCGCCTTGTCGGGGGTGTCGTCGACCATGGCCGACCTTAGACGCAGCCCGCGCGGCAAGGTCAAGCCCGGCGTGGCACCCGCCTTCAGTCCGTTACGGCTTCGGGGCCTGAACCTTGGCCGGGAGGCCATCCTGCACCGCCTTCAACGCCGCCTCGACCGTTGGGGCAAGCCTGGTGCGGATTGCGCTAAGGTAGCCCGGCCGCCCGGCCATCGCCGTCGCGACCCGGTCGATGCCAAGCTTTCGTACCCGCAAACCCAAGGCGGCTCCGCCCTGGTCAAGCGCGCCCGAAACCTGGTGCAGGAAGCGAGGGTCAAGGCCCGCGTTCTGGATCGCGGCGGGCAGGCCCTGCGCTTCGTCGAGAAACAGAAGGCCCAGCAGCGTGCCCCAGCGCCCGCCGCCCAGCGCAAGGCCGGTCGCGGCCCGTGTCGAATGGTCAAGGATCACCCGTCCGCCTGGGCCCCGGGTGATCACGGTGATATCCTCTGCCTCCACTTCGGCTGCGTCCTGCAGGGCTGCAAGCGCCGCACCTGCCGCGCGGGCATCGTCGGCGCTGCGAAAGACCGCGATCAGCAAATCAGACATCGGAACCCCCCTTTACCCGGCTGCCGCATCATGCAGGGCGGCCGGGTCCCGGCACAAGTCGATTGCGCAATTTCGAAGCAGATTGCCCTACTCCGCCGGTACTTTCGCCACTTCGTCGCTCAGGGGGTATGGGAGCCGCGTCAGCATCTCTTTCGGGCAGACCTGCACGAAACGCTGCCGCTCGGTGTCCCAGTTGGCAAGGATACGCTCGGCGATACGGCTGCCGGTTTCGTCAAAGTGGCGGGCGATCAGGCCTTTCAACTGCAACTCCCAATGCGGGTGGGCGACGGTGCCGGGCAGGATGGTCTCCAGGTTCATGAGGTCTTCCGCCACGCCATCGGGGTCGTAGACATAGGCCATCCCCCCGGTCATGCCCGCGCCGAAGTTGGCACCGATCCGGCCCAGGATCACCGCAACGCCGCCGGTCATGTATTCACAGCCGTTCGAGCCGCAGCCTTCGACGACCACAGAAGCACCCGAGTTCCGCACCGCAAACCGCTCCCCCGCCCGACCGGAGGCGAACAGGAACCCATCGGTCGCACCATACAGCACCGTGTTGCCAATGATTGTGTTCTCCTCCGCCTTGAGGGGGGAAGACATCAGCGGCCGCACCGTGATCGTGCCCCCGCTCAGACCCTTGCCGACATAGTCGTTGGCGTCGCCCTGCACCTCCAGCTTCAGCCCCCGCACCGAGAACGCCCCGAGTGACTGCCCGCAGGAGCCGGTCAGTTTCACCGTCAGATGGTCGGGCTGCAGCGCGTTGCGCATGCCGAACTTCCGGACGATGTGACTGCTGGCCCGCGTCCCGATGGTCCGGTGCGTGTTCCGCACGGCATAGGAGAGCTGCATCTTCTCGCCATCCTCAAAGAACCGGTGGCCGTCCTTGATGATCTCGGCGTCCAGCGTGTCCGGGACGGCGTTCCTGGGCTTCGTGCGGTCATAGGTGATGGCCCGCGCCCCGTCGACGCTGATGAGAAGCGGGTTGAGGTCGAGGTCGTCAAGGTTCGCCGCCCCCCGGCTCACCTGAGTCAGCAGGTCCGCCCGCCCGATGATCTCATCCATCGACCGCGCGCCGATCTGGGCGAGGATTTCCCGAACTTCCTGCGCGTAGAAGGTGATCAGGTTCACGACCTTGTCTGCGGATCCAGTGAACTTCGCCCGCAGCGCCTCGTTCTGCGTGCAGACGCCCACCGGGCAGGTGTTGGACTGGCACTGGCGCACCATGATGCAGCCCATGGCGATCAGCGCGGCGGTGCCGATGCCGTATTCCTCGGCCCCGAGCATTGCGGCCATCACGATGTCCCGGCCCGTCCGCAGACCCCCGTCGGTGCGCAAGGTCACCCGCTCGCGCAGGTTGTTCATCGCCAGCACCTGATGCGCCTCGGTCAGGCCCATCTCCCAAGGCAGACCGGCATACTTGATGCTGGTCGCCGGGCTGGCGCCGGTGCCGCCGTTGTGACCCGAGATCAGGATCACATCGGCCTTCGCCTTCGCCACCCCCGCCGCGATGGTCCCGACACCGCTGGAGGATACCAGCTTCACCGTCACCTTGGCGCGCGGGTTGATCTGCTTCAGGTCGTAGATCAGCTGCGCCAGGTCCTCGATGCTGTAGATGTCGTGGTGCGGCGGCGGCGAGATCAGCGTCACCCCAGGCGTCGAATGCCGCAGCCGAGCGATCAGCGCCGTGACCTTCATCCCCGGCAACTGGCCGCCTTCACCGGGCTTGGCCCCCTGCGCGACCTTGATCTCCAACTCCTCGCAGGCGTTCAGGTATTCCGCCGTAACGCCAAAGCGCCCCGACGCGACCTGCTTGATCTTGGCACTGGGGTTGTCCCCGTTCGGCTCCGGCACGAAATGCGCCGGGTCCTCGCCGCCCTCGCCGCTGTCAGACTTCGCGCCGATCCGGTTCATCGCCACGTTCAACGTCTTGTGCGCCTCCGGGCTCAGCGCCCCCAGCGACATCCCCGGCGTCACGAACCGCTTCCTGATCGAGGTGATGCTCTCCACCTCCTCGATCGGCACCGGCTTGCCCAGCGTCTTGATGTCGAGCAAATCCCGCAGATGGATCGGCGGGTTCGACCGCATCGCGGCAGAGTACTGCTTCCACAGATCATAGCTGGCGCGGTCGCAGGCCGATTGCAGCATGTGCATCGTCTGCGCCTCCCAGGCGTGTTTCTCGCCCGACCGCCGCGCCTTGTAAAAGCCGCCGATGGGCAGCACGTCAGCGCCACCAAGCCAGCCTTTGGCGTGGACCTCTTCCAGCTTTTGCTCAATCCCGGTCAGACCGATGCCGGAAATGCGCGACTGCATGCCGGGGAAGTATTCGGCGACCATCGCGCGGGACAGGCCCACCGCCTCGAAATTCAGGCCGCCGCGATAGCTCGAGACGACCGAAATGCCCATCTTGGACATGATCTTCAAAAGCCCCGCGTCGATGGCATCGCGGTAGCGGCGCATCGCCTCGGTCAGCGGGCCGTCCAGAAGGCCCCGGTCGATCCGGTCGGCCAGACTGTCCTGCGCGAGGTAGGGGTTCACCGTCGTCGCCCCGCAGCCGATCAGCACGGCAAAGTAATGCGGGTCGATGCACTCCGCCGACCGCACGTTGATGCTGCAAAAGGTCCGCAAACCCTTGCGCGTCAGCCAGGAATGCACCGCCGAGGTCGCCAGGATCATCGGCATCCCCACCGCGCCCGGCCCCTGATGTTCATCCGTCAGCACCAACTGCCCGGCACCGGAGCGCACGGCATCCTCGGCCTCGCCGCGAATGCGCTCCAGCCCGTGGCGCAGGTCGTCCAGCCCCTCGCCCACCGGGAAGGTGCAGTCGATGAACGCCACCTGATCGCCGAAGCGTTCGACCATCACGCCAAACTCACGGTTGGCAAGGAACGGGCTTTCCAGCACCAGAATCTCGGTCTGGCTGGAGTTTTCGTCCAGCACGTTGCGCAGGTTGCCGAACCGGGTCTTCAAGGACATCACCCGCCCTTCGCGAAGTGAGTCGATGGGGGGGTTGGTCACCTGGCTGAAATTCTGCCGGAAGTAGTGGGACAGCGGCCGGTACTGTGCCGACAGCACCGCAGGCGGGGTGTCATCGCCCATCGAGGCGACCATTTCCTTGCCATCCTCGGCCATCGGGGCCAGAACCTGCTCCAACTCCTCCAGCGTGAAACCGGCGGCGATCTGGCGGTGGCGGAGGTCGGCCCCGGTAAAGGTGGCGGTCTCGGGCACGTCCTTGAGGAGTGCGTTCAGGTCGAGGACCTTTTCGATCCACTGGCCATAAGGCTGGGCATTGGCCAGCCGGTCCTTCATCTCGGTATCGTGGTAAAGCTTGCCCTCGACCATGTCGACGGCGATCATCTGCCCCGGCCCCAAGGCACCCTTCTCGCGGATCGTGGATTCGTCCACCGGCACCATCCCGGCCTCTGACCCGGCGATCAGCATCCCGTCGCCCGTCACGACATAGCGCATCGGACGCAGGCCATTGCGGTCCAGCCCGCCACAAACCCAGCGGCCATCGGTCATCGCCAAGGCCGCCGGACCGTCCCAGGGCTCGATGACCGAGTTGCAATAGGAATACATGTCCGCCCAGGCCTTGGGCATGTTCACCGTCTGCTTCGACCACGCCTCGGGCACCAGCATGGTCTTGGCCATCGGCGCTGAGCGGCCTGAGCGCACCAGCACCTCGAACACCGCGTCGAGCGCACCGGAGTCGCTGGTCCCGCCCGGGATGATCGGCTTGATATCCTCAGCCGCCTCGCCAAAGTTGTTGGAGGCCATGCGGATCTCATGGCTCTTCATCCAGTTGACGTTGCCCTTCAGCGTGTTGATCTCGCCGTTGTGCGCGAGCATCCGGAACGGCTGCGCCAGCCACCACTGCGGGAAGGTGTTGGTGGAATAGCGCTGGTGGTAGATCGCGAAGGCGCTCTCGAACCGGTCGTCCATCAGGTCGGGGTAGAAGGTCGCGACCTGTTCGGCCAGCATCATGCCCTTGTAGATGATGCTGCGGCACGAGAGGGAACAAAGATACATCCCCTGGATGCCCGCCGCCGTCGCCGCCTTCTCGATCCGGCGCCGGATGATGTAAAGCTCACGCTCGAAGGCCTCGGCGTCGATGTTCTTGTCGCAGCGGATCAGGATCTGCTCGATCTCGGGCCGAGTGGCGTTCGCCTTGTCGCCCAGCACAGACACGTCCACCGGCACATGCCGCCAGCCGTAGATGTAGTGGCCCATCCGCAGAACCTCGGATTCCACGATGGTCCGGCAACGCTCCTGCGCGCCAAAGTCGGTGCGGGGGAGAAACACCTGACCCACGGCCACCAGCTTGCCCA
>NCDS01000168.1:5364-6076 GCA_002280315.1 Rhodobacterales bacterium 32-66-7 | reverse complement strand
GGGGCGTGCGGCAAGCGGGTCGCAGACCGCGATGCGCCAAACGACTGGCCCCGAAAAATTTTCGGACGAAAATTTTTCTGGTCGAAGGGCGGGGTGCAGCGTCATTTCTTCCGCATCATCCCGGACAGGCCCGAAGGCAGCGTCATGCCGCGCGGCATCCCGCCAAGGCCGGGCAGGCCGCCCATGCCCTGGCTCATGCCCTTGGCGGCTTCGGCAAGCTGGTCCGGGGTCATCTTCGACGGGTCGGGCATCCCGCCTTTGCCCATGAACTGGCGGATCATCTGCTTCATCGCACCGCCCTTGCCCATCTTCTTCATCATCTCCGCCATCTGCTTGTGCTGCTTCAAAAGGCGGTTGAGGTCGGCGACATCAAGGCCAGCCCCGGCGGCGATGCGCTTCTTGCGGGAGGCGGCCAGAAGGTCGGGGTTGGCGCGCTCCTTCTTGGTCATCGAGTTGATGAGGGCGATCTGGTGGGTCAGCATCTTGTCGTTCAGACCCGCAGCCTCGGCCTGACCGGCCATCTTGCCCATGCCGGGCATCATGCCCATCAGGCCCTGCATCCCACCCATCTTCATCATCTGCTCAAGCTGCATCCGCAGGTCGTTCATGTTGAACAGACCCTTGGCAAAGCGCTTGGCCATGCGTTCGGCCTGCTCGGCTTCGAACGTTTCCTGCGCGCGCTCAACCAGGGCCACGATATCGCCCATGCCAA
>NCDS01000168.1:0-5342 GCA_002280315.1 Rhodobacterales bacterium 32-66-7 | reverse complement strand
TGCCAAGGATGCGGCCCGCGACGCGGTCGGCGTCGAAGGTTTCCAGCGCGTCCATCTTTTCGCCAAGGCCGACGAAGCGGATCGGCTTGCCGGTGACCGCGCGCATCGAAAGTGCCGCGCCGCCGCGACCGTCGCCGTCCATCCGGGTCAGGACCACGCCCGAGATGCCGACCTTGCCGTCAAACTCCGCCGCGACGTTGACCGCGTCCTGGCCGGTCAGGCCGTCGACCACCAGCAGCGTTTCACGCGGGTCGGCGATGTCGCGCACGGCCTGGATTTCGTCCATCAGGACTTCGTCGATATGGAGGCGTCCGGCGGTGTCGAGGAACACCACATCATAGCCGCCAAGGTTGGCTTGCGTCTTGGCGCGGCGGGCGATCTGGACCGCCGTCTCACCCTTGACGATGGGCAGGCTGTCGACCCCGATCTGCGCACCCAGGATTGCCAACTGCTCCATCGCGGCCGGGCGGTTGGTGTCAAGCGAGGCAAGGAGGACCTTCTTGCCGTTCCGCTCTTTCAGCCGCTTGGCAAGCTTGGCCGTCGTCGTGGTCTTGCCCGACCCCTGCAAGCCCACCATCAGGATCGTCGCGGGCGGGTTGTCGATCTTCAGCGCTTCGGGTGCATCGTCGCCGGCCAGCACCCGGATCAGCTCGTCATGGACGATCTTGACGACCATCTGGCCCGGGGTGATCGAGCGGGTGACCGCAACGCCGGTCGCCTTGCCCTCGACGCGCTTGATGAAGTCACGGGCGACGGGCAGCGACACGTCCGCCTCGAGTAGCGCTGTCCGCACTTCGCGCAGGGCGCTGACGACATCGGCTTCGGACAGCGCACCGGCGCGGGTCAGACGGTCGAACACGCCACCAAGGCGTTCTGACAGGCTTTCGAACATCGCGTCACCTCATGTTTGCGTCTGCCCCGATATGGGACGGCGAAGCCTTGATGCAAAGCGGAAGCGCACCCGTGGGCGCAACGCGCTGACGGATGGCGATCCCGGGCAACACCCAAGGGACCGGAAGCAGCGTCGCCTCCGGGATTGCGGGCAGGTACCCGCGCCGGGGGCAGGAGTCAAGAGCTCGGGCTCAGTCCCCGCGCCCGGAGCCGTCCGCAAGCCAGTCGCGGATTGCCTGAGCCGCTTGCTGCGCACCATCGCCGGCCGAAAAGCTTTGGCTCAGCGGCAGTTCCCGGTCGGCAAGGTGAAGGACGGTGCGGTAGGTGTGGCTGACGCCGCCGCTACCGTCGGTGGACCGGCTGATCGAGGTTTCGACGCCAACCCCGCGGATATCGGCAAGCGGCAGGCTTGTCTCGGTCCCCCCGGTCAGCGAGGCGGTGCGGATGGTCAGGCTACCGCTGGTGCGGTCAAGGATCACCCGGACCCGGCGCAGGAACACGGCCAGAAGGGCGGCGAAGAACCCGCCGACCAGAAGCATCCAGAGCCCGGCAAGACTGCCCGAGATCAGCATCGCGAACCCGATCGCGACCGGTACGAAGATCGCAAGCGCCAGACAGCAGCCAAGGAGGACCGGGTTATCCTCCAGCACCAGACGATCTCGGGTCTGCGACAGGATCTGCATTGCGTCAGCCCAAGGCGGGCAGGTCGGCAAGGCTGGTTATGGCTTCATTCTCGGCCAGAAGTCCGGCAAGCCGGGTCTGGTCGATGAAGGGAAAGCTCGTCGCCAGGGCTGCGTCGACGGTAGCGACCCAGCGGTCGGCGCGGCGGCTGAACCGCTCGGTCCTGAGGGCGATCAGGATTTTGTCCTGCCGCGCGAGGGTGTCGTTGCTGAAATGCTGGGTGCGGATGAAGGCATGGCCGCGCGGGTAGGAGACGACCGGCCAGCGTTTCCAGACAATGCCATGCATCATCTGGAACGGGTTCTTGGCGAAGCTTCTGCTGCACACCACAGCAAGGCCCATCGCGGCCAGATAATGCACCTCCTCCATCACCGCGCCCTCGGGGCTGTCGGGGCGGGCCGGAAACAGGATCAGGCCGCGCGGAAAGGTGATATGCGTCGTCGGCGGCAAAGACTGCGAAATGCGGCGCAGATCGGCGATGTAGGTCCGGCCGAGCGCATCGTCGTCGTCAAGCCGGAAATGCACCGCCGTACCGTCCAGATCGGGCCCGAGGGACCGAAGCATATGCGACCGGAAGGCCTTGTCGCCACGCGCATGGACCGAGAAGTCGATCACTGCGTTCGGGACATCCGCCATGACTGCGCGCAGCCGGGCCTTGAAACGCTCGGGCATCATCTCGGATGTCATGACCACGATGCGGAAATCCTGGTCGGTCTGCGCCTTCAGGCTGGGCAGGGTGAGGGTCTCGAACAGATGAAAGCGCCGGGCCATCCGGGTTTCGTCGTAAAGCCGGGCCAGCGCCGTGCCATCCGTATCCGGCTTCAGCCTGGTGTCGGTGATGCCGTAAAACGAAAAGCGGATGTGCCCGACAATCGGCCTTTCATCGAACATCCGCTGCCCCCTTGCCCCGTTTCGCGTGACTAGACCGGGGCGGCCACGCCAGGTCAAGCGCAAGTTCCGTTGCGCTTGCAACACCGATGGAACGCGTTAGACAGAAGGCGGAATGGAAAACTGGGACGAAATCCGCACCGCCTATCATGTCGCCCGGCTTGGCACCGTCTCCGGCGCGGCCGAGGTGCTGGGGGTCCACCATGCCACCGTGATCCGCCATATCGACGCGTTGGAGCGCAGGCTGGGCTCGAAGCTTTTCCAGCGCCACGCCCGGGGCTACACCGCGACCGAAGCCGGGCGCGACCTTCTGGCCGTGGCGCAGACGACCGAAGAGCAGTTCTCCCATCTCGCGAGCCGGATCAAGGGCCAGGGTGAGACGGTGTCGGGTGAGCTGGTCCTGACCTCCATCGCCGGGCTGGCGGATCTGCTGACGCCGGTCATCCTGTCGTTCCAGACCCTGTGGCCCGAGGTGCAGGTGCGGTTTCTGACCGACCTCCGCGTGTTCCGGCTTGACTATGGCGAGGCGCATATCGCGATCCGGGCGGGCACCGGGGTAGAAGACGCCGACAACGTGGTCCAGCCCCTTGGCAGGATCAAGACCGGCCTTTACGCCGCAAGGTCCTATGTCGAGCGTTTCGGCAAGCCTGCCTCCGAGGCTGACTTTGCCGGTCACCGCTTTGTCTGCGCCGACAACCATGCCACCCGCGCGCCGTTTCACCGCTGGCTGCGGGCAACGGTTCCGGCCGGTCAGATCGCCTATGCCGCAAGCGAGCCTGCGGCGCTTGACCTTGCGGTAAGGCTGGGGGCGGGGATCGGCTTTCTGTCGGCGTTCCGTGCGATGGGCGACCCCGACCTGGTCGAGATCATGCCCCCGCGCCCGGATTGGGACGCGCCCTTGCGCATCGTGACGCATGTCGATCTGCACCGGACCCGCAAGGTGCAGGCGTTTCTCCAGCATCTGAAGGCCGCGTCGAAGGACTGGAGCCTGGGGGCCTGACAGCCCTCAATCGGTCGCCAGGGCCGGGTCGGGCGCGTCAGGCCGACCTGCCGCCACGCGCGTGCCGATCAGCCGGTCCATCGCGCGTCCCACCTTTGCAAGATGACGGGCTCGGCTTGCCGGGGTCGAGCTGTCCATCAGATATTGCGCTGCGAACGCCGTCCGCCTGGTCGGATGGCACAGAAAGCCGATCCCGCGCAGCAGCGTGCGTTTGCCTGGCGCGCCGACGATCTGCGTCAACCCCCAGCTCGCGCCGCAGGTGGTGAAGACGCCCAGCCGGGTGATGTGGCGGAGGCCGGGGCGGATGGTGCGGTTTTCCGCATCGGGCATATGGAAGGCAACCTCGGGCAGAAGCACCCGGTCAAGCCAGCCCTTCAGCATCGCGGGCAGGCCGTACCACCAGGTCGGGTAGACAAAGATCAGGGTGTCGCACCAGCGCACGGCTTCAACCTCTGGCGCGACGGTGGCGGTGTTGGTCGGGCAGTCAAGATAGCCCTGCCACTCGGCCCCGGTCAGCACCGGCTGGAACCCGTCGGCGTAAAGATCGCTGACCCGGACCTCGGCCCCCGATGCGGAAAGCCTTGCGAGCACAAGATCCCGGATCGCGGCGTTGAAGCTGGTGGGGCTGGGGTGGCAATAAACGACAAGCGCGCGCATCGACGGAACCGGGGTGTCTGTTCTTCGGGCGCAGGATAGCGGCCGACGAGCGGGCTTGCTGCCGCCTTGGGTGAAACGCTAACACGGTGCCCGGCGGCCTTTGCTTGCGGCGTTATGTCGCAGGCAGGCGAAACCGGGCCTCAGACGCGGAAATCCTGCAACCCGTCGGTCAGAAACCGCTCGGCCAACTGCAGGGTGCCTGTCGTATAGGCAGGTCCGCCCAGGCTTTGCGCAGTATCGCTGTCGGCGCGGGTGGCAAGCCAGGCGGTCAGCAGCACCCGGCGCAGAAAGATCATCGCCGGGATCATCGCACGGTCCGCCGCTTGCAAGGGGGCAACGCGGGCATAGCCCTCGCACCAGCGCGCAATCAGGTCGGGCAGGCGCGGGTCCGTCTCGATGAAGCTGAGCGCGGAGGCAAGGTCGTAGATCCACCAGCCAAAGCCGCAATCGTCAAAGTCGATCGCCCAAAGGCCCTGGGCATCGACCATAAGATTGGCAAGGCGAAGGTCGGCATGGATCAGGCCAAAGACCTTCCATCCCGTGCCATAGGCGTGCAGGTCCCGCACCAAACGGTCGGTCGCACGGGCCAGAAGCGCCGCCCCCTGCGCGTCCAGCCCCTCTGCCTGCCGCCAATGCCCCCAATGCGGCGCGGGGCCAAGGATGGTATCCGCGTCCCAGCGCTTGCGGGTAAAGCCAAGGGGCGGCGACCAGTGGCGGGCGTGCAGGTGAAGTCGCGCCGTGATCTCGCCCAGGGGCGCAAAATGGCGGGCAAGATCGTCGCCCGGCTGCAACTCTTGCCCCGGGATATGCTGAAACCCGACGATGAAGCGAGTGTCAACCTTGGTCACCAACCCCTGCCGTCCCGCAACCGGCCGGACAGAGCGGAGGCCGGGCAGGTCCTGCAATGCGGTCAGCCATGCCAGTTCCGACCCGATCTCCTCCACGCTATGATAGCCCTGCCGGTGCAGGCGCAGGACCGCGAGCATCCGGTTGTTTACGACGACCGCCACATCCATCCGGCTTCGCCGCTTCTCTGGGGATAACAGCATGACCCGCACTGTCTATGTGAATGGCGACTACCTGCCTGAAACCGAGGCCAAGGTCTCGATCTTCGACCGGGGGTTCCTGATGGCCGACGGGGTCTATGAGGTCACCTCGGTGCTGGATGGGAAGCTGATCGACTTCGACGGGCATGTCCGGCGGCTGGAGCGGTCGTTGCGGGAGC
>NCDS01000167.1 GCA_002280315.1 Rhodobacterales bacterium 32-66-7 | reverse complement strand
GCATCAGCTTCTCATAATGCAGCTCACGCAGGGCATAGATTTCCGCCCAGATGTCGCCGCCCGCTACAAATCTGGTCAGAATCTGCGCCACCCCGATGTTTTTCTTCAAGATCGGCGACCAGACCGCGCCGGTGATGACGCCAACCTCGGTCTTCTGGCGGTGATAGAGAATCGCCCCCTCGGCCGCGATGTTGCCGTCGATTTCCAGACCGACGAAGGACCATTTGGTTCCCCTGTCCCGCTGGGCGACCAATGCCGCCTTGCCGGTGAAACGGCCCTTCTGCCAGTCGATCATCCAGCCAAGCCCCATCTCCAGCGGGGTGCGTAGCCGGTCTTCGCGCACGCAGATATCGGCGGGGGTGAAGTCATAGCCGGTGATGATCAGCCCCGCCTCCAGCCGCGCGATGTTGAGGGTGGCCGACCCGATCGGCCGCAGGCCGTGCAGGACACCCGCCTGAAACAGCAGGTCCCACAGGCCCAGCGCCTGGTCGGGGGTGGTCCAAAGCTCATACCCCAGATCGCCGGTGAACCCGGTGCGCGAGATCATCAGGTGGCCCTTGCCCAAGGGAAACTCGGCCATGCGGAAGGGTTTCAGCGTGTCGATGTCGAAGCCCGCGAGCCGCAGAATCTGGGCCGAGGTCGGGCCTTGCAGGGACAGCGCGGCAATCTCCTCGGTTTCTTCGGTAATGGTCACGTCAAAGCCGTGGGCGCTGTCTTCCAGCCAGTTCAGATGCCGCTCCTGGCAGCAGATCCGGTAGCGGTCGGGGGCAAGGCGGAAGAGGGTGCCATCGTCCAGAAGGTGGCCCGCGTCGTTGACCCAGGCGGTATACTGGACGCCCCCGACCGACAGCTTGGCCACATTCCGCAGCGTCAGGCGGTTGAGGTAGGCAGTCGCCCCTGGCCCCTCAACCCGGTATTTGATCATCGGGCAAAGGTCATAGACCGTCGCGGTGTTGCGCACCGCTGAATACTCGAGCGCCTCGTCCTGATAGGCAAGGGCGGTGGTATAGCCGCCCCAGTTGCCCCAGGCCCACAGCTTGTTCGCCGCTTCGGTCCGGGGATGGAAGGGCGTTTTCAAAAGGGGCGTTTCAAAGTGACGCAGCGCAGTCATTCTGCCTCCATCGCAATTGCAGCGTTCCAACCGGCGGAGCCTGAAACCCCGCCCCCTGGATGGCACCCAGCCGAGGCGAGCCACAGGCCGGGGATCGGCCCCTTGTATTGGGCAAGTCCCGGCAGGGGGCGCAGGAACAGCATCTGTTCGACGGAAAGCTCTCCGCCATGCCACTGGCCGCCGGGCAGGCCGTACCGGGCTTCGATGTCATAGGGCATAAGGAGTTCGGCGCTTTCCACCAGCGCGCCGATGCCGGGGGCGTGGGCCTCCAGTTGCGCCATGCAGGCCGCCAGCATGTCCGCGCGGGCGGCGTCGCGGTCGGTGGGGGCATGCGGCGCGAACTGGGCGATGGCAGAGAGGTGGTGCGTGCCGTCGGGGCTTGGCTCATGCGCGGTTGGGATCATGATCTCCAGCCCCGGGCGATCCGGCACAAGGCCGTATTTCACCGGGTTGTAGGAGCGTTCGACATCATGCTCTGACCCCGCGATCAGGAGCCGGTCCGTCAGCTTGGCACCGCGAAAATCGGGGGCGGCGCGCAGGGTCAGGTGCAGCTTCGCCGCCCCGCCCCGCGCCTTGAGGTGCCGGGCCCGGGTGACAAGGCCCGCATCGAGATGCCGCGCACCGACCAGCGAGAGAAGCGTGGTCTTCGGAGCAATGGCCGACACGACGCGGGGCGCGCGGATTTCCTCGCCATCCGTCAGGGTAACCCCCTGCACCCGTTCGCCGTCCACAATGATCCGGGCGACCCGGGCATTGCAGCGGAGCGTGACCCCCGCAGCGGTCGCGGAAGCTGCCATCGCCGCGCCAAGCGCCGCCATGCCGCCCTTGGGCAGGCCCAGCGCGCCCTGCACTCCCGCCGTCTGACCCGATAGCCGCACCAGCCATGGCAGCACCGTATTGGGCGACCGTGGCCCCAGCCAGCCGCCCAAAGTCGCCTCGAACGCCAGCGCGCCTTTCAAAAGCGGCGAGGTGAGCTCATCATCCAAGAGGTCATGCACGTTGGTCAGAAGGATCCGGCCAAGCTCACGAAACTCCCTGGCCCCCATCAACCGCGCACGAAGGCCGATCATCGCCAGCTTCAGCAGCGGATTGCCGACCGCCTTGGCGATCCGGGGCGGGGACATGTGGTTCAGGGGCGACAACACGGCCGCAAAGCGCAACAGCCGGGCGCGGAGGGTGGCCCATGCGGCACGATCCTGATCCGTGACGGCACCGCTGAGGGCCGCACCAACCGGACCTTCCAGCCGCAGATGGTTGCCGTCGGACGACAGGGCGGTGGTGGCCAGGTTCGGTTCGGCCCAGACCAACCCGTGGCCGGCAAGGTTCATCGCCTTTTCCACCCGGGGATCAAGGTTGTAGGACAGATGTGAAAGCCCCGTTCGAGGCCAGCCGATGCGCCGCCGCCAGCCCGTTCGGCCCCGCGCCGATGATGATGGCATCCAGTTTTGGGGGGTCAAACGATGGCATAGGCGTCGCTCATGTCCTTTGCCGGGACGCGCATGTCGCGCAGCACCTCGGCCGCCGCGTTGCGACCCGGCGCGCCCATCACCCCACCGCCGGGATGGGTGGACGACCCGCACAGCCACAGATCGCGAATGGGTGAACGGTAGTTCGCATAGCCAGGCACCGGGCGGTTGAAGAACATCTGGTCGAAGGTAAGTTCACCCTGAAAGATGTTGCCCTCGGTCAGGCCAACCTCGGCCTCCAATTCGCGCGGGGTGCGCACCTCGGCATGGAGGACGAGCGACTTGAAGCCCGGCGCATAGGCTTCGATCTGGTTCAGACAGGCGTCGCGGAACCCGTCGCGGTCGGCGTCGGTCCAGTCCCGCCCCTCGATCTTCGGGGGGGCATACTGGACGAAACAGGACATGAAATGCTTGCCCGGCGGGGTCATCGTCGGGTCGATCAGCGTGGGGATCATCACGTCCTGGAACGGCTGACGGCTGTAATGCCCGGCCTTCCAGTCGTCATAGGCCGCTTCCATCTTCTCGATCGTGTCGGTGAAATGAAGGTCCCCCCGGATGTTCGGCGCGCCTTCGGGCAGGGCGGTGAACTTCGGCACCCCGTCGAGCGCGATGTTCAGCTTGCCGCTGGAACCGCGGGTCTTGAACCGCTGCACCCGGTGCAGAAAGTCGCTTGGCAGCTCCTTCGCCTCGACATGTTTCAGGAAGGTCCGCCGCACATCCATGTTGGAGATCACCCGCCGGGCACGGTGTTCATCCCCATTCTCCAGCACAACCCCGACCGCGCGGCCACCCTCGACCAGAATCTGCGCCACACCCGAACCCGTCCGCACCTCACCCCCCGAGGCCTGAAGCGAAGCGGTCAGCGCCTTGGTGATCCCGCCCATCCCGCCGCGCGAATAGCCCCAGGAGCCGACATTGCCATCCACATCCCCCATCGCGTGGTGAAGAAGGACATAGGCCGTCCCCGGCGACATCGGCCCCAGCGCAGTGCCGATGATCGACCCCACCGCCTGATAGGCCTTCATCGCCGGATTCTCGAAATACTCATCCAGGAAATCGGCAATCGACATGGTCCAGAACCGCATCATGTCGTAGATCTGCGCTTCGGACTGGCCGGTGACCTGCTTGCCCAGCCAGACAAGTTCCGCAAGGTCACGCGGCCGGAAGCTGGCAAGGTCCGGCGGGCGGCGCATGAGCATCGGGCGGATCAGCCGGCAGTTCCGCAGGATGTCGCGGGAGTAGCGGTCATAAGCCTCCGCGTCGCGGCGGGAGTGGCGGGCGAATTCGCGGCGGTTCGCGTCGTGGTCGCGGAACATGCCAAGATATCCGCCGGTTTCGGTGAAGAGCGCACCGCCTTCATAGGGCAAGATTTGCAGGCCATGCTTCGGCAGTTCAAGATCGCGCATGATCTCGGGCCGGAAGAGGCTGCTGACGTAGGAACAGTTCGAATAGGTAAAGCCGGGGTACAGCTCACGCGAAACCGCCGCGCCACCGATCCAGTCGTTCTTTTCCACGACCAGCACCTTCAGGCCTGCCCGAGCAAGGTAACAGGCGGTGACGAGGCCGTTGTGCCCGGCCCCGATGATGATCGCGTCATGGGTCATGACGCCTTGGCCGCATGTTCGAAATGTTCAAGTGTCAGATCGACGGCGGTTTCGACCGCCCTCAGGGTATCGGTCAGACAGCTGTCATCGAGACCATGCGCCTCGCACATGAACCAGGGCTCGCGGCTGTCGGGTTCGACGATGACTCCAAGGTCATGCAGGAAATAAGCCATCTGATCGTAGAAACTGTAATCGCTGGTCTTCCACGCCCGATAGTTGTCCGGCGGGACCTCGGCGAAGAACAGGCCGAACATCGACGGATGGCCGGTGTAGGAATGCACGATCTTCCGCGCATCGAGGATTTTCGTGATCCCCGCCATCAGCCGCTGACCATACTGCGCAAGGGTGTCCAGCGCCGGGGTTTCATCCAGTATGCGCAGGCACTCCTCCGCCGCCGCCAACGACACCGAATGCGCGGTATAGGTCCCGCCATGCGACGCCCCACCATAGCGGAAGGTGCGCATCACCTCCTCCCGGCCCGCGACCACAGCAATCGGATAGCCGTTGGCGACCGCCTTCGCGAAGGTGGTGATATCGGGCGTGACCCCCATAAGGCCCTGAATACCCGCCTTGCCGACCCGAAAGCCCGACTTCACCTCATCGATGATCAGCATCACGCCATGCTTGGTACAAAGCTCACGGGCAAGGCGGACATACTCCGGCCGCGCCATGATCGAACAGCAGTTGCCCTGGATCGGCTCGATCAGCATCGCGGCCAGCTTGTCGCCGTGGCGCTTGAACATATCCTCCAGCCGCTGGAAATCGTTCATCGGGGTGATATGGGCGAGTTGCTTGACCGTGGGCGGTATGCCCTTGCCATAGGGGACAAGCTCGGGGTCGGTGTTCGACCCCAGGTCCCACTCCTCCATGTTCGACATCCACATCGCAGCGTCGAAGAGGCCGTGATAGCCGCCCTCGACCAGCAGATACTGCTCGCGGCCGGTATAGGCGCGGGCCAGACGCAGCGCCGCCATGACGGCTTCGGTGCCAGAGTTGGAAAAGCGCACCAGTTCAGCCGCGGGAACCATGCTGGCGATGCGGTCGGCGACGATCAACTCACGCTCGGTCGACAGGGCGAAGACGCCGCCAACCTCCATCCCCCGGCGGGCGGCGGCATCGACCCGGTCATCGGCATAGCCCAGGATCGCCGGGCCATAGCCGAGCCGGTAGTCGACATAAGTGTTGCCGTCGATATCCCAGGTGCGCCCGCCCTTGCCGTGGTGGACATAGACCGTCCGCTCATCACCCCAGTAGCGGAAGGTCGAGGCGACACCCAAGGGCAGCCGCTTGACCGCGCGCTGGAACTGGGCGTTGGATTTGGTCAGATCGCGGGTCGGCAGCGGGGTCATGAGGGGCCATCAGGGTTGTTGCACCGGGTCAGCCTGTCACGCCACTGACTGGACTGTCAATCAGATCCTTGCAATTGTGGTTCCCGACGCGCAGGATTATATCCGGTATCCACGCCTCAGGATGACCCAAGTGACCGAAGTCGCGCCCATCGCAGCCCCTCCCTCGCCCCGGACGCAAAGCCGCGACGCCCGGCGGCTGCAACTGATCGAGGCGACGATCCAGTCGCTGGCCGAGCGGGGGTTTTCCCGCACCACCGTCACCGATGTGGCCGCCCGCGCCGGGATCAGCCATGGGCTGGTGCTGTTCCACTTCCAATCGAAAGAAAACCTGCTGGCCGAAACGCTGGACTACCTTGCCGAGGAATACCGGCTGAACTGGCAGACCGCCCTCGCAGCGGCAGGCGACGCGCCCGAGGATCAGATAAGCGCGATGATCCAGGCCGATTTCGCGCCCGCAATCTGCACCCCGGCCCGTCTGTCGGCCTGGTGTTCGTTCTGGGGCGAAAGCCAGAGCCGCCCGCTGTACCAGGCCCGCTGCGGGGCGAACGACGCGCTTTACAACGAAGCGATGATGGACATCTGCGCCGCAATGAACGCAACACACGGCTACGACGTGTCGCCCGAACGGACCGCACGACTGATCCGCATCATGATCGAGGGCGTCTGGCTGGACCTGATGACCCTGGCCGAGCCCTATTCCATCGAAGAAGCCATCGAGACGGTGATGACCGGCACGCGCGGCCTGTTCCCCCGCCATTTCTGACCGGCCATTTCTGACCGGCTACTTGACCCCGGCCCTCTGAACCCGGCGAGCCGCCCTATTTCGTCAGGATCAGCTTGCCCGCCCGGGTGATCCGCAGGCTGTAGACCTGCCCGTCCAGCACGATCCGTGCCAGCGACCCGCCTTCGGTCAGCACCCGCGCCTCATGCACCGGCGTCGCGTCGGTCGTAAGCCAGACATCGATCTGCGCGTTCATGACCGGCCCCGCTCCAACCGACCCAGCAGCGCCTCCAGAAGCTGTCCCGGGAATGCGCCGCCGATCGCCTCGCGCAAGACCTCTCTGATATCGGCATCGCGTGCCGGATCGCGTTTCTGCATGGTCGTCTCCACCGGTTGGGTCCACACCGGGCGCGCCGGTCGAGCGAGTCGACGGCTGGCTGGGCACTGTCTTATCCTGAGTAAATTACTCAGTCATGTCAAGCCACCCCGACATTCCACTGGCCCCGCCGGTCAAAGCGGCTATCCTTGCGCCGGCGCTGCCGCCGCCCCGCCGTCTGCGAAGGCCAAAACCCATGTCCCGCCCGATGATGCCCAACGCCTATGTCCCCGGCTCCGCCCTTTCGGCCGAGGATGCCACCCGGATCGCCCGCCGCGACCGGCTGCTTGGCCCGGCCTACCGGCTGTTCTACGCCGAGCCGTTGCATATCGTCCGGGGCGAGGGCGTCTGGCTTCACGACCGCGACGGCCGGGCCTATCTTGACGCCTACAACAACGTCGCCTCCGTTGGCCATTGCCACCCAAGTGTGGTGGCGGCCATGGCAGGGCAGGCGGCGACCCTGGCGACCCACACCCGCTACCTGCACGACGGCATCCTCGATTATGCCGAGCGGCTCCTCGCGTCCTTCCCGCCCGACCTTGGCCGGATCATGTTCACCTGCACCGGGTCCGAGGCGAACGACCTCGCCCTTCGCATCGCCCGCGCGGCCACCGGCGGAACCGGGGTGATCGTGACCGACAACGCCTATCACGGCACCAGCCTTGCCACCGCCGAGATGTCGCTCTCCGCCGGGCCACCCACGGCACCGGGACCAACGGTGTTTCCGATCCCGGCCCCCACGGCGCAAAACTATCCCCAAGGCATCGCGACCGGCCTTGCCGCTGCGGTCGCCACGGCCTGCGACCGGATGGAGGCGTTGGGCCAGAAACCCTGCGCCCTGATCGTCGACACGATCTTCTCCTCCGACGGCGTCCATCCCGATCCGGCGGGATTTCTTGGCCCCGCAGCAACGGCGATCCGCGCCCAAGGAGGGCTTTTCATCGCGGATGAGGTGCAGCCCGGCTTTGGTCGCACGGGCGCGGAAATGTGGGGCTTCGCGCGGCATGGACTGGTGCCCGACATGGTCAGCCTTGGCAAACCGATGGGCAACGGTTACCCGATGGCCGGTCTGGTGGTGCGACCCCAGGTCCTTGACCCCTTCGCCGCCACCGCGCGTTATTTCAACACCTTCGGCGGCAATGCCGTCGCCGCAGCGGTCGGCATGGCAGTGCTGGATGTGATCCAGGAGGAAGACCTGATCCAG
>NCDS01000166.1 GCA_002280315.1 Rhodobacterales bacterium 32-66-7 | reverse complement strand
GCAGGATTTTCCTTCGCAAGCCCGCGGCTGATAAGCTAGTCGAATGGGTGGGCAGGCTGCGATCAGTCGCGCGCCCGCGATGAGGAGACGGATAAGATGACATTCAAAAGCTGGCTCCGTGCCGTGGTTTTGGTGGTCTGCGCAGGCGCGGGGCTGTCCTTCGGGACGATGGCCCTGGCCCAGGACGGCAACGTCACCGGAAAGATCGAATGGGGCGTCTGGGTCGATGCCGACGGCTGCCAGCACTGGTGGGCCGACGGTGGCACCGAAGGCTACATGGTCCCCCGCCGCAACGCCAAGACCGGCAAGCCGGTCTGCACCAAGCCTGTCAGCTGCCTAAGCGAAGGCACCGACACCTTCTTTGCCAGCGCCAGCGCCCGGCTGACCGCCTCGGGCCGGGAGGAGCTTGAAGCGTTCTTCCGCGGATCGGACGCGTTCTCCTACGCCATCGCCGGGCACACCGACAGCCAGGGGTCGGACGCCTACAACCAGGCGCTGTCCGAAGCCCGGGTGAAGGCGGTAGCCGATGTCGCCCGTTCGGTAGGAGCGGTCGTCGACAGCGAGGTGGGCTTTGGCGAAAAGCAGCCCGTGGCATCCAACGACACCGCATCCGGCATGGCCAAGAACCGCCGGGTCGAAATCATCTGCAAGAAAGGCTGAAGATCATGAGGCTTGCAGAGGCAATTCATTCGCCGCTTGGACGGGGCGGACTGATGGCCGCGCTCTTGACCGCTGTGGCAGCCTGCGACGGCGGCAGCATCGAAGCGCTGGAGGGCACCAAGCGCTATTCCGGGCCGGACAGCGTCATCGCGACCGGCCGCGATGCCGGGACCGACGATGTCAGGTTGAAGGACGGTGAGGCGGCGATCGCCTATGACCCCGACGGCTGCCAGGTCTGGGTCATCGACGACGGCGTCGAAGGCTATTCCTCGCCGCGCTTCGATCCGAAAACCGGCCTGCCGGTCTGCGACGACAAGTATCCTCCAGGCACCGTGATCGGCCCGTACGAGACGGAATCGGCCCCCGGCCCGGACCGCGTGCCCAAGGTCACCGGCAACTGAGCGGACCATTGGTGGCACAAGCTATAGGGCTCCGGCATCCCCGGAGCCCTTTTCTTTGTGCAATCCGCCGGCACCTGTCACAAATCTTGCGCGTTTTGGCTGAACACTGCCGGGGCAGGCGGGTTTAGCTTGCCAGATGCCGTGACCGGCGGCATCCTTGATCATCGGCCCACTTCACGGGCCCCAGGCAAAAGGAGCGCCCTTTGGGCATCACCGCGCTGACCCCCCCGCCGAACCGCACTGCTGCCGAGGATATCGTGGAAACCGTCCTCGAATTTCCCGACAACCGCCTGCTGATCGATCTTTGCGGCGAGTTTGACCGCAATCTCGCGCAGGTCGAGCACCAGATGGGGGTGCATATCCTGCGACGCGGCAACCGCCTTGCAGTGATCGGCGACAAGGCGGCACGGGAACAGGCGGCAGCGGTGCTTCGGTCGCTGTACGCAAGGCTCGAATCGGGGCGGGGCGTGGCGGCGGGTGATATCGACGGCGCGATGCGCATGGGCCGCCCGGTTTCGGGACAGTCCAGCCCGGCAGATGGCGGCGAGCAGATCGAGCTCTTCTCGACCGGGGTCGAGTTGCGGACCCGAAAGAAGCCGATCGAACCCCGGACCGAGGCGCAGAAGGCCTATGTGAAGAACCTGTTCCAGCATGAGCTTGGCTTCGGCATCGGGCCTGCGGGCACCGGCAAGACCTATCTTGCGGTGGCGGTGGGGGTGACGATGTTCATCTCGGGCGCGGTCGAAAAGATCATCCTCTCCCGTCCGGCGGTCGAGGCTGGCGAACGGCTGGGGTTCCTGCCGGGCGACATGAAGGAGAAGGTCGATCCCTACATGCAGCCGCTTTACGACGCGCTGAACGATTTCCTGCCGGCAAAGCAGGTCGAAAAGCTGTTGCAGGAAAAGCGGATCGAGATTGCGCCCCTCGCCTTCATGCGGGGGCGGACGCTGTCCAATGCCTTCGTCGTGCTGGATGAGGCGCAGAACGCGACCGCGATGCAGATGAAGATGTTCCTGACCCGTCTGGGTGAGGGGAGCCGCATGGTGGTGACCGGCGACCGCACGCAGATCGACCTGCCGCGCGGCACCTCCTCTGGCCTCGCCGAGGCGGAGCGGATTTTGAAGGGCGTCAAGGGCGTGACCTTCAACTACTTCACCTCGAAGGATGTGGTGCGCCACCCGCTTGTCGGCCGCATCATCGAGGCTTATGAGGCCGACGAAAGCACCGCTTGACCGGCACATCGGTCAGGGTCGGTCGGGGCGCGCATGACTGATCTGGCGGAAACGTTGATTGAGGACCCGCGCTGGGACGGCGCGGGTCTTGACACGCTGGCAAAGCGGGCGGCGCAAGCGACCCTGGCAGCGGTGGGTCTGGACCCTAAGGGCTTCACGATCAGCCTGATGGGCTGTGACGATGCCCGGATTTCGGGGCTGAATGCCCAGTTTCGCGGCAAGCCCGCGCCCACCAATGTGCTGAGTTGGCCGACCTGGGATCTTTCTGCCGAGGTTGCCGGGGGGCTGCCCGAGCCTGCCCAGCCCGGCACCGCCCTTGATCCCGAACCCCTGGGCGACATCGCCATCGCCTGGGAAACCTGCGCCGCCGAAGCCCTTGCGCAGGGCAAGCCCTTCAACGACCATGTCACCCATCTGATCGTGCACGGGGTCCTGCATCTGTTGGGATATGACCACATCGACGACAAAGATGCGTCCCTGATGGAGGGTTTGGAGGTGCGGATACTTGCAAGCCTGGGGGTTTCTGACCCATACTAGGGCCGCACCCGCCGCCGAGGTGTTTTCCGGACAAAGGACCGATGGGCAGTAGCATCGACGGGTCACCCGCAGCGCAGGGCGCGCCCGAGAAGACGACCGACAGGACGCCTGACAGGGCACCTGACCGGACAATCGACAAGCCCTTAGGCGGCACGACTGGCGATCCCGCCGCTGACCAGGTTTCGCGCGGCTTTTTCGGCCGGATACTCTCTGCTCTTTCCCCTGCGGCCGAGGCGGCGGCGAACCAGACCACGGCAGGCGCACCCGCCCAGCCGCAGGAACTGCACGTCCTCCGGCGGATGCGGGTCGATGACGTGGCCATCCCCAAGGCCGAGATTGTGGCCGTCCCCCTCGATATCGGCAAGGACGACCTCGTGGAGGTGTTCCGCGAGCATGGATTTTCACGCCTGCCGGTCTACAAGGGCACGCTTGACCATCCGCAGGGGCTGGTGCTGCTCAAGGACCTCGCCCTTCAGCACGGGTTCGGTGCCGCGGGGCGGTTCAGTCTGAAAAAGCTCTTGCGGCCGATCCTCTATGCGCCGCCCTCGATGCCGACCGGCGTCCTGTTGCAGAAGATGCAGAAGGAACGGGTGCACATGGCCCTGGTCATCGACGAATATGGCGGGGTCGACGGGCTGGTCACGATCGAGGATCTGATCGAGACGGTGATCGGCGAGATCGACGATGAACATGACGAGGATGAAGGCGCGCTCTGGAAGGAAGAAAAGCCCGGCGTGATCCTGGCGCAATCCGTGGCCCCCCTGGAGGAGATCGAGGCTGCGCTTGGCATGGCGCTCCGCACCGGCGAGGATGACGAGGATATCGATACGATCGGCGGGCTGGTGTTCCTGCGCTCGGGCCGGGTTCCGGCGCGGGGCGAGGTGATCGAGCATGAAAGTGGTGTCCAGTTCGAGATCGTCGATGCCGACCCACGCCGGATCAAGCGCCTTCGGGTGCGGCTTCCTGTCTCTGAAAGGGTTACCGATGCCGACGCGGACTGATACCCTGCCTGCTTCTGGTCAAGCCCGTTGGCTCCGCCTCGCCACAGCGTTCGGCCTTGGCGCGGTGGTGGCCATTGGACAGGCCCCCTGGGGCGCATGGTGGGCGGCGCTTCCGGCGCTGTCGGGGCTGATCTGGCTTTTGTCGCAGCGGAAGGCTGGGGCGTTCTGGCTTGGTCTTGCCGCCGGTACCGGGCATTTCGCCGTGGCCCTGTCCTGGATTGTCGAACCTTTCCTGGTGGATGCAACGGCGAACGGCTGGATGGCCCCGTTCGCGGTGGTGCTGATGTCCGGCGGGCTTGCCCTGTTCTGGGGGGCGGCTGCAGGAATTGCCGCCAGACTGCCCCAGCCGACACTGGGCTTCGTCGCCACCTTCACCGCAACCGAGGCGTTGCGCGGCGTGGTTCTTACCGGCTTTCCCTGGGCGATGGTCGGCCATATCTGGATCGGCACGCCGGTCGATCAGCTTGCCGCCGTCGCCGGTCCCCTGGGGTTGACCCTTTTGACCCTGACGCTGGCAGCCATGCCCGTCCTTTGGCGCTTTGCCGGGGGCATTGCCGCCGTGATGCTGCTGGTCGGGGTGGCGGGCCTTGGCCTTTGGCGGCTGGCCCCGCCTCTCCCGCCGGGGCCGGACGGCACGCTGCGCCTCGTGCAGCCCAATGCCGAACAGGCGCTGAAATGGGATGCCGACCTCGCCGAGGTGTTTCTGGGTCGCCTGCTGTCGCTGACCGCAGAGGGGACCCCGGCCGACCTGACGATCTGGCCCGAAACGGCGGTGCCCTACATGCTGGAATATGCTCCTTCGGTCGCGGGGATGATCACCGATGCATCGGGAGGACGGCCCGTCGCGGTCGGCATCCAGAGCGAGGCAGAGGGCCGGTTCTACAACAGCCTGCGCGTGCTGGAGGGCGACGGGAGAGAGATCGCCAGCTACCAGAAGCACCAACTGGTGCCCTTCGGCGAATACATGCCGCTTGGCGACCTCGCCTATCGCTGGTTCGGGATCACCGCCTTTGCCGCGCAGGTCGGCAACAGCTATTCGGCGGGTCCGGGGCCACGGGTCCTTGACCTAGGCGAGATGGGCAAGGTTCTGCCGCTGATCTGCTACGAGGCTGTGTTCCCCCGGCTGGTCAATGCCGCGCCCGAAAGGGCCGACTGGATGCTTCAGATCACCAATGACGCCTGGTTCGGCCTCTGGACCGGGCCGTTCCAGCATCTGGCACAAGCCCGGTTGCGCGCGGTGGAACAGGGCCTGCCGCTGATCCGGGTGGCCAATACCGGCGTCACGGCGGTGATCGATGCGCGCGGCCGGGTGGTTGAGGAGCTGCCCTTCGGCACGATGGCCGCGCTCGACACCAGGGTTCCCGGGGCGTTGCCGCCCACGCCCTATACCTGGTGGGGCGACGTGCCGGTCTGGCTTCTGCTGACGTTCCTTGCCGCGCTTGCCTTCCGGCGGCCGTCCCGGCCGGCACCTCCCACCGCAAGTCCGCCCATTGACGGCTTCGTTACCCGGGTCTAATGCACCGTCTACCCCCACAACGGCTTCCTGGCGTGGCGGGTTCACCCAACGGAGCACGT
>NCDS01000165.1 GCA_002280315.1 Rhodobacterales bacterium 32-66-7 | reverse complement strand
GGAGGCGTTGAAGCCGCATGCCGCCGCCCTGCAGGTCATGCGGATCGTCGATGCCGGGGGTCAGACGCCGGTGCCGCGCCTGGCCAAGGAATTCGACGCCGCCGAGATCTCGGACGCACCCTTTGGCTACAACTTCCCGAACTGGCTGTTGCGGCGCGAGATGGTCGCGCGGCTGGCCAGTCTGCCAAATGTCAGCTTTCGTCCTGGTATCGGCTTTGCCGCCATGGTGACCCGCAGCGATGCGGGCCTGGTGACGCTGTCCGACGGAAGCCAGGTCGCGGCGAAGCTGGTGATCGGGGCGGATGGGCGCAATTCCCCGGTGCGCGCGGCCCTGGGGATCGGGGCGCGGACCATGCGCTATGGCCAGAAGGCGCTGGTCTTTGCCGTGACCCATGACCAGCCGCATCACAACATCTCGACCGAGGTGCACCGCTTTGGCGGGCCTTTCACGCTGGTGCCGCTTGCCGATCTGAAGGGCAAGCCAGCCTCGGCCGTGGTCTGGATGGACAAGGGGCCACGGATCGCCGAGCTTGCAACCCTCCCCGAACCGGCCTTCGAGGTCGAGATGAACGCGCGGTCCGCCGGTGTTCTGGGCGCGCTGAGCCTCGTCAGCCGCCGGACGGTCTGGCCGATCCTGAGCCAGATCGCCGACCGGATGTCTGGCCCCCGCGCCGTCCTGATGGCCGAGGCCGCGCATGTCGTGCCCCCCATCGGCGCGCAGGGCTTGAACATGAGCCTGGCCGACCTTGCCTGCCTGCTGGAGCTTGCCGACCGGCATCGGGCCGATCCGGGTGTCGCGGCCGTGACCGACGCCTATCACCGGACCCGCCATTGGGACGTGCGGGCGCGGGTCACCGGGATCGACCTTCTGAACCGCGCCTCGATGGCCGCTCTGCCGGGCTTGCGCGACCTGCGCGCCGGTGCGCTCAACGCGCTTCATGCCGTGGGTCCGGTGCGCCAGACGCTGATGCGGGTGGGGTTGGGCCTGCGGTAGACCGGTCGTGGGCGTGGGCAGATTGCCCACCCTACACGAGAGCCCATCGTAGGGTCGGCAATCATGCCCACGCGCCCCAGAGCCCCTTGTAGGGTGGGCAATATTGCCCACGCGCCCCGGCCCGTCAAAGCACCGCGTCGACCGCGCGGCGCAGGCGGGCCACGGTGGCTGGGACATCCTTCAGCTTGTCAAGGCCGAAGAGACCCAGGCGGAAGGTGCGGAACTCTGCCCCCTCGCCCAGTTGCAAGGGCACGCCGGCCGCGATCTGCAGCCCTTCGGCGCGGAACCTTGCCCCGTTCTGCACCTCGGCGTCGCCGGTATAGCTGACCACCACACCGGGGGCCTGAAACCCCTCCGCCGCGACCGAGGGCACGCCCTTTTCCGCCATCATCCCGCGCACCGCCCGGCCAAGCGCCCATTGCGCGGCTTTGGCTTCAGGAAAGCCCATCGCCTTCGTCTCCAGCATCGCATCGCGAAAGCCGACGATGGCATCGGTCGGCATCGTGGCATGATAGGCATGCCCGCCGCCTTCATAGGCCGCCATGATCGCCCGCCATTTCTTCAGATCGACCGCAAAGCTGTTCGAGGTTGTCCCGGCCAGCCGCGCCTCGGCCAAGGGCGACAGCACCACGACCCCGGCTGAGGGCGAGGCCGACCAGCCCTTCTGCGGCGCGGAGATCAGCACATCGACCCCCGTCGCCACCATGTCGACCCAGACACAGCCGCTGGCGATGCAGTCGAGGACCATGAGCGCCCCAACCTCATGCGCGGCCTTGGCGATGGTGCCAAGGTAGTCGTCGGGCAGGATGATCCCGGCGCTGGTCTCCACATGCGGCGCGAAGACGGCTTGCGGCCGCACCGCATGGATGCGGGCGACGACCTCCTCCACCGGGGGCGGCGCATAGGGCGCGCGGGCGTCGTTGCCGGTCTGGCGGGCCATGACCACGGTCGTCTCGGCCGCGAAACCGCCCGCCTCGAAGATCTGGCTCCAGCGGTAGCTGAACCAGCCGTTCCGCACGATCAGGACCGAGCCTTGCCCGAACTGCCGCGCCACCGCCTCCATCGCATAGGTCCCGCCGCCCGGCACCAGCGCCACGGCACTCCCGTTATAGACCTCGCGCAGCATGGCCGAGACATCCTGCATCACCCCCTGAAACCGCGCCGACATGTGGTTGAGACTGCGGTCGGTGAACACGACCGAGAATTCCTCAAGGCCATCGGGGTCGATATGGGCGTGCAATCCGGGCATGGCGCTCTCCTGTTGTTGCGGCGACTATAGCCTGCCGCAGCCCGCAGGAAAGACCCAAAGCCATGCCATCAACCGCACCGGGCTTGCGTTCGGGTTAAGGCACTGTCAACCTTCGGGAACGTATCCTGCCCGCGCGCCGGGCGTTGAGACCGGTGGCAGACAGGACCCGCAAGAGCCATGGCAAAACTTCCGTCTGGGCAACCGACGCCTGCGAACAAGCTCTTTTACGGCGACAACCTCGATGTCCTGCGCAACAAGATCGCGTCGGATACGGTGGATCTGTGCTATATCGACCCGCCCTTCAACTCCAAGCGCAACTATTTCCAGATCTACAACAACCAGGGGTCTGAGGATCGCGCCCAGGCCCAGGCCTTTACCGACACCTGGGAGTGGGGGGAGGAGGCGATTGCCGGCCTTGCCTGGATCACCGATATTGCCCGGTTGCAATCGGGCAAGCTGACCGAACAGACGGTGGAACTGATCCGCGGCCTGGAAAAGGTGCTGAAACGCGGCGCGCTACTGGCCTATATCGTCCACATGACCCTGCGGATCGTGGAGATTCACCGGGTGCTGAAACCGACCGGCAGTTTCTATCTGCACTGTGACCCGACGGCGAGCCATTACCTGAAACTGGTCCTCGACGCGGTGTTTTGTGGGCAGGGTGGGGATTATCTCAGCGAGATAAGTTGGAAAAGGTCCAGTGCGCACAACGACGCGAAGCAGGGTCGCAAGCAACCGGGGAACATTCGGGATGTGATACTTTTCTATTCCAAGTCACGAAGTTGGCTTTGGCATTGGCAGTTTACTCCTTACTCTAAAGACTATTTGGAAAAGAACTATCGACACGTCGAGCCTGAAACTGGCAGACGGTTTCGACTTGATAACTTGACAGCAGCAAAACCGGGTGGAGATGTTTCGTATGAATTTATGGGAACGTTCCCCTATAAGGGAAGGTTCTGGGCCTATTCGCGTGAAAACATGACTAAGTTTTATGAGGAGGGCCGTCTTTATTTTCCAAAGAATGGCGGCACACCAGCATACAAGCGCTACTTGGACGAAATGCCAGGCGTTCCAATCCAGAACGACTGGAGTGACATACTGCCAAGTCAGGGTGACGAGTATCTCGGCTACCCCACCCAAAAGCCCGAGGCGCTGCTGGAACGCATCATCCGCGCCTCTTCGGACGAAGGCGATGTGGTGCTGGATGCCTATTGCGGTTGCGGCACAACGGTTGCCGTCGCACAACGGTTGAACCGCAAATGGATCGGGATCGACATCACCTATCAGTCGATCTCCCTCATCCTCAAACGCCTGCAGGACAAATACAGCAAAAGCGGGGACTGGCCGCAGGTCGAGGCGAACATCCTCCTTGACGGGGTGCCGCGCGACATCGCCTCGGCCCGGGCGCTGGCCAACCGCAAGGATGACAAGACCCGCAAGGAATTCGAAAAATGGGCGGTCCTGACCTTTTCCGACAACCAGGCGCGGATCAATGAAAAGAAGGGCGCCGATGCCGGGATCGACGGCATTGCCTATTTCCTGCTCGACAAGGACACGAACGGCAAGGCGATATTCCAGGTGAAATCCGGCGGCGCAAACCGGGCGACCCTCGCCACGCTCAATTCCGACCGCCAGCGCGAAGGGGCGGAGTTCGGGTTCCTGATCACCATGGACGAGCCGACGAAACCGATGCGGGATGAGGTGACCGCCGCCGGCAGGTTCAAGCACCCGCTCCTGAACCGTGAAGATGACCGCCTGCAGATCATCACCGTGGCCGATATCCTGGCCGGCAAGCGGATGGACCTGCCCATGGCCCGCAATGACGCGGTAAAATCCGCCAAGGCGGAAGCGGTGGCCCAGCCCAAGCTGCTGTGAAACCCCCGCTCAGGTCCGCTCCGAGACGATATGGCGGGCGCGGGACAGCCAGTCGGGGTTGATCTCTACCCCCCAGCCGGGCGCGTCGGTGACTGTGGCATGGCCAGCGTCGATCCGGTAGGGATCGTTCAGGAACAGGCCGTCCTGCCAGGGATAGTAGTCCGGGCCTTCGATGGAAAACTCAAGGTATTTCCCGGGGTTCGGGATCGCGCGCAGAAGGTGCATCGTGCACAGGGTCACAAGGCCCAGGTTCGCGGCATGCGGCGTGATCGGCAGGCCCGCGCGTTCGCCCATCCGGCAGACCTCCAGCGTGCGGCAGATGCCACCCAGATAGAGGATGTCAGGCTGGAGGATATCGACCGCCTTGTGCTCGATCGCCAGCTGCCATGCGGTCAGTTCGCAATCCTGCTCACCCCCCGCGACGTCGATGGACAGGGCGGCGCGCACTTCGGCGGTCTGGTCAACCTCCCAATAGGGGCAGGGTTCCTCGAAATGGGAGATGCCGTGGTCTTCCAGCATCCGGCCGACCTGAATCGCCCGGGCGGGGGAATAGCAGGAGTTGCCGTCGACCAGCTTGTCGATCCCGTCGCCCAAGGCCTTGGCGACCACCGGAATCACCGCCTCGGTCCGGCCCGGCCATTCGTCCTGATCGCGGCCAACCTCGGCGCCCACGCGCCATTTGAAGGCATCGAACCCCTGCTCGTCACGAAGCCTGACAAACCGTGCCGCCTCATCTTCGGGCGTGATGTCGCGCTTCATGCTGCTGGCATAGGCGCGGATCCTGCCGGGGGTGCCGCCCAGCAGGCTGACCACGGGCTTGCCCGCAAGCTTGCCGCGGAGGTCCCAGACAGCGGTATCAAGCCCCGCCTGCGCGCGGCGCAGATAGCTGCCGGGAAACTTGTGTTCGCGTTCAAAGATGCGGCGGAGGGTGTCCTCCAGATCGTCCACCCCGGTGCCAAGCGCATAGGGGGCAACCTGGCGGTGGAAGATGTCGGCGGTGATATCGGCCTGGTAGGTAGAGGTCTGGCCCCAGCCCACGTCACCGGTATCGGCGGTTACCTTGACGAAACAGACGAAAGCGGTGTCGAAGGTTTCCAGTTTCGCGATCTGCACAGCCTCTCCCCCCCTGCTCGTCGTACGACTGCGTCGTCTCCTCGCGACGAGCGCATGGACATGCGACGAGGAGCGGCCCCGACCCTAGCCGCGCCGGATCAGCGAATCGCAGCCGTTTCCGCCATGCCAAGGGGGCCCGGGCGTCGTTCTTCGGTCAAAAGCACATTCGCCTCGACGTTGCCCACCCCCGGC
>NCDS01000164.1 GCA_002280315.1 Rhodobacterales bacterium 32-66-7 | reverse complement strand
CGCGCCTTCACCGGGGGCCGAGATCAGCACCCGTTTCGCGCCGTTTTCCAGATGCGCCTGGCACTTTTCCTTCGAGGTGAAGATGCCGGTGCATTCCAGCACGATATCGACATCGCCCCAGGGCAGGTCGGCGGGGTTTTTCAGCGCCGTCACCTGCATGTGGCCGCGACCGACATCGATCCAGTCGGTGCCGGTGGTCACCGTCGCCGGAAAGCGGCCATGCACCGAATCATAGCGGAGGAGATGGGCATTGGTCTCAACCGGGCCAAGGTCGTTGATCGCCACGACCGAAATGTCGGTGCGGCCCGATTCCACGATGGCGCGCAGCACGTTGCGGCCGATGCGGCCAAACCCGTTGATGGCGACTTTGACGGTCATGAGCGTTCCTTTGCCGGTTGCGACTCGTGTCGACGATAGCGGTAACATCCGCAGACACGCGTCGATTACAAGCCCAGTCTGCCGGTTTCAGCGCCAGAATACCACCCATCCGACCAATTCCAGGAACTTGCGCAGCAAAAAGTGAAGGGCAAGCCCGTCATTCACCACAAGGTCAAGACCGATGCCGGCAAGGATGGCGAGGCCAAGGTAAAGCGCTATCGTGTTGGTCATCTTTGTCCGGTGGTTGCTCAGGCCCGTCTATAGGCCAAGTCCGAAGATCGCGTGAAGAGGCTTTGCGCGCCCGGCCAAGGCTTGCTAGACCGTGGCGACCCTGAACCGGAGCAATGGCATGAGCGGACTTCTGGCGCTTCTGGACGATGTGGCAGCGATTGCCAAACTCGCGGCAGCCTCGGTCGATGACATTGCGGCGGCGGCAGCCAAGGCCGGGGCCAAGGCGGCGGGCGTGGTGATCGACGATGCTGCCGTGACCCCGAAATACGTCCAGGGGTTCGAGGCCAAGCGCGAACTGCCGATCATCTGGCGCATCGCGCGCGGGTCGATGAAGAACAAGCTTCTGTTCCTGTTGCCGGCCCTGCTGGCGCTTGACCAATTTCTGCCGGTGGCGATCACGCCCCTCTTGATGCTCGGCGGGGCCTATCTGTGCTTTGAGGGGGCAGAGAAGGTGGTCCATGCCCTTGCCCCCCATGCCGATGAGACGGTGAAGGCTGATTTTGACACCAAGGACCCGGCGCATCTGGAAGAAGAAAAGGTCGCCGGCGCCATCAAGACCGATTTCATCCTGTCGGCCGAGATCATGACCATCGCGCTTGCCACCATCGAAAGCCCCAGCTTCTGGATGCAGGCGATCACGCTGGCGGTGGTGGGCGCGATGATCACCATCGTGGTTTACGGTGCGGTGGCGCTGATCGTGAAGATGGATGATGTCGGCCTCCACCTCGCCGCTACAGGGCGCACCGGGGCGGGCCGCGCGCTTGGTCGCGGTCTGGTGCTGGCGATGCCGAAGCTGATGGCGTTCCTGTCGGTGGTCGGCACGGCGGCGATGCTCTGGGTCGGCGGCAATATCGTCCTGCACGGGCTGGAGGTGACGCATCTCTGGGCCTGGCCCTATGACATGATCCAGGACATCGCCACCCAAGCGTCAAGGGCAGTCGGCACCGCGCAGGGCTTTGTCGAATGGGCGGTGACGGCGGCTTTGGACGGTGTGTTCGGGTTGATCTTGGGGGCAATGCTGATCCCGGTCGCGACGAAGGTGATCATGCCCGCTTATGCCGCCCTGACCGGTGCGAAACCGCCCGCGCGTTGAAGGAACCGCAGCCCGCTGACGCACGTTGTCGTGGCGAAAGCGAGGTGCGCGATGAACCAGCAAGAATTCGATGCGTATGAGGCCCGGGTCAACGCCCGCGCGGTGCTGCTCTGGTCCGATGCGGGCAGCCCGGAGGGTGGCCCCGAGCGCTACGTCGATCAGGCGCGTGAGCTGGTCTCGATCGAAGAGGTGGACCTGCCCGGCCTCGATCCCGAAGCCGCTGCCCGTCCGGTGGTCGAGGAAGCGTCGATCCAGCGCAACCTGGGTGAGTTTCCGACCCTGCGCGATCAGGGGGATGAGCAGACCTTTCCCGATCCGGACGCCGATGATGACATCCACCTGTCGGATGGCGATGCTTCGGACCAGGGCGGGGTCCTGCCGGACGAACCCGCCCCCTCGGACGACCTGCCCGATATCTCGCTTGCCGATGCGGATGTGACGGCAAGTTCGGTGAACGCGGCGGATGGTCCGCTGAACGACGATCTGAATGACGATGGCCTGGCCGATGCCGAGGATCTGGATGAAGACAACGGGGACGGCGATACGCTCGAAGACCTCAACACCGCCGTCGATCCCGACCGCGCCCTTGACCCCGGTGAGACCTATGAGTCAGGCGAGGAGGAGGGGGATGACAACCTTCCCGGCCTTCTGCAGCGGCAGGCGGTGAACTCAGACCTGGCCTGATTCAGACCTGGCCTGATTCAGACCTGGCCTGATTCAGACCTGGCCTGAATTCAGACCTGGCCTAACCCAGACCTGGCCTCACGGCAGACCAAGGCCCGACCCGAAAGTCGGGCCTTTTCCTGTCAAAGCATCGCCTTGGCCTTGGCCACCGCAGCCTCGGCGGTGATGCCGAACTCGGCGTAAAGCCGGTCAATCGGGGCTGAGGCGCCGAAGGACGACATGCCGACGAAATCGGCCTTCGCCTCACGCCCGCGTTCGCCCAGAAGCCAGCGGTCCCAGCCTTGGCGAACGCCCGCTTCGATGGCGACGCGCACCGGGCCTGCGGGCAGGACGCGCTTCCGCCACGCTTCATCCTGGCTCGCAAAGAGCTCCATCGACGGCATGGAGACGACGCGGGTGCCGATCCCCTCACCCTCCAGCATCGCCCGGGCTTTCAGCGCGATTTCAACCTCGGACCCGGTGGCGATCAGGATCACCTGGCGCTTTGCCCCAGCTTCGGCCAGCACATAGGCCCCCTTGGCGACCATGTTGGTGTTGGTATGCGTGGTCCGTACGGCAGGCAGGTTCTGGCGGCTGAGGGCCAGCACAGTGGGGCGGGTTTTCTCTGACAGCGCAATCTCCCACGCCTCGGCGGTCTCCACAAGGTCGGCGGGGCGGATGACCAGCGTGTTCGGCGTGGCACGGCTGATCGCGAGGTGTTCGACCGGCTGGTGCGTCGGGCCATCCTCACCCAGACCGATGCTGTCATGCGTCATCACATAGACCACCGGCACACCCATCAGGGCGCTTAGCCGCATCGACGGGCGGGCGTAATCGGTAAAGCACATGAAGGTGCCGCCATAGGGTCGCACCCCGCCATGCAGCACCATGCCGTTCATCGCGGCCGCCATCCCATGTTCGCGGATGCCGAAATAGACGTAGCGGCCCTTGCGATCCTCGGGCGAGAACACGCCCAGATCAGCGGTCTTGGTGTTGTTCGATCCGGTCAGGTCAGCCGAGCCGCCGATGGTTTCCGGGGCGACCGGGTTGACCGCGCCGAGGACCTTTTCGGATGCGGCGCGGGTGGCTAGTTTCGGCTGGTCAACCACCGCCTGCTTCTTCACCGCCCGGATGGTTGCCGCCAGCCTGGCTGGGGCCTCCAACGCGAAGATGCGGGTAAACTCGGCCTGCTTGGCGGGGGAGAGGGTCGCAAACCGCCCCTCCCACTCCGCCCGGGCCTTGGCGCCCTTGGTCCCAAGCGACTCCCACCAGCGTTTCACGTCGGCGGGCACTTCGAACGCGGCACCGGGCCAGCCGTAGCCATCCTTGGCGGCCAGAAGCTGCACCTTGTCGGTCAGGGCGCCGTGCCCCTTGGAGGTGCCCTCTGCCGCATGGCCAAGCGCGATATGCGTCTTGCAGGCCACAAGGGCGGGGCGGGCGCTGGCCTTGGCTTCGGTCAGGGCACGGTCGATGTCCACCGGATCATGCCCGTCACAGGCAAACACATCCCAACCCGACGCCGCGAACCGCGCCTGCTGGTCGGTCACATCGGCGATGGAGACCTTGCCGTCGATGGTGATCCCGTTGTCATCCCAGAGCACGATCAGCCGCGACAGTTGGAGTTTGCCTGCCAGACCAATGGCTTCCTGGCTGACCCCCTCCATCAGACAGCCATCGCCGGCGACGACCCAGGTGTGGTGATCCTGGACCTTGGCCCCCCAGCGCGCGCGCAAGCTTTCCTCGGCAATCGCGAAACCGACCGCGTTGGCGATGCCCTGGCCCAGGGGACCGGTCGTCGTCTCAACCCCCGCGACATGGCCGTATTCCGGATGCCCGGCGGTGATCGCACCCCATTGCCGGAAGTTCTTGACCTCAGCCAGGGTCATATCCGCATACCCGGTCAGGTACAAAAGCGCATAAAGCAGCATCGAGCCATGGCCCGCCGACAGGATGAAGCGGTCACGGTCGGCCCAGCGCGGCGCCTTGGGGTCGAACTTCAAATGCTTGTCAAACAGGACCGTCGCCACATCCGCCATCCCCATCGGCATGCCGGAATGGCCAGAGTTTGCCGCCGCCACGGCATCCAGTGCCAGGGCGCGGATCGCGGTGGCGCGCATCCAGTGATCGGGGTGCTTGGCGCGCAGGGTCTGGATGTCCAAGGCAGATTTCCTTTGTTGTCGCAGGCATTCGGGTCGGATCGGTCCTACCCACCCCGACCGGCAAGATCAAGCACGCAGCCCAAGGCCTTGGGAAGAAAGGCTTGTCCCCCATCGCATCTTTGGCGTTAATATGACAGTCAGGTCCAAAGGCGTGATTCGCAGGCCTTGGTCCGGGCAATTCGGGCGCATTGCCGCGCCTCGTAAGGGATAGCGCATGCAGGACATTGCCGAACTTGAAGGCAGGATCACCGCCGCGCTGGAACGGATCAGCCGGGGCGTCGACCGTCTGGCAGCAAGGCCGATGCCGCAGGACGCTGCGGAGGAGAAACCGGCCAAGGCACCCGACTCGGGCCTTCGCGCGCAGCTTGAGCAGCAGAAATCCCTCACCGCCCAGTTGCAGGACCGGCTTCGCAGCCTGAAGGAGCGGGACCAGAAAAGCGACCTCCAGGCGCGGATCGACCGGCTGACCGAACAGCTCGACATCCAGGGGCTGGAGTTGCAGCGGATGCGCCGCACCAACACCAGCCTTCGCGAGCAGTTGGCCGCCTTGCGGAGCGCGCAGATGGACGGCGTCGCGGAACCGCAGCTGATCAACAAATCCATGCTGGCCGAGCTTGACGCCCTCCGCGCGCTCCGCCTGACCGAAGTGGCCGAGATGGATGAGATTCTGGCGGCACTTGAGCCGCATCTTGAAGCTGAGACAAGGGAGGTCAGCCGTGCCGGATCTTGAAGTGACGGTGGGCGGCAAGGGCTTTCAGGTCTCATGCCAGCCGGGTGAGGAGCATTTCCTCCGCTCGGCAGCGGCGCTTCTGGATGCCGAGGCGACCCTGGCCGAGATTGCCGCCCGTGCCGAAGCGATGGCCGCAAGGGTGGAAGAGCAGGCCTAGGGCGGTGGTGGGCAGAGTGCCCACCCTACGCAGGCCCCCACGGTTGGACGCCCTGAATCAGGTGTCGGCGGCTCAGGCGTTGGCTTCGCGGATCTTTTCGGCTGCGGCCTTGTCGAAGGCGATCCCCTTGGCCTCGAACAACTGGTCCAACTCGCCCGACAGGGTCATCTCGGTCACGATATCGCAGCCGCCGACGAATTCGCCCTTGACGTAAAGCTGCGGGATCGTCGGCCAGTCGCTGAACTCCTTGATCCCCTGGCGGATGTCGGCGTCGGCAAGGACGTTCACATCGGCAAACTCCACCCCCATGAAGTTGAGCACCCCGGCCACGCGGCTGGAGAATCCGCATTGCGGCATCACCTTCGTGCCCTTCATGAACAGCACCACGTCGTTCTTCGTGATTGTGTCCGTGATCGCGGCTGCAGCGCTCATCTGTCGTTCTCCTGATTGCTGCCGTTGATGGCAGCGCTATGGGCAGAGCCGGTCTCGCTTCTGGCAAGATAGGCCCGCATCCGACGCTCCATATCGGCCGCTGCGGCCTGGCGCGCCTCGAATTCGATGTCGGCTTCGGTCGGCTTTTTCGATTTTCGCTTGCGGCCGAACATTGCGACCAACCCGAAAGCGGTCATCACGAGCGGAAGGAAACTTCCCAGATTTGTGCCGGATGCCATGTGCTTTCCTTAAACCAAGCCAAGATCCCGACCCACCACATAGGCTGCGGCGGCGAGTCCCACAAGGATCATCAAGGTGAAGGGTGTGCGCATCGCGGGCGTCGCGGCGGTCATGCTGCGGACCCGGGCCAGCGAAACGATCAGCAGGACCAGGATCGCTGCATGCAGGATCATGGTGAAACTGACGTACCAGTCCGGATCGGCTTCGACAAACTCACCCGGGGCTGGGCGGCTGATATACTCCATCCCGGCGATCAGGACCGAGCCGAAGGACATCACGGTTGCGCCCAGCCGTTCCTGCTTGCCTTGTGCGTCCGCCATTGAAACCTCGCTAATCCGGTGCCTTGGTGGTCAGGGCAAGGGCGTGCAACTCGCCCGCAGCGCCATCCATCTTGCCTTTCAGCGCCGCATAGACCGCGCGCTGCTGCTGCACGCGGTTGAGGCCGCGAAAGCTTTCATCGATCACCTCGGCGGCGAAATGGCTGCCGTCGTTGCCCTGCACGCTGATCTTCGCCTGCGGAAAGCTTTCGCGGAGCAAGGCCTCGATGTCGCGGGCTTCGATGGGCATC
>NCDS01000163.1 GCA_002280315.1 Rhodobacterales bacterium 32-66-7 | reverse complement strand
CCACCGCAAGGGCCCGGGCGAGGTCAAGGATGCGCAGCGTCGCCAGCGGCAGACGACCGATCGTGTCATCCAGCCGCAGATCGCTGATGCCAAGCTCGGCCACCCAATGGCGGAACTTCTCCACCGGGGTGTCGCCGAGACGCAGGTTGTCGCCCACCGTCAGATCCGGGATCAGCGAGGGTTCCTGATAGACCGGCACCAGCCCCGAGCGTCGCGCCCCGGCGGGGGAGTGGACCTCGCTGGCCCGGCCCTTGATCAGCACATGCCCGGCGTCGGGCTTCAAGACGCCGGTCAGGATCTTCACGAAGGTCGATTTCCCCGCGCCGTTGGCCCCCATCAGCGCCACGATCTGCCCGCGCCGCACCAGAAGCGAGGCATCGCGCAACGCGACAACCGCACCGAAACGTTTCGCGATGCCTTTGGCATCAAGAATGGCTGTGCTGGTGTCGGGCATGGCTACGGGCATGGGTACGGGCATGGGTTGCTTGTCCGCAAAGGGATAAGGCGGCCCCCGGGGGAGATCCGGGGGCCTTCGGTTCAGCTCATCCGGGCGCGATTACTCACCCGGGCCCTTGCAGGCGATGACCTGATCCATGGAGTAGGTGGTCCACCCGTCGATCGAGACCGACACCGGCCATTCCGGCGAGAGGTTCGGGTTCGCGGCGGCGGCAAGCTCGGCGCGGCCTTCTTCGGTCACGTTTTCCCACAGCGCCGGGTCGACCAGCACGGTCTTGTCCGCCGGGATCTGGCCGTCAAGGATCCGGATCGCCAGCGCGACCCCTGCCCCACCGACCGACCCCGGATTGGTCACCGCAGCCCCCTGCAACCCCTCGACCGAGGCGAGTTGCGCGACGAAACCGGCATTGTCAGCGCCAACAATCGGCACCAGAGGCGCGCCGCTTTCGACGAAGGCATCGACGATCACGTTGTCGATGCCGCTGGTCCAGACACCCTGGAACGGCACGCCGGCGGCGATGATGTCGTTGATCTGCTGCTTGGCCTGGTCCTGCTGCCAGCCGGTGAACACCTCTTGCGCCACGGTGATGTTCGGGAATTCCGCCATCGCGCGCTTGAAGCCCACGTCACGGTCGTTGTCCGCGCCCGCACCCGCAGCACCGCGCATGTAGACGACGGCACCTTCGCCACCCATTTGCTCGAACAGCCACGTCGCGCCCAGATAGGCGTATTCTTCCTGGTTGTTCGACAGGATATAGGCCGACGGCTCGGTCACGGCCTGGTCGACGGCCACGACGACGATGCCCGCATCGGTCGCTTCCTTGATCGCGGCGTTGATCCCTTCGGCGTTCGACGGGTTGACGACGATCGCATTGACGCCCGCCTGGATCAGGTTGCGCATATCCTCAAGCTGGCCCGCCGCGTCGGTATTGCGATGCGCGATGTTCAGGCTTTCGACCTTGCCCGAGGCAAGCGCTTCGGCCTTCATGGCGCAGACCATCTGCTCGCGCCAGCCATTGCCCTGCACGGTGTTCGAGATGCCGATCTTGTAACCTTCGGCGGCGGCGATACCCGCAAGGCCCATGGCCATGGCGGTTCCAAGCAACAGTCTTTTCATGGTGATCCTCCCAGATCGGTTGCAGTCGTTCAAAATCGTCTTGCGCCGGTTTGAGCCCGGGCGATTCTGCGCAATTGCCAATAGAATGGCGCTTTTCTGTCGATGTAATGGTTTTCATCGCTCATGTAAAGCTTTACATTACCGAAGCGGCAGGAAACTATCCGGGCAGACTGTGCCCAAGGAACCTGCCCCGCATGACCCGCCCCACCATCGAGGATGTTGCCCGGATCGCCGGGGTGTCGATCGCCACCGTCAGCCGCTGCCTGCACATGCCCGATGTCGTGGCCGTCAAAACGCGCGAGCGGGTGCTGAACGCGGTCCGCCAGACCGGCTACAACCTGAACGCCGCCGCGCAGTCGTTGCGGCAGCGGCGGTCGAACACGGTGCTGGTCGTGGTGCCCGATATCGGCAACACCTTCTTTTCCGAGATTCTGGGCGGTATCGAAACCGAAGCCTCAGCCGCGGGGCTGACCATGCTGATCGGCGATACCGGGCGCAGCGACACCGGGCGCAGCCGCGCGCGGGAGGATGCCTATGTGCGCTACCTTCTGAACGGTCGGGCGGATGGCGCGCTTCTGCTGGCCGATCCGCAGGCGGCGTGGTTCGACATTCCGACCCGGAACGCCGTGGGTCTGCCGCCCATCGTTGCCATCTCGGAAGTCGGGCCGCAAAGCGGGCCGGTCACCGTGTCCATCGACAACGAGGGGGCGGCCTGTGCGGCGGTGACCCATCTGATCGCCCTGGGACACCGCAGGATCGCGCATGTCGCGGGGCCGCAAAGCAACATCCTGACCGCGCAGCGGCTAGCCGGATATCGCCGCGCCCTGGGCGAGGCCGGGATGACCCCCGCGCCGGACCTGGAGTTTCCCGGTGATTTCGGTCTGGCCAGCGGCCGCGCGGCGTTCGACCTCTTTCGCGACCACAGGCCAAGCGCGCTGTTCTTTGCCAATGACGAGATGGCGATGGGCTTTCTGTCCACCGCCTATGCCGCAGGCGTCCGGGTGCCGCGCGACGTGTCTATCGTCGGCTTCGACGACATCCACTTTGCCCAGTCCTGCATCCCCTCGCTGACCACGATCCGCCAGCCCCGGTCCGAGATGGGGGCGACCGCGATGCGCCTGCTTCTGTCGATCCTTGCGGGGCAGGCTCCGGCGTCGGTCCGCCTGCCGTTCGACCTGGTGATCCGGGGCAGCACTGCCGGCGTGCCGGACGGACATGGCGCCGACACCCGGATGGCATCCTCCCCAGCGCCTAGGGGGTAAGGGGACTGCCAGCGCGGCTCGGCGGGGGCACCCGGGGCTGCTCGTCGATGACGTCGCCCCTCCTCGCGCTCAACCGACGAGGAGACGCCGTCGAACGAGGAGGGGGTCAGTGAGCCAGCTCTTACCAGGCGCAGACCGAGGCGCGGTCGTTCACCCAGCAGGCGTCTTCGCGGTAAAGATCGCCAAGCGGATAATGCGCCTTGCCGGCGTAGGCCGTGCCGTTCCAGAACCCCTCGGCGCGGCCGGGTCGCCCGACCAGGACATAGGCAAAGTACTTGCCGTTCAGGCCAGAGATCGTGAACGACCCATCCCTGTCGATCGGCGTGAACTTGCAGGTTCCCCGGATCACCTCGGCCCCGTCCACGACCAACAGGCAGGCAGCGTCGCGGGGGACGTCGATCTCGGCCTGGGCGGCGCTTGCGAGGCTCAACCCCAGAAGGACGGCAAGCCAGCGCATCCTAATGCCCCAGGATCTGGCTCAGGAACAGTTTGGTCCGGTCGGACTTCGGATTGCTGAAGAATTCCTTCGGCTCGTTCTGTTCGACGATCTGGCCCTGGTCCATGAAGATCACCCGGTTCGCCACCGCCTGGGCAAAGCCCATCTCATGCGTGACGCAGATCATCGTCATCCCTTCCTCGGCCAGCTGGATCATGGTGTCGAGGACTTCCTTGATCATCTCGGGGTCAAGGGCGCTGGTCGGCTCGTCAAAGAGCATGATCCGGGGCTTCATGCACAAGCTGCGCGCAATGGCGACGCGCTGCTGCTGGCCGCCGGAAAGCTGGCCGGGATACTTCTTCGCCTGTTCCGGGATCTTCACCTTTTCCAGGAAATACATCGCGGTTTCCTCAGCCTCGCGCTTCGGCACCTTCCGGACCCAGATCGGCGCGAGGGTCAGGTTTTCAAGGATCGTGAGATGCGGGAAGAGGTTGAAGTGCTGGAACACCATCCCGACCTCGGACCGGACCTTGTCGATGTTCTTGATATCGCTGGTCAATTCGATCCCGTCGACGACGATCTGGCCCTGCTGGTGTTCCTCCAGCCGGTTGATGCAGCGGATCAGGGTCGACTTGCCCGAGCCGGAGGGCCCGCAGATCACGATCCGCTCGCCGCTGCGGACGGTCATGTTGATGTCGCGCAGCACGTGGAAGGTGCCGTACCACTTGTTCATGTCCTGAATCTGGATCGCAACCTCGTCCGAGACGTGCATCTTGGAAGCTTCAGCCATTCTTTGGTCCTTACCGGTGGTCGGTTTTCAGCTTCTGTTGATGAAGGTCGACACGATCGCGGGGATGGAGATTTTCAGCGCCTGCGGCAGGATGATCAGCCGTTGGGCACGCCAGTAGTCCAGTCCAAGCGCATCCGCCGCCTCGTACTGGCCACGCGGCAGGGCGGCAAGCCCACCCCGGATCACCTCGGCCAGGTAGGCGGCGGCGAAGAAGGTGACCAGGATGATGACGCGCAGGACCGTATCAAGGTTGGTGCCCGAAGGCAGGAAGTAGCCCAGCAGCAGCGACGCGGTGAACAAAAGCGTGATCAGCGGGACGCCCCGGATCAGCTCGATGAAGCCGACGCAGATCATCTTGATGACCGGCAGGTCGGATTGCCGCCCCAGCGCCAGAAGGATGCCCAGCGGCAGGGAGAAGGCGATAGCCGTGACGCCGATCACCAGGGCCAGGAGGAACCCGCCAAGCTCATCCGACCCGACCGATTCCAGCCCGATGGGAAGCGCCCGGGCCAGCCCTTCGGCGACGGCTGCGTCCGCGAACAGCCACCACAGGACCGCCGCCAGAACCCCCAGAACACCGGCCACGGTAACCCCGGTGAAGCCGACCAAGACGCGGTAGGCCAGCATCATCACGCCAAAGCCCAGCATGGCCACGATGGGCGTCCAGATCGAGCCGCCCCAGATCAGGAAGAAGGCAATGGCGGGATAGAACAGCGTCAACCAGAGCATCTGGCGCGGCACCTTGGGGAACAGGACCGGGGCGATGGCGCCAAACAGCAGCACGAAAGCCACCGCCGGCCGCCAATAAAGATCCTGCGGATAAAGCCCGAAGATGAACTGGTTCCAACGCTCACGGATCATCGCCCAGCAGGCGCCCGTCGCGCCCTCGCCCGCATAAGCCGTGATGATATCGCGGCATTCCTGCAGGTTGTCGGCGTACCAGACCCCGTTTGCAAGCCAGGGGATGACGTTCCGCAACAACAGGAACAGCGCATAAAGCGTGGCGAGCGTCAGGATCGTGTTGAACGGCCCGGCAAACAGGTTCTCGCGCAACCATTTCAGCAGGCCGCGTTCCGACAGCGGCGGCGCTTTGGCGGGGACCATTTCGATGCGGACAAAGGAGTCAGACATCTCAGCGCTCCTTCAACTGGACAGAACGGTTGTAGACGTTCATCAGCGCCGAGATGATCAGACTGATCGAGAGATAGATCAGCATCATCAAGAGCATCGCCTCCACCTCGCGGCCGGTCTGGTTCAGCGTGATGCCACCCAGCGTGCCGCGCAGGTCGGCATAGCTGGCCGCAATGCCAAGCGAGGTGTTCTTGGTCAGGTTCAGAAACTGGCTGATCAGCGGCGGGATGATCACCCGCAGCGCCTGTGGCAGGATCACCAGATTCATTGTGCGGTTCGGGCGCAGGCCCAGGGCATAGGCAGCCTCGGTCTGACCGGAACTGACGGCAAGGATGCCCGCGCGGACAATCTCGGCGATGAAGGCACCGGTATAAAGCGACAGCGCCACCAGCATCGCCACGAACGGGTTCTGCAACACGACCCCGCCTTCAAAGTTGAAGCGGCTCGGCGGTTGCGGGATATCCAGATGAAAGCCCAAAGCCCATAACAGCAGCCCAAGCGGCACGAACAGCACGAGGAGGCTTTGCCACCAGGTTACCGGACGGACCCCGGTGTCTTCCTGCACCCGGCGGGCGCGGGCGTTCAGGGTCAGGTGTGCCGCAAGGCTGCCCCCGATCACGAGGAAAATCGCCAGCGTGGTCATCCACCCAGCCGAAAAACCCCGCTCGAACAGGAACCCGGGGATATAGGTGCCCCGGTTGGTGATGGCCACCGTCCCGCCCAGGATCATCGAGGCCGCAGGCTCGGTTCCCGAGGCGATCATCTCGTCGGTCAGCTTGAAGGCGTTCGGGGCGGGCGTCATCTCATAGAGGGGCACGACGACCACGCCGATCACGGTCGCGAACAGACAGCCAAAAACCGCCAGGACCAGCGTGTTCACAAGGCCGACCAGCATCGCCCGGAAATGCGTGCTGTCATTGGTATAGGGGATGAACGTCTGCCCGATGTCATAGCCAGCCCTGCTCCACAGGAAATCGAAGCTGAGCGGGCGGCCCTTCGCCTCCAGATTGGCTTGGAGGTTGCTGCCCAGCCACCAGAACGCGGCGATGACCAGCAGCAGCACGAACAGCTGCAACGAGATCGCGCGGTACCGGGTGTCGTAGATCAGCATCGAAAGCTGGAAGCCGGTGTTCGGCGCGGCAGTGGCCATGGTCATGGCGTTCCCCTGTTACTGCAGTCTGCCCGGCATGGCCGGAAACAGCGGGGTCTCAACGCGCGCCCCGTATCTGCCAGAATGTAGCGATGATAAGTGGTCGGGGGCGCCGATCTGGCGCCCCCGGTGGTCAGATCAACGGAAGGGCGGCGCGTACTGCAGGCCACCTTGGGTCCACAGCGCGTTCAGGCCGCGGGCGAGGTTGATCGAGGTGCCTTCGCCGATGTTGCGGGCAAAGATCTCACCATAGTTGCCGACGGCGGCAATGGCGTTCTTGAAGGCCGCATTGTCGAGGCCGATCTTCACACCCATGTCGCCCGAAACACCCAGCAGGCGCTTCACTTCTTCATCCGCAGAGGTCGAGGCCACCTCTTCGACGTTGGCCGAAGTGATGCCTTTCTCTTCAGCGATCAACAGCGCGTAGTAGGTCCAGCGGACGATGTCGCCCCAGTTGCTGTCGCCATGGCGAACGACCGGGCCAAGCGGCTCCTTCGAGATGATCTCGGGCAGGATCACGTGGTTTTCGGCATCCGGCAGGGTCGCACGGCTGGCGGCCAGACCCGAGGCGTCGGTGGTGTAGGCGTCGCAGGCACCGGCGACATACTGGGCTTGCGCTTCGTTGTCGTCGGCCACGTTCACCGGCTGGTAGCTGATGTTGTTCTGCTTGAAGAAGTCAGCCAGGTTCAGCTCGGTCGTGGTGCCGGTCTGGATGCAGATCGTCGCGCCATCCAACTCCTTGGCGGACGAAACGCCGAGGTCTTTCTTCACCATGAAGCCCTGGCCGTCATAGTAGTTAACGGCCACGAAATCGAGCGCAAGCTCGGTATCGCGCGACATGGTCCAGGTGGAGTTGCGCGAGAGAAGGTCAACCTCACCCGACTGCAGCGCGGTGAACCGGGTCTCACCGGTCAGCGGCACGAATTTCACCTTGGTGGCGTCGCCCAGAACCGCCGCCGCAATGGCACGGCAGAGGTCGACGTCAAAGCCGGTCCAGTTGCCAGCGGCATCCGGGGTACCGAAACCGGTCAGGCCGGTGCTCGACCCGCACAGAAGTTCGCCCCGCGCCTTGACGTCGTCAAGCGTGGCGGCAAAGCCCGCGCCAGCCACAACCATGGTGGCCGCGAGCGCGCCGATGAATACGGATTTCTTCATTCTTACCTCTTCCTGAGTAAGCGGCCTTTTCACAAGCCGCGCGTTATATTGCCCTACGGTCGAACCGCACCGGTGCAACTGGTTGAGGTTTGACCCTCCCAGTGCCTACAGTTTCATCGGAAGCGCTTTCAAAGGTCAAGCGGGTCTGACGCAACCCTGATAAAAGACCTGAATACAGGGACTTAAGCGAAGATTCTTTGCTTTTTTGGGCAAGCTGCGCAAGGTTTGGGCGAACTTGTTACCCACACAATGCAAAGAATCGGTCTGCCGTCGAAAATGCCTGCCATTTGAGCGCTGCAGCTTCGGTGGCTTCGTCGTCGGCTCCCCAAAGCTCCACCTGCCAGTCTTCGTCCAGGCGGCTCAGGGTCCAGGCCGTCTCGGCGGTCAGTTTACCCTCAGTGAGGGACAGCCCCAGGACCAGCGACCCCGACAGGGCGACAAGGTCGTGGAAGGCCGCAAGCTGGAACGGCGACAGTGCGCCGACCCTTGCGCCAAGGGCCGCAAGGCTTGCCCCCGGCTGGTCAACCGGCATGAGGCCAGAGGTGACGACAAGCGGCGCGTTGAGCGCGGTTGCGGCCCAGTCCAGCAGCGGGTCCCAGGCCTTGGCCTGCCGTTCGACCAGCGCCGCCGGTCCGGTCGCGCGGTAGCACAACAGGTCCGACGCGCCGTAGGCTGCAATCTGCGCCGCCACCAGATCGAACTGCGGCGTCACCGTGTCGATGGCCGAGTTTGCGGTGCGGGTGAAGGGCATGGTCGCGGGATTCACCGTCTCGCCCTGCGCCTGCCATTCGGCGGCAACCTCGCGGGCAAGGGCCTCGGTCGGCAGGATCAGCGGTGCCTTCAAGGGCGTCCTGACCGGGCGGCTGTCAAGGACGACGGCGTAGCCCCCAGCCTCAGCCTTGACGGTCGCCTCGGTCCAGAAGCGGCGGGCGGTCCAGACGCTCATCTCGCCGGGGTCTCGCGGATCGCTTCGAACGGGTCGGCGGGAACGTCGGTCTCCTTCCAGTCCATCAGCTTCCAGGTGCGCGCCATGTGGTCCGGCAAGGGCGCAGTGAAGGTGAGGAGCTTTTTCGTGATCGGATGTTCGATCATCAGGCTGCGGGCGTGAAGATGCAGCTTCTTAGACAGATCGCCCCCGGCACCGGCACCCCAGCCGTCGCCAAGGTTGTCGGAGTCATTGCCGCCGTACTTGCCATCCCCCAGGATCGGATGCCCGACCTCGGCCATATGCGCGCGCAGCTGGTGGGTGCGGCCGGTGACAGGCTCCAACGCCATCCACGACAGCCGCGCGCCAAGGAACCAGAGCGTGAAATAATCGGTCTGCGCGCGCTTGGCCTCCGGATGGTCGGCGACCTTGGCGGGATGGATGCAGATCATCTTCTCCCCCTCGCCCCCCCGGCCGCGACCCGGGGCCTTCATCAACGCGAATTTGATCGAGCCTTGGCGGGGATGCGGCACCCCCGCGACAATCGCCCAATAGATCTTCCGCGCCGCTCGGTGGCGAAGCGCTTCGCTCAGCGCGCGGGCAATCCGGTCGGTGCGGGCCAGCATCAGAAGCCCGGAGGTGTCCTTGTCGAGGCGATGGACCAGCTTCGGCTTGTCCTTGAAGCCGAACTTCAGCGCCTCGGCCAGCCCATCCACATGCCGGTCGCCCTGGCCCGAGCCGCCCTGGCTGGGCAACCCGGCGGGCTTGTTCAGGACGATGATATGCTCATCCTTCCACAAGACCGCCGCCTGGATCATCTTTTCATCCGCCGCCGAGATCCCCGCCGGCCGCAAACCTGCTGGGGCAGGTTCGGACGGCAAGGGCGGCACGCGGATCACCATGCCGGGCACCACGCGGTCCGACGCCTTGGCACGGCCTTTGTCGACGCGGATCTGGCCGGTGCGGCACAGCTTTTCCACCGCCCCTTGCGTCATCTGCGGGAACCGGCGGCGGAGCCACTTGTCCAGGCGCTGTTCGCCCTCATCCTCGGTCACGTTTAGAAGCTGGACGGTCATGCGAACCCTTTCGCGAGCGCCGCACCCATCGCAACGGCGACCAGGGACAGGGTGACAGAGCCCAGCACATAAGCAAACGCCTGCAGCGGCTGACCGGCGGTGATCAGCTTCAAGGCATCCAGGGAAAAGGCCGAAAAGGTGGTGAACCCGCCCAGAAGCCCGGTCAGGAGAAACAACTGCCAGCCGTCGCGACCTGCCAGAAGCACAAAGCCAAGGCCGATGGCGAAGCATCCCACGACATTGACCACCGCTGTGCCGATGGGCGCACCGATGGCCGCAACGCCCATATACCGCAGCACAGAGCCAAGAGCGCCGCCAAGGGCCACGAAGGTCAGGGTCTGGGACATGCGCGGTCTTTGCGGCGGGCGGGGGCGATTGTCAATGCGTGGTCCTCTTTGCGCGGGAGGAGCCAAATTCCTTCGAAGGAATTTGCAAATCTTTTCGAAAAGATTTGCGCTCAACCGCCCTGCCGCTTGGCACGCAGCTTGGCGAAGTAGTCGAGGCGCTTCTTCAACTCCCGCTCGAACCCGCGCTCCAGGGGCAGATACAGCACCGGGCGCTTCATGCCGTCGGGGAAATAGTCCTGGCCGGAAAAGCCATCTTCGGCGTCGTGGTCATAGGCGTAGCCTGCGCCGTAGCCCTGATCCTTCATCATGCGTGTCGGGGCGTTCAGGATGTGTTTCGGCGGCATCAGACTGCCGGTGTCCTTCGCCGCCGCCCGTGCCGCCTTGTAGGCCGCATAGACCGCGTTCGATTTCGGCGCGAGGGCAAGGTAGACCACCGCCTGCGCCAGCGCCAACTCTCCTTCGGGACTGCCAAGGCGTTCGTAGGTTTGCCAGCCTTGCAGACACACTTCCTGCGCCTGCGGGTCGGCAAGGCCGATATCCTCGACCGCCATGCGGGTGATCCGGCGGGCAAGGAAGCGCGGGTCCTCGCCGCCTTCGAGCATCCGCGCGAACCAGTAAAGGGCGGCGTCCGGGTCCGACCCCCGCACCGATTTGTGCAAGGCAGAGATCAGGTTGAAATGCTCCTCTCCCGCCTTGTCGTATTTCGCCGCCCGCCGCATCAGGCGCTGGGAGAGGTGGTCGCGGTCCAGGGGCGCGTCCAGTTTCCAGGCCGCGACCTGCTCGATCAGGTTCAAAAGCGCGCGGCCGTCGCCGTCGGCCATCTCCAACAGCGCCTCGCGCGCCTCGCCCTTCAACGGGAGCGCGCGGCCGAGGTCCTGTTCCGCCCGCTGCGCCAGACGTTCCAGATCGGCCAACCCCAACCGTTCCAGCACGATGACCTGCGCACGCGACAGAAGGGCGGCGTTCAGCTCGAAACTGGGGTTTTCGGTCGTGGCCCCGACCAGAAGGATCGTGCCATCCTCCATATGGGGCAAAAAGCCGTCCTGCTGCGCCTTGTTGAAGCGGTGGATCTCATCCACGAAGAGAAGCGTGCCCTGCCCGTTCTGCCGCCGGATCTTCGCCGCCTCGAACACCTTGCGCAGGTCCGGAACGCCGGTGAAGATCGCGCTGATCTGGACGTAGGCGAGCGCCGACGCATCGGCCAGAAGGCGGGCGATGGTGGTCTTGCCCACCCCCGGCGGACCCCAGAGGATCAGCGACGACAGCGACCCCGCCGCCAGCATCGCGCCGAGGGGGCCGTCGGGCGACAGGACGCGATCCTGACCGATCACCTCGGCCAGCGACTTCGGCCGCAGACGATCAGCCAGCGGGCGCGGTCCAGAGGGTGGGGTCGGGGCTGTGTCGAAAAGATCGGCCATGTGGCCAGTCTAGGTCGGGTCGGGGCCAAGCAAAAGCCACAAGCGAGCGAAGGGCGGCGCGCAGAAAAAAGCCCGCCTGAGGGGCCGACTGAATTCCGGCAATGATTTGCGCGCTCTGCGTAGAGATTGACGCCGCACCAAGCGTAGCATTCCCTTTGATCTGAGCGACTGCCTGCGCCGAGGAAGCCCCGATCCCAGCCACAGCCTG
>NCDS01000162.1 GCA_002280315.1 Rhodobacterales bacterium 32-66-7 | reverse complement strand
CTGATGAGAATTTCTTTGCGCTGATGCGGGGAGCTTACGTGCAGAACTTTCCCCCGCAGATCGAATTGATCAGCGAGGGCGAGCCGAGTGATTTCCTGCACGTCGTCCTGTCGGGATCGGTCGATCTATTTTCGCAATGGAACGGGCGTGACACCAGCCTTGCCACTGTACGGCCGATTTCCACGTTTATCCTTGCTGCCACGATCAAGAACGCCCCCTATCTGATGTCGGCGCGAACACTTGAGAAAAGCCGAATTGTCCTGATCCCCAGTCAGGATGTGCGCGCCATTTTCGACGTCGACGGCAACTTTGCACGTGCGATCGTGACAGAGCTTGCACAATGCTATCGCTCGGTCATCAAGTCGCAAAAGGACCTCAAGCTGCGAACCTCGCTTGAACGGTTGGCGAACTATCTTTTGCGGCAGCAGAAGCGCGCCGGTGGCGGTGCGGCATTTGATCTGGACTTCGAAAAGCGCAGACTGGCTTCCGTACTTGGGATGACGCCCGAAAACCTGAGCCGCGCGTTCAAGGGGTTGCTGCCTTATGGTGTGTCAGTCGAGGGCACACGGATCACTATAAATGATCAGACGGACTTAGAGCGGTTTGCCAAGCCCAATCCGCTGATTGACGATTTTTCGACCTGACGCTCAGGGCAACGGGCTGACGCCGATCAGAGCCGGATGCAGCCAGATCAGCGTGGCATAAAGGAGAAGGCCCGCGACCAGACGCAAGGCATCGTCGCCGGTCAAAGATGGCGGCCAAAGTGGTGTGCGGGCGACTTCGCTGCGCAGCATTTGCCACGTGTCTCCCATCTCGCGCTGCCGCCTGCGGTCGACAAGTCGCGTTCCAAGGATTGCAAAGATGGCAAAGGTGCAAAACAGGATCAGATGGGCCAGATCACCATTCGGCACGGCATGGGCGGTTGCCCAGAGCGCCAGGGCCAGAAGCAGGGGGTGGCAGTGCAAACGAACGATACCAGGGCGGGCGGGGTCGAACTTGGCATTCAGCGCGCCGCCAAAGGAGAACGGATTGGGCCGCGCGATGGCCAGCGCCAGGATCAGGCAAACCGGCAACATGGCCACCAGCGGCACATAGAGCTGCCAAGGCGCCCAGTTCCACAGCGGCACAAAAGGCGCCCGGCCCGCTGGCGGGCAGGCGCAGCAGCAGGGGGCCGTAGATCACGGCGAAACCGCCGAAGGCTGCGATCCACCCTGCCCCCGCGGCCATGTGCAGCAGATGCGCCTGATCCGGCCAGATGCCCGCCGCCAGCCTGGCCAGCACTGCCCCGACAAGAGCGGCATAGATGCCCACCGTCCCCGGCCCGGCGGTCAACGCCTGCCCGGTATGGCCCAGCGTGGCCCGCGTCATCACCGCCAGCGTCATCAGACCCGCCGCCCCGCCCATCCACAGATGCTGTGCGGATGCCATCCCAAGAGGCCCGGGCATCAGGATTTCGGCTGCAATCGCCACGGCCCCCAGCGGAAGGAAGAAATAGCCCAGATGCAGGACGGCGACCAAGGGCTCGGCAAGGGTCCGATCGCCCGCCCAACGGGCCAGCCGGACAAGGTGTAGCCCGCCCGCCAGAAGCAACAGGATTGCCGTCATGGCATGGTCAGGCAAGGCAACCCAGGCCAGCAATCCCAGCAAGAGAACCAGCAGCGCCGCCTTGTCGAAGCGTTGCATCGGCGGCACCGGCAGACGCCCGGGGGCGCGCTTTGCCAGCCAGTTGCGTGTGAAGGACGGCACGATCCGCCCCCCGATCACTGCGATCATCATGATCACGGCTCCAAGGCCGATGCGCAGGCCGTAGCCCCCCGCCGCATAGTCGCCCCGCGCTGCCTCCCAATGAAAGACGGCATTGCCCAGGATCAGCACGCCCAGCATCGCCAGCACGATCAGGTTGCGCCAGTTCTTGCCTGCCACGATTTCCCGTCCGATCACGGCGGCAAGGGCCAGGGGTAAGGCCAGGTCAGCCAGGGCCACGCCAAGCGGCGGCAGATACAGCGACACCGCCACCGCCGCCCGTCCGATCAGCCACAGGGCAAACAGCCCGCCCAGTGGCCAACCGACAATCGGCAGCCGTCCGGTCCAGTTCGGCACTGCGGTCAGCAGGAATCCCGCGATGACGGCCCCCAGATAGCCGAACAGGAATTCATGCGCATGCCATGACACAGGGTCAAAGGCGGCGGGCAAGGTCAGATCGCCCGACAGCATCGGCACCCAAAGCACCATTGCCAAGGCGGCCCAGGCCCCAGCCCCAAAGAAAAAGGGCCGAAAGCCATAGGTCAGGATCGCGGGCCCTGTCCAGGCGCGCATCTGTTCGGTGGATGTGGTCATGGCCCCTCGCGGTGGAACTGAACCCCGGCCTCGGTCAGGATGACGTCCATCGCGATGTCGTGGGGTTGGGGAAAGATCGTGGCAAGGCGCGCGGATTGCAGGCCAATGCCGATGGTGAACGGGCGCGGCGACAGCGCAGCAAGTGTCCTGTCAAAGTAGCCCCCGCCATAGCCCAGCCGAAAGCCCGCCCCGTCCCATCCGACAAGCGGGGCAAGGGCGATATCGGGCGTCAGTGTTTCGGCATCGGGCGGCGGCACGGGGATGTTCCAGTCGCCCCGCACCATGGCCATGCCGGGCATCCAACGGCGAAAGACCATCGGGGCGGCCTTCACCTCGACCACCGGCAGCGCAAGGGTCACGCCCCTGCCGTGCAAATCCGCCATAAGGTCGCGCAGATCGGGTTCGCCCTTGATCGGCCAGTAGGCAGACAGGGTCAGTCCCACCGCCCCGGAAAGCTGCTGGGCCAGCAAGTGACGCAAATGCCCGGATAGAGCGACACCTGCCGCTTGTCGGTCTGCTACGCTCAGCGCGTCCCGTGCCGCACGCAGGCGGACGCGTTCCACGCGGCGCCAGCGCGCAACGTCCCGTGCCTGTTCTGGGTCCACGGCCAGCGAGTCGAACCCATTGGGAGCAATTTTGCCGGCCAGACAGGGGGACGAGGCGAGCCTGCGTCCCTCAGGCATCGGCCCGCCCAGCGGGTTCAAACTGCGGGAACAGCACGTCGTTTTCCAGCCGCATATGCTCGGTCAGGTCGGCGGTGAACTCTGCCAGACCCCGGTAAAGCGCGGTCCAGGTGCCACAGGCCCCAACTGGCAACGACAGGTTCCCGGTCAAGTGGCGAATTTCGGCCACCTCGCAGTCATGCCCTGCATGATCGGCGCGCATCACCGCGATCGGGTTTTCGATCCCGGGCATGCCGCCTCGACGGATGGCCGGAAACAGGATCAGCTCTTCCTTTTTCAGATGCACCTCCATCTCGCCGATCATCTGACGCAACAGGATGGACAGGCCCTCAGGGACACCGTCATCGCCGAAATGCACATCTTCGACCCGCTCGGCCATGGCGGCCAGCACCGGCAATTGTTCCCGGTGGCGGGCGTGATAGCGCGTCTCGATGTAACGGGTCAGGGCGCTGGGGTCTGTCGGGGCGATATCTTCGGTCATGCTGGGTCTCCTCTCATCAGAACAGCCGTGGTGGGGCTGCAGGTTCGGCTTGCGCGGATGCCACGGCGATATGCAGCGATCTGGCGATGCGTTCGGCACGTTCGATGACATGGGCCGCACCGGCAGGAGTGCAGGTGTCCGTCGCCGTGGCGCGGAACAGCGCGAGCCATCGGTCGAAATGTGCAGCGTTGATCGGCAAGGGCGTGTGGGCCGGCACCGGGCGGCCATGATACTGCCCGGTCATCAGCGCGACCGAGCACCAGAAGTCCACCATGCGGTCCAGATGCGGGGCCCAGTCGGTGATCCGCGCAGCAAAGATCGGCCCCAGAACCGCATCGGCACGGACGCGGCCGTAGAACCGATGCACCAGATCGCGCAGCACGTCGGCGTTCAGCCCGGTTTCCGCCATCAGTGCTGCCGTCATTTCGGGCCGGGCCGAGGGCGGCGGGGTCTTGATTGCACCCATTTCCATCTGAGTCTCCGTCTTGCGGTCTGACTTAGACCTGCTAATAGGTATTGTAAATACCCATTCAAGGATTGCGACTGACATGCGCCTCACCTCCTTCACCGACTTTGGCTTGCGGATGCTGATGCGGATGGCGGGCGATCCATCCCGCGCCTTTTCCAGCGCCGAACTGGCAGCGGATCTCGGCCAGTCGCGCAACCATTTGGCAAAGATCATCCAGCATCTGGCGCGCGCCGGTCTGATCGACACACGGCGCGGCGGTGGCGGCGGGGCCATGCTGGCCCGCCCTGCGGCCGAGATCCGGCTGGGCCACATCATCCGGCTGTTGGAGGAAGGCCAGCCGCTGGTGGAGTGTTTTGGGGCAAAGGGCGGCACTTGTTCCATCGAGGCCCGCTGCCGCCTGAAAACCCGCCTGCGGTCAGCCGAGGCTGCGTTCCTGGCGGACCTGGACCGCTCGACCCTTGCCGATATCGCCCTGACGCCTCTGGCAAAGACCGCGGGCAACCTCGTGGTGCCTCAATGACGCAAGTGGAACGGGATGGTTCGGGCTTTGTCGTTCCCGCCACCCTGCTGGCCCAGGCCTTCAAATTGACCGAAGACAGGATACGGCAGGCCATGCGGGACGGTAGCCTGACCTCGATCTGCGAGGCTGGCGTGGACGCCGACTCCGGGCGCTGGCGCCTGACCTTCCGCCACGCAGGCCGCGCCTGCCGGTTCACGATGGATGAAGCGGGCACGATCCTGTCAACGTCGCGCTTTCCAGTCCGGGCCCGGTCGTCTGTCACGCCAGATTGACTTAGTCTGACCATTAAGTTAGTCATTAGTTACTCACTTAATTGGAGACCGTCTATGCGCAAGACGTCCGATCTGCGGAAGGCTGAAATCGTCGCCACCATCTTGGGCCTCGCTGACCGGATCGGGCCGGATCGAGTGACCACCGGTGCGGTCGCGATCGAAGTTGGCGTGACGCAAGCCGCAATTTTCCGGCATTTTCCAACCAAGGCCGCGATGTGGAACGCGGTGGCCGATCATGTAGCCGAAGCGCTGACCACGGCCTGGGATGCGGCGCTGGCACAGGCCGACATTCCGGTCGAACGCGTCAAGGCGCTGATCGGGGCGCAACTGGGCCAGATCGCGGCAACGCCCGCGATGCCCATGCTCCTCTTCTCGCGCGAACTGAATGTCGAGAATGCGGATCTCCGGGTGGCGTTCCGGGGCCGGTTGGCCACGTTTCACGGCCACTTGGCGCGCGAGGTGGCAGCAGGGCAGCGGGCCCGTGCCCTGCGCAACGATGTGGAGGCGGCGGATGCGGCAGTGCTGCTGGCCTCGCTGGTGCAGGGGGTGGCTATCCGATGGTCGCTCGGCGCGCGCGATTTTGCCCTGCACGCCGAAGGGTTGCGCCTGCTGGATGTCCAGTTGCACCTGCTTTCGGCAAAGGGAGCCTGACCGATGCGCAAAACCTGGCTATATGCGGTGGCAGCTGTCGTGTCTGCAGGTGCCGGGGCGGTATTCCTGACCGAGCGTCCGCTGACGGTGACGGTGGTTCCGACAGAAGCCGATGTGGATCTGCGCATCTATGGTCTTGGCACGGTCGAGGCGCGGGTGCTGGCGCGTGTCGGGTTCGAGGTGGGCGGGGCGCTTTTGTCGCTGTCAGCCGATGCCGGAGACCGCGTTTCGCAGGGCCAGGACCTGGCCGCATTGCATCAGGCCGAGCAGGAGGCTCGCGTCGCCCGTGCCCGCGCCGCCATGGCGGCGAATACCGCCAATCAGACCAAGGCTGAAGCGGCGGTTGTCCGCGCGCTGGCCATTCTGGCACAGCGCGAGGCCGCCAATCGCCGTCAGGTGGAACTGACGCTGCAGGGCAACGCGCCCGCCCAGCGGGCAGAGGAAGCGCAGCGCGATGAAGATGTCGCCCGCGCCGAGGTGGCTGTGGCAGAGGCCGAGCTGGCCGTCATCCGGGCGCAGGGGCAGGATGCTGTAGCTGCTCTGCAACTCGAACAGACTCTGCTTGATCACCACCGCCTGACCGCGCCCTTCGACGCGTTAGTCGTAACCCGCCTCGCCGAGGCCGGGGCCGTGGTCAGCGCGGGCGACCCGATTTTTACGCTGATCGACCCCGCTACGATCTGGATTCAGGCCTATATCGACGAAGAACGAGCGGGCCAGCTGGCGCTTGGCCAGCCCGGCATTATTCGCCTGCGGTCACAGCCTGCCGGCGAATACAGAGGCACCATCGCGCGGATAGGCCTCGAAAGCGACCGAGTGAACGAGGAACGCCGCGTCTGGCTGACCTGCGCCGATTGTCCGACCCAGATGTTCCTCGGCGAACAGGCCGAGGTGCGTATCCTGACTGGTACGCGCGACAGCGCTTTGATGGTGCCCGAGATCGCAATCTCCGGCTTCGACGGCCATCGCGGAACTGTCTGGATCGTTCAAGATGGACGGTTGGCACGAACTCAGCTGACCTTTGGCGCGCGGGATGATCGCGGTCGGGTCGAGCTAGCGGGCGGCCTGCCAGACGGCGCGCAGATCGTCGCTGCTCCGGTTGGCGATGATCGGCATCTACAACGGCCTTGTCGCCGATGCTCTGGCCGTGGTGAAGGCCCCCGCCGCCGATGTTTGGGTGGTAGAAGCGGGCACGCAGGGTCCCTTTGCCGAGGCGTCAAGCATCCCCGCCGATACCCGCGACGCCGTGGCGCGCATGCCCGGCGTAGCTGAGGCCGGTGCCATCACCTACCAGACGATCGAGGCCGCACATGCGGGCCAGACGCTGCGCCTTTACGTCATCGGCTTTGAACCGGGCCGCCCCGGCGGGCTGCAACGCATCGTCGAGGGGCGTGGCTTGGGCACGAGCCATTTCGAACTGCTGGCCGATCGCAAGACCGGGCTCGTGCTGGGTGACACCATCCGTCTTGGCCGTAACCGGTTCAGAGTAGTGGGGTTGGCCGAAGACGCGATGAATTCAGGTGGCGATCCGGCCGTCTACGTGACCTTGGCCGACGCCCTGTCACTGCAGACCGCGCTTGACCCCGCGGCCGCTCGCGTGCAGGTCGCCCGCGGGGATCAGGGTATCCGTCCCGCAACCGTGGCCGCCGTCATTGCGCGGCTTGAACCCGGCGCGGATGTGGCGCTGCTCACGGCGACGGTGCGGCAATGGAAACACCTCGCCGCCCTCAGCCAGATCGAACAGGAAGACCTCTTGCTCGCCTCGGTCGTGGATAGGGCGCGGCGGCAGATCGGCTTGTTCCTGGGCATCCTGTTGTCGGTAAGTGCCGTGGTCATTGCGCTGATTATCTACACGATGACGATGGAGAAGCTGAAACAGATCGCCACGCTCAAACTGATCGGCGCGCCGGACCGCACCATCGTGGCGCTGATCGTGCAACAGGCGATGATCCTTGGGGTCTCGGGCCTTGGGATCGGGCTGGCACTGATCCTCTTGGTCAAGGACAACTTCCCCCGTCGCGTCGTGCTGGAGCCCTTCAACGCACTCGTGCTGACCGGCATCATTCTGGTGGTCTGCCTCATCGCATCGGGACTTGGCGTTCGCGCGGCTCTGAAGGTCGATCCCGCTACTGCACTCGGGGGCTGACACATGACCTTGGGCGATATCTTGGTCAATGTGCAGGGCGTTGCCAAACACTATGGCGAGGGTGAGACCCGTGTCGATGCCCTGCGCTCCATCGATCTGCGCGTCCATGCGGGAGAGGTCATCGCCTTGCTGGGCCCATCGGGCTCCGGAAAGACGACGCTGCTCAACGTCATCGGGTGTATTCTTGCCCCCACCGCTGGCCGGGTCGAACTGGACGGAGATGCGGTGTTTGACGGCAAATGGCTGCGCAGTGATCTGCGGCGGCTCCGGCTGGACAAGATCGGCTTCATTTTTCAGGCACATAATCTGCTGCCCTTCCTGACTGCCGAAGAAAATGTCTCGGTCGTGCTGGATCTTGCCGGTTGGTCCACAGAGAAGGGCCGCGCTCGTGCGCTCGAACTTCTGGACTATCTGGAGGTCGGCAATCGCGCCAAGGTTAAACCCGCCCTGCTGTCTGGGGGAGAGGCTCAACGTGTTGCCATCGCCCGTGCGCTGGCCAACAGGCCGCGAATCATTCTGGCCGATGAACCGACCGCCGCGCTCGACAGTGGCCGGGCGCAACTTGTGATGGATCTCTTGCGCAAACTCGCAACCGAACAAGAGGCCTGCATCATTGCCGTGACCCATGACGAAAAGATCTTCGACCGCTTCGACCGCCTGATCCACCTGCGCGATGGTCGCCTGGTGGACGCCTGAACAAAGGAGAAGGCCATGCCCACCCGCACCCGTTCCCTGACTGTCGCTGCCATCATCGCAATCGCCTTCGGTCTCTTGACCCTGGTTTCGGGTGGGCGCGCCCTGTTCGGCGGCGCCGACATGGGCGCTGTCGTCCCATTTGTTCTGTGGTTCAACTTCCTGGCAGGGTTTGCCTACGTCGCCGCTGGCCTTGGCCTCTGGTACCAAACTGGTTGGGCAACGGGCCTCGCGATTGCCATCGCGCTGGCGACCGCCGCTGTCTTCGCGACTTTTCTTTGGCACATCTCGACGGGCGCCGCTTATGAGGCCCGCACGATGGGTGCGATGGGGCTGCGACTTGCCGTTTGGGTCATGATCGCAGTGGTGGCTGCAAGGTTGCGCCGCAAGGTGTGACAGGCTAGGTGGAACCGCTCGGAGACTCGATCAAGGTTTCCCAGCCCCCTGTCGCGCTTCCAGCGAAGAGCCCGTGCAGCCGTCGCGCGTCGAATCGGGCCCGCGTGAGGGCGCGCGATTCTCGGACGGCACCCACGCCTGAACCCAGCGCCTGGATAGAGCCCTCGCTGGAACCATCTGCTAACCTTGAACAATCCGCCCCATGGCAATCAACGACTGGGCAGGAAGGCCGCCGACACCACCCTGCGGATTGAGGCCGTAGCGGCCGATCCTTGAGTGACTTGCCCCCTGTCGTCCGACGGTCATAATGAGAGTCCTTGGGTTTGATAATCGTCGGTCACCGTCAGGCCGGGCACCGCCACGGGATCAGACAAACGATGCGCCGCCTCCCATGTCACAGCACCGACGCCCACCAGAGTCGCAGTGGCGTTGAAAAACGCGGCAAGGATCGTGGCCCGCCCCAGCCCACACGTATGCCGCGCGGTCACCGCCCGCTTTGCGAGCACAGCCGCGCCCCAAGCGATCAGCAGTCCAGCCACATCCGTCAGATTGTGCGCGGCGTCGGCCAAAGGGGCGAGCGATCCGGTAATCCAGCCCGCAGAACCTTCCACGAGAACATAGGCCGCGTTCTGGCCAACGGCCCAGCGGAACGCGGGGCCAAGATCGTCGGGCGGGCGGTAGTCGTGCGAATGTACGTTGTCTGGGGCCATTGGGTCAGACCTTTCGGGTCAACGTGCCTTCCAATGGCACCGGCCCGGACAGCGTGTTCGAGATGGTGCCGTATTTCAAGATGTTGCGGTGCAGCAGATCAAGGCGCTGGTCGGTCTCGGCGCTGTCGACGACGATCTCGTAGCGGATCAAGTTCAGCTTTGGCGGAGCGTCCGTGCGGAGCGCCTCCAACGCAACCTCGGCGCCCTCGATCTGGAACGAGAGCATCGGTGTCACCCGCTCGATCCCCTTCAACATGCAGGCGGCAAGCGCGGACAGCAACAGTTCCACCGGGTTCATCGCATCGCGCCGCCCGGCCAGATCGGTGTCCAGCGTGACCTCGGCCTCCTTCGCGACCGCAAGGCTGCCATGCGTATCAATGCGGCGGGCGTGGACACGGTATTCCATCAGAGAAGCCGTCCGATTTCTTCCGCCGAAAGCACCTTGCCGGTCGAGACGACCTTTTCATCGACGACTAGACCCGGCGTGGACATCACGCCGTAGGCCGCAATCTCGGCGAAGTCGGTTACCTTGACGATCTCGGCCTCCTTGCCTGCCGCCGCTGCGGCGGTCTTGGCGTTTTCGCCCAAGGTGACGCATTTCTTGCACCCCGAGCCGAGGATCTTGATGATCATGATGCGGTCCTTTCTCAGATGAACCAGTCGGCAATCGCGTTGAAGATCAGCCCGATGGACAGGATGCCAAGGGCCACGACGCCGGTGAAGGTGACGAGGAGCGGCGTCTTCACCACGCGCTTGAGCATGATGAG
>NCDS01000161.1 GCA_002280315.1 Rhodobacterales bacterium 32-66-7 | reverse complement strand
GCAGGGGGTCCTCGGACCCCCCTCTGGCCTGCGGCCATTCACCCCCCGAGGATATTTTTGCAGAAAGGATGACTGCAGGACGGGGAGACGGGGATGAACGGGCGGCTCTACCTCGATTGGAACGCGACCGCGCCGCTGCGGGCAGAGGCGAAGGCGGCGATGGCATCGGCGATGGAGGTGGTGGGCAACCCCTCCTCCGTGCATGCCGAGGGGCGGGCGGCCAAGGCGATGCTGGAGCGGTGTCGGGACGATATCGCGGCGGCGCTGGGGGCCGAGGGGGCGGATATCGTGTTTACCTCGGGCGCGACCGAGGCGGCGGCTTTGGCCCTTTCCGGGCGGGGGCTGGTCTGTGCGGAGGTGGAGCATGAGGCGGTTCTGGCCTGGTCTCTGCCTGCCTTGCCGGTGGATGCAGCCGGGCGGGTGGCGGTGGCCGAGCCGGGGAAAAGTGTGCTGCAACTGGCAAACTCCGAGACCGGGGTCATGCAGGACCTGCCGCCGGGGCTTGCGGTCAGCGTTCAACTGGCTTGTCTGCGAGATGGGCCTGGTGTCTGCCCACAAGCTCGGCGGGCCGAAGGGCATCGGGGCGCTGATCGTGCGGCCGGGGGTGGAGGTGCCACCGCAACTGAAAGGCGGCGGGCAGGAGATGGGCCGCCGCGCCGGGACCGAAAACCTGATCGGCATCGCCGGTTTCGCCGCTGCGGCCAAGGCGGCGGCGAAGGATCTGGCCGATGGTTTGTGGGACGAGGTTGCCGAAGTTAGAAATATTCTAGATTCAGAGTTGTCGGCGGGGCCAAATGAAACTATTTCAGTCGGGAATGGGTTGACACGGCTGCCGAACACCCTGTGCCTGATCGCCCCCGGCTGGCGCGGCGAGACGCAGGTGATGGCGCTGGACCTTGCCGGGTTCGCCGTCTCGGCCGGGTCGGCCTGTTCGAGCGGCAAGGTGCGCGCGAGCCGCGTGCTTGCCGCGATGGGGTTTGACGCGGCCCGGGCGGGCGAGGCGATCCGGGTCTCGATCGGCCCGGGGGTGACGAAGGATGACGTGGGGCGGTTCGCCAAAGCCTGGACCGCCGCCTATGCCCGCGCCCGGAGCCGGGCTGCGTAAGGAGAGATGCCGATGACCATGCTGGAAACCGAAGCGCTGGAGGTCCGCGAAGGCGTCGACCGCGAGACGATCGAAGCCGTGCAGGCGATGGCCGGCAAGTACAAGCACGGCTGGGAAACCGAGATCGAGATGGACTATGCCCCGAAAGGGCTGTCCGAAGATATCGTCCGGCTGATCAGCCAGAAGAACGAAGAGCCGGAGTGGATGCTCGACTGGCGGCTGGCGGCGTACCGGCGCTGGCTCCAGATGGTGGAGCCGACCTGGGCGATGGTCCATTATCCGGTCATCGACTATCAGGACCAGTATTACTACGCCAAACCCAAAAGCATGGCGGTGAAGCCGAAGTCGCTGGACGAGGTCGATCCGAAGCTTCTGGCGACCTACGCCAAGCTGGGGATTCCGTTGAAGGAGCAGATGCTCCTTGCCGGGGTCGAAGGCGATGCCGAGCCGCGCCGGGTGGCGGTGGATGCGGTATTCGACAGCGTTTCCGTCGGGACCACCTTCAAGGCGGAACTGGCCAAGGCTGGGGTGATCTTCTGTTCGATTTCCGAGGCGGTGCGGGAGTATCCCGATCTGGTGAAGCAGTATCTGGGCACGGTCGTGCCGCAGTCGGACAACTTCTTTGCCACGCTGAACTCGGCGGTCTTCAGTGACGGATCGTTTGTCTACATCCCCAAGGGCGTGCGCTGCCCGATGGAGCTTTCGACCTATTTCCGGATCAATGCCGAGAATACCGGCCAATTCGAACGGACGCTCATCATCGCCGACGAAGGCTCTTACGTCAGCTACCTGGAGGGCTGCACCGCGCCGAAGCGGGATACGCATCAATTGCATGCGGCGGTGGTGGAGCTGGTGATCCTGAAGGATGCCGAGATCAAGTATTCGACCGTGCAGAACTGGTATCCCGGCGATGAGGAGGGGCGGGGCGGCATCTACAACTTCGTCACCAAACGCGCCGATTGCCGGGGCGACCGGGCGAAGGTGATGTGGACTCAAGTTGAGACGGGGTCGGCGATCACCTGGAAGTATCCATCCTGCATCCTGCGCGGGGATGACTCGCAGGGGGAGTTCTACTCCATCGCCATCGCCAACAATGCCCAGCAGGCCGATACCGGGACGAAGATGATCCATCTTGGCAAGCGGACCAAGAGCCGGATCGTGTCCAAGGGCATTTCGGCGGGGCGGGCGCAGAACACCTATCGGGGGCTGGTCTCGATGCACCCCAAGGCGACCGACAGCCGGAACTATACGCAATGCGACAGCCTCCTTATCGGCGACAAATGCGGGGCGCATACGGTGCCCTATATCGAGGTGCGCAACAATTCGAGCCGCGTGGAGCATGAGGCAACGACCTCCAAGGTCGATGACGACCAGCTGTTCTACTGCCGCTCACGCGGGATGGATGAGGAAGAGGCCGTGGCGCTGGTGGTGAACGGCTTCTGCAAGGAAGTGCTGCAGGCCCTGCCGATGGAATTCGCCATGGAGGCGCAGAGCCTGGTGGCGATCAGTCTTGAGGGGTCGGTGGGGTGAACGGTTCGTCGGAATTCACGAAAAGGCTAATGCCAAGTAAAGTCGACCTGTTGCGGCTTGCCTACCTCGGCTCTGTGTTTGCTGTTCCAGCGTTGCTTGCGGCTGCGCTTTGGCCTGATCAGGGTGATTCTGCGCTGTGGAAAGTGGCAGCGATAATGCTCGGTGGGTCGCTCTTCGTTGCGATGAAAACCTTCTATTACTTCGTCGCACTTCGCCAAGGTGAGATCGAACTTCGGGAGACGCGCGAATGATCATCTCCACCACCCCCAATCTCGAAACCCATCGGATCACCCGCTACCATGGGATCGTCACCGGTGAGGCGATCCTGGGGGCCAACATCTTCCGCGACCTTTTCGCCGCCGTGCGGGATGTCGTGGGCGGTCGGTCGGCGGCTTATGAACAAGAGCTCGCAAAAGCCCGCAAGACCGCGCTCTCCGAAATGCAGGACGCGGCGCGGGAGATGGGGGCTGGGGCGGTTGTGGGCGTCGATCTGGATTATGAGGTGATCAACAACATGCTGATGGTCACCGCCTCGGGCACCGCTGTCGATATCGTGGCGGTCTGAGGTGGACGGATGCCCCTCTCACCCTTCCGTGGCAATCGGCGAAAGGCTGGCGGGCTGAGCCCTGCCTGACCCTTGCATGACAAACCAGCCGCAAACTGACCCGTCCGAACCGCCCAAGGCCGTCCTCGTATCGGCCATGCGCAACGAGGCGGCGTTTCTTCTGGAATGGGTCGCTTATCACCGCGTCATCGGATTTTCGCGGATTGTGGTCTGTGCCAACCCCTCCTCCGACGGGACCGATGCGCTGCTGGCGGCCTTGGACGCGGCGGGGGCGATCACCTATCTGCCGACGGAACCGGGGCCGGACCAATCCCCGCTGGAGGCCGCCAATGCGGCTTTCGAGGCGACGGTTGGTTACGAGGACGGCTGCTGGTATGGCTGGCTCGATGCCGATGAATTCATGAACATCCATTCAGGTTCGGGCCGGGTGGCGGACCTGATCGATGCGATTGGCCCCGCGCAAGGCATCATGCTCAACTGGCGGCTCTTCGGCACCAACGGGCACGAGCGGTTTCCGGGGCGGTTCCTCTCAGCCGATTTTGCCCGCGCGTCACGGGCCAATTTCGTGGCCAATCTGGAAACGAAGCCCTTCTTTTGCACATCCGACCAGGTGACGGGCTTTGCCGGGATCGGGCAGGAACGACCAGCGCTCGCACCCGGCCACGGCCTGACGCATCGCGATTTCCTCGGCGGCAACGGCAGGCCCTTGCTGGCGGGTGACACCCGATTCACCGCGACCCCCGGCCCGATCACGCCCGAGGTGACCGGCTGGTTCACCAACCCGCGCTGACCACATTCTCACTTAGGAAGAACCCCATGCTGACCATCTCCAACCTGCACGTGAAACTGGAAGACGAGGACAAGGTGATCCTGCGCGGGGTCAACCTGACCGTGGGCGCGGGTGAGGTGCATGCGATCATGGGGCCGAACGGGTCGGGCAAATCGACGCTGTCCTATGTGCTTGCCGGGCGCGAGGGCTATGCGGTCACCGAAGGCTCGGCCACGCTTGAGGGGGAAGAGCTTCTGGCGATGGAGCCCGAGGCGCGGGCGGCGGCGGGGTTGTTCCTTGCGTTTCAGTATCCGGTCGAAATTCCCGGCGTCGGCAACATGACCTTCCTGCGCACCGCCGTGAACGCGCAGAAAAAGTCGCGGGGCGAGCCGGAGTTGAGCGCGGCCGAATTCCTGAAACTCGTGCGGGAAAAGGCGAAGACGCTGAAGATCGACGCCGACATGCTGAAGCGGCCGGTCAACGTCGGCTTCTCGGGCGGTGAGAAGAAGCGCAACGAGATCCTGCAGATGGCGATGCTGGAACCCCGGATGTGCATCCTGGACGAAACCGACTCGGGCCTTGATGTCGATGCGATGAAGCTGGTGGCCGAAGGGGTGAACGCGCTGCGTGGGGCCGGGCGGTCGTTTCTGGTGATCACGCATTACCAGCGGCTTTTGGACCATATCAAACCGGATGTGGTGCACATCATGGCCGCCGGGCAGATCATCCGCACCGGCGGGCCGGAGCTTGCGCTGGAGGTCGAGGCGAACGGCTATGCCGACATCCTGGCGGGGGGGAACTGATGGCGCTGATGCAGGGGCAAAAGGACGCTGTTGCCGCCCGGCTTGCGGGGCTGCCCGCCCCTGCCGCAAGCGGCTGGCTGGCGGACGCGCAGGCCAAGGCCGAGGTGCTGCTTCTGGCGCAGGCTCTGCCGACACGGCGCGACGAATACTGGCGCTACACCGATCCGGCCAGTCTTGTCGCCGCCGAAGCCCCGCCCGCCAAGCGGTTCGATCCCGGCGATGAGGTGCCGGCTTTCGACGGCATCGACCGGTTGAAGCTGGTGTTCGTCGATGGGGTGTTCGATCCCGAAGCCTCGGACGATCCGACCCTGGCCGGGGTGGTGATCGAGCGTCTGGCGGACGCGGGCAGGGTTGCGGGCCACTGGGCGCAATCGCTTTATGGCGTGCTTGCGGCGCGGGGCCAGACGCCGGTCGCGCGGCCCTTTGCGACGCTTGCCACCTCCCGCGCCAGGGACGGCGTCGTGATCCGGGTGACCGCCAAGGCCGCGCGTCCGGTGGCGCTGGTCTATGTCCATGCCGCCGACACCTCGGACGCGGTCCTGCACCATGTCGTCAAGCTTGAGGCGGGGGCAGAGCTGACCCTTCTCGAAAGCGGTCCCGGTGCCGCGCGCCTGACCAAGGTGATGGAGGTCGAGGTGGGCGAGGGTGCCGCCTTCCACCACATCCGGGTGCAGGGCCGCGACCATGACCGCCGCGCCGCGACGCATGTCTTTGCCCATGTCGGGGCCGGGGCGCTGTTCAAGTCCTTCACCCTGACCGCGAACGGGCGGCTGACTCGGAACGAGGCGGTGGTCGACCTTGCCGGGGCCGGGGCGCGGGCGCATCTGGCGGGGGCGGCGGTCGGCGACGGCGCGTTTCACCATGACGACACGGTGTTCATCACCCATTCCGCCCCGGGGTGCGAAAGCCGTCAGGTGTTCAAGAAGGTGCTGATGAACGGGGCGGTCGGCGTGTTTCAGGGCAAGATCCTGGTCAAGCCTGCCGCACAGAAGACTGACGGCTACCAGATCAGCCAATCGCTGCTGCTGGACGGCGACAGCCAGTTCCTCGCCAAGCCGGAGCTGGAGATCTACGCCGATGACGTGAAATGCAGCCACGGCTCCACCTCGGGCGCGATTGATGAGACGGCCCTCTTCTACCTGCAATCGCGGGGGGTGCCACGTCCGACGAAGCCGTGGCCGAAGACATCCGCAGCCGGTCGGAGGGCTGGTTGCAACGCCATGCCGCGAGGGGGGGAAGATGACCGTCACCACCGACCTTCTGGCCAGCTGGAGAAGCCCCCGGCAGGGCCTGCGTCGCCACCTGGCGCGCGGGGTCTCGGAACCCTTTGCCTTCACCCTGCTTCTCGTGTTCCTGATCCTGACCTTCATCGGCCAATGGCCGGTCGCGGCACGTGAGGCCTATCTGGCGGGCGATCCGTCCACCGCCCCCCGCATCCTGGCCCGCGCCCTTGCGGTGCTGGCGACGATCCCGCTGTGGTATCTGCTCGCCGCCCTCAGCCGGTTGGTCGCGCGCGCCCTGGGCGGCAAGGGCAGTTGGTACGCAGCGCGCATCGCGCTGTTCTGGGCGCTCGCCACCGTCAGCCCGCTGATGCTGCTACAGGGCCTCGTGGCCGGGATGGTGGGCCCGGGTCCGGCGCTGACGCTTGTCACCACCCTGTCCGGAGCGGCGTTCCTGTGGCTTTGGCTGACCATGTTGCATGAGGCGGAACGCGGATGACCGGACTTGGAGAGCAGATCGCGGCCCTTGCCCGCCTGTCGGTTGAAGACCCGCGCGCCGGGGTGCGCAGCCTGCTGGCGCAAGGCGTGCCCTTGCCCGCCCGCACGCTGGGGCTGGTGCTGATTGCTGTCGCCTCGGCGCTTCTTCTCCACCTGAGCTTCCTGTTGCTGCCCCCGCCCGAAGACCCGCTTGCCGGGTTCATGATCCAAAGCCCGGTCCGGACGGCAATCGTGCAATGGCTGTTCCTGGCTGCGACCGTGCTCCTGATCTTCTGGGTCGGCCGCGCCTTTGGCGGTCGCGGCAACCTGCCCGACACGCTTCTGGTCGTGGTCTGGTTGCAGGTCATCATGATCGCCGTGCAACTGGCGCAGCTGGTCGCATTGGTGATCTCGCCTCCGTTGGCGGGACTTATCAACATCGCCGGGTTCTTCCTGTTCTTCTGGCTCTTCGCCAGTTTCGTCGCCGAGTTGCACGGCTTTCAATCCCGCTGGGCGGTGTTCGGCGGCATCCTTGCCACCGGGTTCGGCGTGGCGCTTTTGATCGCGGTGGCGATGGTCATCATCCTTGGGCCGGAGGCGTTTGTCAGTGTATGATGTAGAAAAGATCCGCGCCGACTTTCCGATCCTGTCGCGGCAGGTGAACGGCAAGCCCCTCGTCTACCTTGACAACGGCGCCAGCGCTCAGAAGCCCCAGGCGGTGATCGACGCGGTCACCCAGGCCTATGCGATGGAATATGCCAATGTGCACCGGGGTCTGCATACCCTCTCGAACCTTGCCACCGAAAAGTACGAAGCGGTGCGCGGCAAGATTGCCCGCTTCCTGAACGCGGGGGCGGAGGAGGAGATCATCTTCACCTCGGGCACGACCGAGGCGATCAATCTGGTCTCCTACGGCTGGGCCGCCCCGCGTCTGGCGGTCGGGGATGAGATCATCCTCAGCGTGATGGAGCATCACGCCAACATCGTCCCCTGGCATTTCCTGCGCGAACGCCAGGGCGTGGTCCTGAAATGGGTGGAGGTGGACGCAAACGGCGACCTTGACCCGCAGGCGGTGCTGGATGCGATCACCCCGCGCACGAGGCTGGTGGCGATCACCCATATGTCGAACGTGCTGGGCACGGTGGTCGACGTGGCCGCGATCTGCCGGGGGGCGCAGGCGGCGGGGGTGCCGGTCCTGGTCGATGGCAGTCAGGCGGCGGTCCATATGCCGGTCGACGTGCAGGCCCTGGGCTGCGACTTCTATGCGGTGACCGGGCACAAGCTTTACGGCCCCTCAGGATCAGGTGCGATCTGGATCCGGGCCGAACGGCAGGCCGAGATGCGCCCCTTCATGGGCGGCGGTGACATGATCCGCGAAGTGACGCGCGAGACCGTCACCTGGAACACCCCCCCGATGAAGTTCGAGGCCGGGAAGCCCGGCATCGTCCAGCAGATCGGCTTTGGTGTCGCGCTCGACTACCTGACCGGTTTGGGGATGGAGACTGTCGCCGCGCATGAACGCACCTTGCGCGACTATGCCCGCGACCGGCTGTCGGGGCTGAACTGGCTGAAGTTGCAAGGCAATTCGGCAGGGAAGGGGGCGATCTTCTCCTTTACCATGACCGGTGCGGCGCATGCGCATGACATCTCCACCATCCTCGACAAGCGCGGCATTGCGGTGCGGGCCGGGACGCATTGCGCCCAACCCTTGATGGCGCATCTTGGCATCACCGCCTCCTGCCGCGCCTCGTTCGGGCTTTACAACACGGTGGGCGAGGTCGACGCGCTGGTGTCAGCACTGGAGCTGGCGCAGGAGCTGTTTGCCTGACACGGTCCAGGATTTTTCGCCGAAAAATTCTGGGTTTTCCTGTAGCCGCCTCGGAACGCCCAAGATTTTTCGCCGAAAAATCTTGGCTGGCCGGGGTGAAGCGGCCTCAGAACGTCCAGTTCATGCCGATGACGATGGCCTGATCGCTGTTGCCCGCGAGGTTGCCGTAATTCTCGGCATGGACAACCTCGACCAGGAATTCGGAACTGTCGCC
>NCDS01000160.1 GCA_002280315.1 Rhodobacterales bacterium 32-66-7 | reverse complement strand
GGGTTGGCGACATCGTCGAGACTGCGGTGACGGTCACTGGCAGCAATCCAGCGCCGAAGGGCAAGTTTGCCGGCTGGGTGGTTTTCGATGACATCGAGCCATTCCACAAGTGCCGCCACCGTCAGCTTCGCCCGGTCGATCGTCCTGTTGCCTGCAGAGCGTTCAACGATCCGGCGACAGAGGCGATCACAGTGTCAGATGGGGACGTCGACGCTCACGGGTGCCTGGATGATGCCGCACGGCACGAGGTCGAGGAGCATGCGGTACCCTGTGCATCTCCATGCCCCGACCCTCCAGTTCAGCGAATTTCTGGCGTGGTCGGACGTGTCGTGCCTGTTCGCCCCTTACTATGAAACCGCGAAATTCCCGAGGGACGGGCCCGCGAGATCGACCAACTGGCCGCACAGTATCCGACCCGGCAGCTCGCGCCGTCGAATGGCTCCGCTTCGTCCAGCGGGAGCTTCGCTACTTCGCGCTGTCTTTCGGCGAAGGCGGGCTCATGCCGCGCGGCCTGGCGGCAATCTGGTCCAGCCGCTTCCCGTCCGCCCTCCAGCAATCGGGAACCTCGTATCTCAGAATCACCGTCAGGCAGTTATCCGGCCGGTCATCCTGGACCTCGATCGCACCGGTTTGATGGGCGCGCGGCCAGAAAGCCTGGACCTCTTTCAGCCGGTCGTTCGCATAATCGGCGGAGCCCCCGTTCGCGAACCTGTGGCGCGCATCATCGGCCGCCCGGGAATAATACTCGACCTGCCTTGTCAGCCTCGCCGGCGAGTCGGGCTTGGGCCCGAACTCGACCTCGTCCTCGACGTTGACCTGCGGCGCCGGGTCGCCGGGTCCGATCGGCTCCAGCGTATCGGCGTCGCCCGAAAGCGGCAGTGCCCAGCCGAAATGAACCTCACTGAGCTTTGTCAGCCGGCCAGTTTGTTCGGGACAGGTCGGATCGAGCCAATAGCTCGTCCCCTTCAGGCGCAGCCGCACGATGCAATGGTTGAACAGGTCCGACGCCGCCGGGAAATCCGGCAGCGCGATGTCGTCCTTCACGATGACGACCTCGACCGGTTGACCGCCGAAACCGGCGCGCTTGGCGCATGGCCTGCCGCCAAGCTGGGAAAGACCCGCTTGAAGGACAGCACCGACACGATCCCGACTTTGGCCGAGGTCTTGCGCCTGATCGCCGGTCAGGTGCCCCTGCTGATCGAGATCAAGGACCAGTCGCAGGCGATGACCGACACCGACGCCCGGTTGGAGGCTGCGACCGCCGCCGCCCTTGCCGACTATCCCGGCCCGGTCGCGGTGATGTCGTTCAACCCGGCCTCGGTCGCCCACATGGCCCGGCTTGCGCCGAAGGTGGCGCGCGGCATCACCACCTCGGCCTACGATCCGGGGGACTGGTCGCCGCTGCCCGAAGCCCTTTGCGACCACCTGCGCGACGTGCCTGACTATGACCGGACCGGAGCAAGCTTCATCAGCCATGAAGCCGCCGACCTTGCCCGCCCGCGCGTGGCCGCGCTCAAGGCGAAAGGTGCGGCGGTTCTGTGCTGGACGATCCGCTCGCCCGAAGCTGAGGCGAAGGCCCGCCGCATTGCCCATAACGTGACCTTCGAAGGCTACCTCGCCGCAGTTCCGGCTTGACGCGCCGCAAAGGCCAGCCACCTTTCCCATCGACAAATATCCTGCGGGGGTCCGGGGGCGCAAAGCCCCCGGCGTCCGGCACGGCGGAGGACTGATGCCCGATCTGACCCTGCATGACCGCCTGTCGGACATCGCCGCCCCGGATTGGGACGCGGTCGCTGCCCCCGAACAGGCGACGGGCCGGCCGCTTGACCCCTTTACCACGCACCGGTTTCTCGCGGCGCTGGAGGTTTCGGGATCGACCGGCGCGGGCTCTGGCTGGCAGGCGCAGCCGCTTGCGCTGCATCAGGACGGTCGGCTCCTTGCCGCCACACCGCTTTATGTGAAGGCGCACAGCCAGGGCGAATACATCTTCGACCACGGCTGGGCCGATGCGCTGCAGCGCGCGGGCGGGCGGTATTATCCGAAGCTGCAGATTGCCGTTCCCTTCACCCCCGCCACCGGAAAGCGTTTTCTTGGCCCAGAGGTCTACTGTGAAACCCTGCTGCGCGCGGCCATCGGGGTTGCGGCGCAAAACCGGCTTTCCTCGGTCCACGCCACTTTCTGCACGCCGGAGGAAAACCGCGGCTATTCCGGGTTCGACGACTTCCTCGCCGCGCTGTCCAGCCGCAAGCGCAAGATGATCAGGAAGGAACGCGAGACCGCCCGAAGCCACGGCCTCACCATCCGCGCGCTGACCGGCGAGGCGATCGAGCCCCGGCATTGGGACGCGTTCTGGCAGTTCTACCAGGACACCGGCGCGCGCAAATGGGGCACGCCCTACCTTACGCGGAAGGCCTTCGACCAGTTTCACGCCACGATGCGCAACGACATGCTGCTGGTCTTGGCCCTGAAAGGCGACCGTCCGGTGGCGGGGGCCTTGAACTTCATCGGGCGCGAAACGCTCTACGGTCGCTATTGGGGCGCGGTCGAGGACCACCCCTGCCTGCATTTCGAACTCTGCTATTACCAGGCCATCGACTGGGCCATCGCCCACGGGCTGAGGCGGGTCGAGGCTGGGGCGCAGGGCGAACACAAGCTTGCCCGTGGCTACCTGCCGGTCGAGACGCATTCGCTGCACTGGATCGCCGATCCGGGTTTCCGCACGGCAGTGGACCGCTACCTGCAAGCCGAACGGGCGGCGGTGGGCCAGGAAATCGAAGTGCTGACCGCCTATGGCCCCTTCCGCCGCGGCGACGTGCAAGAGTAGGCTTGTCCGGAAGCGAGCCCCCACCCCTCCCCACGCGGGGGGAGGCCCCCTGACCCGTTCAGGCGTCACAGTGATGGAGAGATCGATGGCCGACCTGTTGACCCCTAAGGCCCGCACAAGCCAGCTTCCCCCCTTGGGTGAGACCGGCTGGGCTGCCGTCCCGGACCGCGACGCAATCCGCAAGATCTTGAAATTCCGCAATTTCTCCGAAGCCTGGGGCTTCATGTCCCGCGCGGCGCTGGCGGCGGAAAAGCTGAACCACCATCCGGAGTGGAAGAATGTCTACAACGTCGTGGACGTGACCCTGACCACCCATGATTGCCACGGTCTTAGCCAGCTGGACATCGATCTGGCGCAAGCCATGGACCGGCTGGCCGGCGGTGCCGAGGTGCAGCAGAACCACGGTGAGCCGGTCATGTCCTTATGCGAGATCCGCGCCAGCAAGGCCTGACCCGCCGCTCGTCGATGACTTCGTCACTCCTCGCCCGCAGACCACCGACGAGGAGACGAAGTCGAACGAGGAGGCGTCAGAGCCGCTAAAGCTGCCCCAGCAAATGCTCCCCGGCCGAGATTTCGCACCCCGTCCCGGTTTCGGGGTTGAACCGTGTCACCACCCCATCCTCCACCAGCGCGGAATAGCGCTTGGACCGGGCGAAGAACCCAAGCGGCGGGACATCGAAGCTCATCCCGATCGCCTTGGTGAACGCGGCATCGGCATCCCCGAGCATGGTGATCCCGGCGGCCGTTGCCCCCGTCGCCTCGCCCCAGGCTTTCATCACGAAGGGGTCGTTGACCGAGATGCAGATGATCTCGTCCACGCCCTTTTCGGCAAAGCCCTTCGCGGTGCGGATGAAGCTTGGCACATGTGCGGTGGAACAGGTGCCGGTATAGGCCCCGGGCAGGCCGAAGATCACGACCTTGCGGCCCTTCAGCTTGTCCGCAAGGCTGACCGCCTCGGCGCCGTTGCTGCCCATCTGAAGGAGGGTCGCCTCTGGCAGGCGGCTGCCTTCTGCAATCGTCATCGTCCTGATCCCTTTCGCGGCGGCGCATGCGTTGCGCCGGTGATAGCTTGGGTTATAGGGTCCCTTGCACGGGATGCCAGAGGGGAAAGCAGCGATGCGGGTGGTGATTGTCGGGGCTGGTCAGGCGGGGGCGGCGTTGGCCGCGAAACTGCGCGGGCTTGGCCACGAAGGAAAGATCGTGCTGCTAGGGGACGAACCCGCCCCGCCCTACCAGCGTCCGCCCCTGTCCAAGGCCTATCTCATGGGCGAGATGTCGGCGGACCGTCTGTGGCTGCGCGCGCCGGAGTTCTGGGTGGAGAACCGGATCGACTTGCATCTCGGCCAGCCGGTCAGCGACCTTGATCCGAGAGGTAAGACCGTCACCGTCGGCGGGCAGACGATCCCCTACGACGCCCTTGCCCTTGCGACCGGTTCCGCCCCGCGCCGCCTGCCCGCTGCGATGGGGGGCGGGCTCGCCGGGGTCTTCACCGTCCGCACCCTTGCCGATGTCGATGCCATGCGGGCCGAGTTTCAGCCCGGCCGCCGGCTGATCATCGTCGGTGGCGGCTATATCGGGCTGGAGGCGGCGGCGGTGGCCGCGAAGCTGGGCCTCGATGTAACCGTGCTGGAAATGGCCCCGCGCATCCTGCAGCGCGTCGCCTGCCCGGAGACATCAGACCATGTCCGCGCGCTTCACCACGCGCATGGGGTCAGGGTGATGGAGGCGACCGGGCTTGACCACCTGACCGGAGCTGCGCGCGTGACCGGGGCGGTTCTGAGCGATGGGCGGCAGCTTCCGGCGGATTTCGTGATTGTGGGCGTGGGGGTCACGCCGAACACCGCTTTGGCGGAAGCGGCGGGTCTGACCATCGACAACGGCATATGGACCGACGCGCTGGGCCGCACCTCGGACCCGGCGATCTGGGCGGCGGGGGATTGCGCCTCGTTTCCCTGGGGTGCGGGCCGGTTGCGGCTCGAATCGGTCGGGAACGCCATCGACATGGCCGAGGCGGTGGCAGGAAACATGCTTGGTGCGAACGCGCCTTATCAGGCAAGCCCGTGGTTCTGGTCGGATCAATACGACCTGAAGTTGCAGATTGCCGGGCTGAACCTGGGCTATGACCGGGTGATCACCCGGGCAAGCGGCGACAGCACCAGCTTCTGGTACTACCAAGGCGCGACGCTTCTGGCCGTCGATGCGATGAACGACCCCCGCGCCTATATGGTCGGCAAGCGGCTGATCGAGGCGGGGCGGTCCCCGTCCCCGGACGCGGTCCGCGACGCACCCGACCTCAAGGCGCTGCTGACCGCATGAGGATCATCGGCGGCACCCGTCGCGGCCTGCGCCTGACCGGGGTGGGCGAGGGCGACGTGGAAGCCCATCTGCGCCCGACCTCCGACCGGGTGCGCGAGGCGATCTTCAACCTTCTGATCAACGGCGGGCACGGCAACCCGGTCGCGGGCGCGCGTGTCCTTGACCTTTTTGCCGGAACCGGGGCCCTGGGGCTGGAGGCGTTAAGCCGGGGCGCGGCGGAGGTCACCTTTGTCGACGACGGGGCCAAGGCGTTGGCGCTTCTGCGCGCGAACATCGCCAGGATGCGGGCTGGGGGGGAGACCCGCGTCCTGCGGCTGGATGCCACCCGATTGGGCAAGGCCCCAAACGCGCCCTTCACCCTCGTGTTCCTCGACCCGCCCTATGGCAAGGCCATGGGCGAGGCTGCGCTTGCCGCAGCGCACATGGGCGGCTGGCTCGCCCCCGAGGCGATGATCGTCTGGGAGGAAAGCACCGCCCCCGTGCCGCCCCCGGGTTTCCGGTCCATCGACCAGCGCCGCTATGGCGACACGCTGGTCACGCTGATGCGCGCCCCGTCCGGGGTTTGACGTTGCGTTGGGGGTGACAGACCCCCTTCCAGCCGCCATTCTGCCGGAAACGAAAGGCCGCATATGTCCCCCTATCCGCACCTTCTGCAGCCGATCACGCTTGGCGGCGTCACCTTGCGCAACCGGGCCCTGATGGGGTCGATGCACACGGGGCTGGAGGAGACGGGCGATTGGGGCCGGGTCGCCGCCTTCTACGCCGCCCGCGCGCGGGGTGGGGCCGGGCTGATCGTGACCGGTGGCATGGCCCCGAATGCGGAAGGCGGAGTCTTCCCCGGTGCGGCGGGCCTGTTCACCGATCAGGACATTGCCAACCATGCCCGTGTCACCGCAGCCGTCCATGCCGAGGGTGGCCATATCGCGATGCAGATCCTGCATGCCGGGCGTTATGCCTATTCCAGGGATTGCGTAGCACCTTCGCCGATCAAATCCCCCATCTCGCCCTTCCCGCCGAGAGGGCTGGATGAGGCGGGGATCGAAAAGCAGATCAGCGACATCACCACCGCTGCCGCCCGCGCCCGCGAGGCCGGCTATGACGGGGTGGAGGTGATGGGCTCCGAAGGCTATTTCCTCAACCAGTTTCTGGTCACCCATACCAACCGCCGCAGCGATGGCTGGGGCGGGGACTATGCCAACCGGATGCGTCTGCCGGTGGAAGTCGTGGCCCGCGTCCGCGCCGCGATGGGGCCGGAAGCGATCCTGATCTACCGGATTTCGCTGATCGATCTTGTACCGGACGGCTCCACCTGGGACGAGGTGATCACGCTTGCGAAGGCGATCGAAGGGGCGGGGGCCTCCACCCTCAACACCGGGATCGGCTGGCATGAGGCGCGGGTGCCGACCATCGCGACCTCGGTCCCGCGCGCGGCCTTTGCTGACCTGACCGCCCGGCTGCGGCCTAAGGTCGGGATACCCGTCATCACCTCGAACCGGATCAACACGCCTGAAGTGGCCGAGGGGTTGTTGGCAACCGGCATGGCCGACATGGTGTCGATGGCGCGGCCCTGGCTTGCGGATGAGGCGTTCATTGCCAAGGCCGCCGCCGGGCGTGCCGCCGAAATCGCGCCCTGCATTGCCTGCAACCAGGCCTGTCTGGACCATACATTCTCGGGCAAGCTGACCTCGTGCCTCGTGAACCCGCGCGCGTGCCATGAGACGGTGCTGACCTACGACCCGACCCCGACGCCAAAACGGATCGCGGTCGTCGGGGCCGGGCCTGCCGGCATGACGGCGGCGATGGTCGCGGCGGAGCGGGGGCACAAGGTCACGCTTTTCGACAAGGCGTCGGTGGTTGGCGGGCAGTTGAACCTTGCGCGGCAGGTGCCGGGGAAAGAGGAGTTTCACCCGCTCGTCGACTGGTTCCAGACCCGGATGAGCCATCCGCACATCACCCTCCGTCTAGGGGCGGTGGCCGAGGCGGGCGACCTTGCGGGCTTTGACGAGGTGATCCTCGCCACCGGCGTCATCCCCCGCGATCCCGGCATTCCGACCGACCCCGGCGCGCCGGTGTTCAGCTATATCGACGTCTTGAACGGTGCCGCCATCGGCCTGCGCGTGGCGGTGATCGGGGCGGGCGGCATCGGCTTTGACGTGGCCGAAACGCTGGTGCATCAGGGGGTCAGCCCGACGCTTGACCCGGTGCTGTGGCAGGCGGAATGGGGTGTCAGCCGCCCCTGGGACAGCCGGGGTGGCCTGGCACCCGAAGGTCCCGATCCGCACCCCCCGGCGCGTGAGGTCCACCTTCTGCAGCGCAAGGCCGAAAAGCCGGGTCGCAAGCTTGGCAAGACCACCGGCTGGATCCACCGCGCGAGCCTGGCGATGAAGGGGGTGCGGATGGTCGGCGGCGTGAACTACGAGCGGATCACGACCGAAGGCCTGATGATCAGCCATGGCCCGAACCACGAACGGCCCGAGCTTCTGGCCGTCGACGCGGTCGTGATCGGCGGCGCGGATGTCGCGGCGGAACTTGGCGCCAAGCGCGCGATCGATCAGGCGGCGCGGCTGGCCGCGACCCTTTAGCCCGACTGTAACAGAAAACCGCCCGTGTTTCCCCGCGATGAACGATCCTATGCAATTCCCCGGATAGGTCGCGCGTTCGCCACCATCCTGCCTGAATTCCCCGTGAAACAGAGCCTCAACACGGCGTGCTTGCTGCCACAACGAGGGCAAAATGGATCGACTGACCGAGATGGAGGCCTTTGCCACCGTGGTGGATCAAGGCGGCTTCACCGACGCCGCCAAGAAGATGGGCATCTCCAAATCTGCGGTCTCGAAACACGTCTCGGCGCTGGAGGCGCGGCTGGGGGCGCGGCTTTTGAACCGCACCACCCGCCGCGTCAGCCCGACCGAGATCGGCCTTGCCTATTACGACCGCGCCCGCCGGGTCCTGAACGACGCGGGAGAGGCGGATGCGCTGGTGACCTCGATGCAATCCGCGCCGTCAGGGCTGTTGCGGGTCAGCGTGGCGACGGATTTCGGCGTGAACCTGCTGTCACCGATCCTGGGGGATTTCCTGCTGGAATACCCGGATATCACCGTGAACATGGTCTTGAACAACCGCTATGTCGAACTGATCAGCGAAGGCTTCGACCTGGCGATCCGGGTCGGCGATCTGGAGGATTCAAGCCTTCGTGCCCGCAAGCTGACCGAGACGAGCAAGCGGATGATCGGCGCGCCGTCCTATTTCCAGAAATACGGGCGACCATTGAAGATCGACGATCTGAATGACCACAAGCTGCTGCACTATTCCAACCAGGCCAACGGCAATGTCTGGAAGATCACCGCCCCGTCGGGCGAAAAGCGGCAGGTCCGCTCGGTCGGCTGGCTGACGGTGAACGACGGGCAAAGCCTTTTGAACGCGGCGGTTTCGGGCCTTGGCATCGCCTACCTGCCCAGCTTTCTCTTTGCCGAAGCGCTGCGCAAGGGCCAGATCGAAGAGGCGATCCCCGGTCTCCCGGTCGAGACGCTGGGCATCTACGCGGTCTATCCGCCGGGGCGCTTTACCCAGCCCAAGGTGCGGGCTTTCATCGATTTCCTGGCCAAGCGCTACATGGAAAAGGGCCCCGACATCTGGTGATCACCGGATCGAGGTCACGATAACCTCTACCCGGCCGTTCTGCTGGCGGCCCGCATCGGTCTGGTTCGTCGCGCGCGGGGCGAGATAACCCGCCCCCTCGGCCGCGATTCGGGTCGGATCGACACCATGGGTGGCAATCAAAGCCTCGGCCACCGCCTCGGCCCGGCGTTTCGACAGCGCGATGTTCGCGGTCAGACTGCCCGAGGCATCGGTGTGACCGACCAGTGCGATCGTCGCCCCCGGGTTCGCCTCAAGCCAGGCGGCGACGGCGGCAAGCGACGGATACTCCCCTTCAGTCAGCGCGGACGAGCCGCTGGCAAAGACCAGATCGTCGAGCGCGGCGCTGCCGTCCGCGTCAAGCGCCAGACCGATGGCGATGCGTGCTCCGTCCTGGCTCAGGGGCCGATCGTGTTTGGTCACCGACAGGTCCACATCCTCGGTCACCGCAAGGTTGGGCAAGGCTGCGGGCGTCACCCGGGTGATCTGCACGAAGGTCGAGGCGGCGCTGCGGCTGACCAGGATCGACACCACCTCATCGTCGCGTTCGGCCGACAGGAACCGGAAATCACCGATGTCGACATGCATCTTCGGCTCGGGGATCACGTCGATGCCATAGCGGAAATCGAACCCGCCACAGGCCCGCGTCTCGCAGTCAAGGATTACCTCGTAGCCCGCAGCCAGCACCTGGTCGCGCAGGGGCATCATCGCGGCCAGCGTGGTCAGCCCCGGTGCCATCAGTTCGAACGCGCGCTGGTCGATGGCGCCATCGACCCGGCGCGCGGGGACGCTGGTGCCGTCGAAGGGTGCGGTCGGCAAGGCGTAACTGCCGGGAACCTCGCTGCGCTGTTCCTCGTTGATCACGCTGCCGGGAAGCGTCAGCGTCAGCGCAAACGCCGGTGGCGGGACCAGCAGCAGGGCCATCACCAGAAAAGGATGCAAGGGATAGGATCGCCGCACTAACCAAGACTTCCGCGATCGTTCATTCGGTAGTGATACTGTCCCACAACTTCCATCCCAAGGCGAGCGTAGAGCGCGCAACCGGCGTGGTTCTGCGCGGTGACGACCAGCGACAGGCGCTGCGCCCCCAGACCGCCAGCCCAGTTCGCCGCCGCCTGGATCAGCACCCGGCCCACGCCCTGGCGGCGAAACGGGGGCCGCACCTCAAGCGCGTGCAGCATCGCGTCGTCGCCGTCCCGGGCGACAAAGGCCACGCCTGCGGGTCGGTCGCCCAGCCGTGCCAGAAGTGCTACCTTGTCGCCCGCGACACGTTCCATCACCGACAGGCGCGCCGGGCCGATCCCACCCTCGGCCCAGATCTCCTGTGCGATCTGCAAGGGGGGCCAATGGGCAAAGGCGGCAAGCGGCGGCAGGTCGGCCATCAGCTGGTCAAGCGGTGCTGCATAGGCAAGAACCGGGTCGACGATCCGCCAGCCCCGATCGGCAAGCGCTCTGTCAAGGGCATCGTCCCCCGCGCCGATCAGCACAAGACCGACCGGGGCAAGCCGGTCAAGGTCGGCCACGCTCCATTGCCCGACCGCGCTTGCAGCCGACACCCGCTTGCCGCCCCCCGCCCCGTCGCGCAGACGGAACGGCCCCTCACGCCAGGACCGGGCGGGGGGCCAGGTCGCCTCCATCAGCCGACGGAGGTCAGTGAGGGTCCCGGACATCAGCCGAAGAGCCGGGTCAACCGAAGCATGGCTTCGTCGATGCGGGCGGGGTCGGTGCCACGGATCACGAGGTTGGCCCCATGCGCCCCGTTCTGGAGGAACGGATAAGAGCCCATCGACAGGTCCGGAAACTCGGCCGCGAGCGCACCGAAGGGACCGGCAATCTCGCCCTCGCCCCGGTCCACGCGCAGGGACTGCGACAGGAGGGGCGGCCCGCCGACCAGCCTTGGCAGCAGGCTGGCCACCATCGCCTGAAAGATGTTCGGCACCCCCGCCATCACATGCACGTTGCCAAGCGTGAAGCCCGGCGCGGTCGAGACCGGGTTGTCGATCAGCGTCGCCCCATCGGGAATGCGCGCCATGCGTTGCCGCGCCTCGTTGAACGGCAAACCGGCGCGGTCGTAATGCGCTTGCAGCAGCGCCATCGCATCGGGGCGGTGGCTGACCCTGGCGCTCATCGCCTCGGCCACGGCGTCGGCGGTGATGTCGTCATGCGTCGGCCCGATGCCGCCGCTGGTGAAAAGATGGGTGTGAGAGGCCGACAACGCCCGGACCGCCGCCACGATCTTTTCATGGACATCGGCGACGATCCGGGCTTCGCACAGGGTGATGCCCACGCGCGTCAATTCACCCGCAAGGTAGTGCAGGTTCGAATCGCGGGTGCGGCCGGACAGGATCTCATCCCCGATCACCAGAATCGCGGCGGTTGGATTGGTCATGCGCTGCCCCTTGCTTCCGTCGGGGCCGGTATAGCCCGGCTCTATGGTCTTTCAAAGCCCGGCCCTCTGGCCATTCCGCCCCCGCGGGCTTAAATGAGGGGAAAGGACAAGGACAGGCCCGGTGGACGATCTGCGCGCCCGCATCACCAAGGACGGCATCCGCATCCATGATGATGCGGATTTCGCCGGCATGCGCGCGGCGGGGCGGGTGGCGGCCGGGATCCTTGACGCCGTGGCGCCGCTGGTCGTCCCCGAGGTGACCACCGCCGCGCTGGACGATTTCATCTCGGCCGAGATCAGGCGGCTTGGCGTCACCTCGGCCACCGTCGGCTACAAGGGGTATCGGCACGCCTCCTGCATCAGCGTGAACCATGTGGTCTGCCACGGCATTCCGGGCGCACCCATCCCGATGAGCAAGTCCGAAACGATCTCACGCGATCTGGAAAAGCGGCGCAAGGACGATGCGCTGAAGGACGGTGACATCCTGAATATCGACGTGACCGTGATCGTGGACGGCTGGTACGGCGATACCAGCCGGATGTATGTCGCGGGTGCCCTGTCCCGCATGTCCCAGCGCTTGATCGAGGCGACGCATGATGCCTTGCAGAAGGGCATCGCGGCGGTACGACCGGGAAACACCTTTGGCGACATCGGCCATGCGATCCAGTCCCATGTCGAGGCGCAGGGCCTGTCGGTGGTCCGCGACTTCTGCGGGCATGGCCTTGGCCGGGTGTTTCACGCTCCGCCCAACGTGCTGCACTACGGCCGCCCCCGTACCGGCCCGGTCCTGGAAGAGGGGATGTTCTTCACGATCGAGCCGATGGTGAACCTTGGTCGCGCGGAAACGATGGTCCTTTCCGACGACTGGACCGCCGTCACCCGCGACAAATCACTGTCGGCGCAGTTCGAGCATTCGGTGGGCGTGACCGCGACGGGGTGCGAGATCTTCACCGCGTCACCGGCGGGAAGGTTCTTCCCGACCTGGGGGTAGGGCCAAATTCCTTCGAAGGAATTTGCAAAAGTTTTGGAAAACTTTTGGGCTATCGACCATGGGTCGGTGCGAAACCGGCAACATCCTCGCGCTCAACCTTCTCAAGGAGCTTGACGATATCCGCCACGAAATGCTCTGCCGTCACGCGCCCCTTTTCTGCCGTCGCCAGATGCGCCTCGCCGACCACGCCCGCCGGGTTGAGGTCGGACGAAATCCAGCCGTACCCCACCGGCCCGACCGGGGAAATCGCGCCGGTTTCGGCGGTTGAGCGAAAGTCCCGCGCGGCGGCCATGTCCACCGTCTCGGGCCGGAAATGGAGCAGGAGTGAGGTCTCCACATCGCCGCCGTGGATGCCGAATTGCGTCTCTTGCGGGGAATAGAAGCTCGCGCGCGAGGATCGAGATGAGGTCGGCATTGCCGCCATGGCTGTTCAGGATCACGATCTTCCTGACCCCGGCCCGCGCGACGGAAAGCCCGATTTCGGTCCAGACGGCCAGCGCGGTTGGTGCCGAAAGCGTCAGCGTGCCGGGACACCAGAGATGCTCGTTCGACTTGCCCACCGCCATCACAGGCAGAAACCGCAGGTCCATCGCGGGCGGGGCGCGGTCGGCCAGCAGCGCGCAGAGCTGCTGGTTGATGATCAGATCGGTCCCGACGGGCAGGTGCGGGCCGTGCTGTTCCACCGCCGCCGTCGGCAGGATGGCGATGGTGCGCATTGGGTCGATGCTGGCAAACTCTGGCGCGCGAAGCGACGCCCAGTCCCGCGCGCCGGTCATGCGACCCCTCCGTTTGCAACCCTCGGACGCATCAGAACCGCTCCATCTGCCGCTGGACATGGGCAATGAACCCGGCGCGGCGCGGATCATCCGCCCGGTTCATGTCGTAAAGCGCAAGGTAGCGGTAGCGGTCCGGGCGGCAGGCGTGCCGGAACGCCCGGCCCATCACCCGGCGCGGCGGGTCACCGGCAAGGACCGCGCGCATGCGGCTCGCGCCGTAGGTGGTGACCGCCGCCAGCCTGCGGATATGCGTCATCGCCGGGCGCACGTGGCCATCCTCCAGCCGGAAGGTGATGCCGGGGAGAAACACCCGGTCGGTGTAGCCCTTCAGGATCGCAGGAAAGCCGAAGTTCCAGACCGGATGCACGAAGACCAGCGCCTGCGCCGCGCGGAGCCGGTCGACATGCGCCTGCACCGGGGCGGTGTTGGTGGCCGTGTCATGATAGCCCCGACGCTCGCCCTCGCCCATCACCGGGTCGAACCCCTCGGCGTAAAGATCGCAGAGGTCCACCGACCAGCCCCGCGCGGCAAGGGTTTCCGTCACCGCATCCCGCAAGGCAGCGGCGTAGCTGTCGGCGCAGGGATGGGCGTAAAGGACCAGCGCGCGGGTCATTCTGCGGCCTTCATCCCGGGGTCCGAATACATCCGGTCATAGGTCCAGTCCGGCGCGTCCCAGGCGATCATCTTGCCCGGGTTGAGGATGCCTTTCGGATCCGCCTGTCGCTTGAACGCCAACTGCCCGGGATCGGTGGACTGCCGCCCGCCTTCCTCCAGCGTGTAGCGGTGGGGGTTGAAGACCATAGAGCCCATCGCCTCATGCAGGCGGACGATCTCGTTTAGCCGCGCCTCGGTCGTGAACTTGACCAGCGTCAGCCCGGCAAAGGCCATCTTTCCGTCCACCCGCATGGCTTCCAGATGCTGGAGGAGTTCGCCCGGAAAAGCCGCGCGAACCTCGGCAATCTTCGCCTCATAGGTGCCCGGCGCGTAGAGGACCTGGAGGTAAGTGATCGCCGGATCGACCTTCAGCGCGCGCAGCGTGGTGTGGTTCCAGCCGTATTCGAACACCGGCCCGGGTTCCTTGGGCCAATGCGTCGCATCGCTGCGGAAGATCAGTCTGGCACCGGGGTAGCGGTGCAGAAAGGTCAGGAAGCCATCCATGCTGTGCGGTGCGATCATCAGGCCGATCAGCGCGTCCTCAGCCGTCACATGCGGGGCGACGCGGGGGAAATAGGCGCTTGCGGTCGGCGCCTCATAGACCGAGATCAGCTTTTTCAGGATGCCGTCCTGATGGCCAAGGTCGCCTGCGATCTGGACGGCGGTGGCGAAATCGCGGTGCGTCACCAGGATGTCGATCCAGTCATAGGCGGGGGCGAGGGGAACCTCCACCTCGGTGATCACGCCGTTCGTGCCATAGGCATGGGAGACGCGGTGCAGCTCCTCCCCGGTGAATTCGATCACCTGCGGTTCGGCCTCGGCGGTCACCACCCGCAGGCGCAGGATGTTGCCAAGGTCACGGAGCACGCCCCAAGTGCAGGACCCGATCCCGCCCGACCCACCGCCGATGAACCCGCCGATGGTGGCGGTGGTGTAGGTCGATGGATGCATCCGCAGCTCCTGCCCCGAATGCGCACGGGTCGCGGCATCAAGGTCGCGCAGGATGCAGCCGGGTTCCACGATCACCCGGCCGGGAAGGACCGCCCTGACCTTGTTGAGGTGCTTCATGTGCAGGACCACTCCGCCGCGCATCGGCATCGCCTGACCATAGTTGCCGGTCCCCGCCCCCCGCACCGTCACCGGCACGTTGTGATGGTGGGCCAGGCGCAGAACCTCGACCACCTCGGCCTCGCTTTTCGGGCTGACGACGAAATCGGCGGTCAGATGGTCCATGCGGGCCTTGGGGCTTCGGTGGTCATGCGGTCCTCATCAAATCATCAAGCTCGGCATAATCGGGCAGGGTGCGGTCGATCTGGCGACCGGCGCGAAGGACGATGCGGTCGGCCTGCGGGCGGGCGAAGAGCTCACCCCAGGTGCGGGCGCGGAAGATCACGAGGTCTGCGGGTGCGCCGTGGGCAAGGCTGGGGGAGGCGAAGCCACACATCTGCGCCGGAGTGGCCAACACGGATTGCACCCAGTCGTCGCCGGAATGGTCCAGATGGGCGATTCGCGTCGCCTCGCGCAATACCTCCACCATGTCGAGATCGCCGTAAGCATAGAACGGATCGCGGGTGTTGTCCGAGGCGAAGGCGACCTTCATCCCCCGCGCCTTCGCCTCATGCACCAGGGTGATCCCCCGTTGGCGCGGGGTGCGGTCGGGATGGCGGTCCTGCAGGTAAAGGTTGCACATCGGCAGGCTGACGATCCCGATCCCGGCTTTGGCGACACGGTCGAGAGTTCGCAGCGCCTGATCCTCTGGCATCGTTGCAAGCGAACAGCAGTGCCCGGCGACGATGCGGCCCCTGAACCCGGTCGCGAGCGCCGCCTCGGCGATTTGCGCCAGGGTGTTGACGGTGGGGTCCATCGTCTCATCGGCGTGGAAGTCGGTATCGAGGCCGCGTTCGGCGGCAAGGCGGAAGAACTGGCGCAGGCGTTCCGGCATGTCGGGCATGGGAAAGGTGAAAAGGCCGAGCACACCCTTCGCCGCCGCCACCCGGTCGGCGAGGGTTTCAAAGGCCGGGTCCAGCACCATGTCACACCCGGCCAATGACACCGCCTGCAAGTCGATCCGCCCGGCCCATTCCTCGCGCATCGCCATGAACAGGGGCCAGGAGATCGCATCCTGCGGCGGGATGCTGTCGAGATGGGTGCGGATCGCTTGGGTGCCATGCGCGTAGGCGGAGCGGAGCGAAAACTCCATCCGCCGACGCACATCCTCACGGGTCCAGAACCGCTCCCGGTCCAGACCGGCAGCGCCGAGCGCGCCCATGAAGGTCCCGTCGGGGTTCGGGCTGCGGCCCCAGATCTGGCCCTTGTCGAGATGGGTGTGCATGTCGGTGAAGGCGGGCAGGACCATCGCCCCACCCATGTCGACCACCTGACCACCCCCGGCCACAATCCGGCCCCCGGCCAGCGACAGGTCCATGCGCACCAGACCACCCGGCTGCCCCAGCAGGCAGGCGGGCACCGTGACATTGCGCAGCGTCACCGGACCATCGGGAAGGGTGCGAAAATCGCTCATGACTCGCGGCCAAGGGCGCTTTCGTGCCATTTGCGCAACAGGAGCCAGGACAGGAACGAGGTCGCGGCGAAGATCAGGACCCCCACGACGGCAATCAGGATCAGCGCCGCGAACATGCGGGGGTAGTTGAGCCGGTAGCTCGCCTCCAATATCCGGAACGCCAGGCCCGAGGCGGATCCGCTGATCCCCGCCACATACTCCGCCACGATGGCCCCGATCAGCGCCAGCCCCCCGGCGATGCGCAAACCGCCAAGGAAATAGGGCAGCGACGACGGCAGTTGCAGATACAAAAGCCGCTGCCACCAACTGGCGCCGTAGATCGCATACAGGTCCACCAGATTGCGGTCGGTGGATTTGAGGCCAAGCGTGGTGTTCGACAGGATCGGAAAGAACGCCACGATCCAGGCGCAGATCAGGACGCGCGCCAGGGGGTCCTGCACATAGATGAAGATCAGGGGCGCGATGGAGACGATGGGCGTGACCTGCAAGACCACCGCATAGGGAAAGAACACAAGCTCGGCAAACCGGCTTTGCGTGAACAGGATCGCGAGGAGGACCCCACCCATCACAGCGATACCAAGCGCAAGGAAGGTGATCCGCAGCGTCACCAGAAGCGAGCCGAACAGAAGCTCACGATCCGCCAGAAGCCGCGCCCAGACCTTGGCCGGTTCGGGAAAGATCAGGCCGCGCGTCTGGGTGCTGTTGGAAAACCAGTCCCAGGCCCACAGGGTCAACAGGACGACCAGCAGCGGCAAGGCCCAACGCGCCACGCCTTCGATCCGCCGGTTGCGGGCACGGCGGGCCTCATCCGCGTCGAAGGCCGGGTCGCTCATGCCTCCTCTCCCATCGCGCGGCGGAGGGCTTTGGAGACGACCAGCGTCTGCGCTGCATACTCGGGTGAGGTGCGAAAGCCCATGTCGCGCGGATAGGGGGCGGGCACGCGCACCTCCTCCACCACGCGGCCGGGGCGGGCGGCCATGACCACGATGCGGTCGGACAGGAACACGCTTTCGAACACCGAATGGGTGACGAAGATGACCGTGCAGCCGATCTTTTCCTTCAGCGCCAGAAGGTCGTTGTTCAGCTTCTGGCGCGTGATCTCGTCCAGTGCGGCAAAGGGTTCGTCCATCAGGATCAGCCGCGGGTTGGTGACGAAGGCCCGCGCGATCGAGACCCGCATCTTCATCCCACCCGACAGCTCACGCGGGTAGGACCCGGCGAAATTCGACAGCCCCACCAGGTCAAGCGCCGTTTCGATCCGACCCTTGACCGAGGCGAAGGATTGCCCGCGCAGCCGGAACGGCAGCCAGACGTTCCGCGCCACGGTGGCCCAGGGCATCAACGTCGGTTCCTGAAACACCACGCCGATGTCGCCCCGGCTTTGCGGCCCGTTCCACAGGATGCGCCCGGCGGTCGGCCGCATCAGCCCCGCGATCAGCCGCAGCGCCGTCGACTTCCCGCAACCGGAGGGGCCGAGGAGCGACAGGAAGTCCCCCTCATCCAGCGTCAGGTTCATCCCCTGCAAGGCGGTGACCTGGCCGTTGAACACCTTCGAGATACCCGCCATCTCCAAGAGGCGAGGACGCTGGCCAAGTGGCAGGACCTCTGCCGATACGGGGTGGGGCGAAAGGTGGGTCATCTACCATCCAGAAGCACGGGGGCCAGCGTGGCCCCCGTGAAAGCGCAAGCCTTACTCAGCCGGCTTCAGGTCAAGCCCGACGCCCTTGTTCACGAACTGGAGCGTATAGGACGCCTTCCAGTCAAGATCGGCTGGAACCGCACCGACGGCCGCCATCTTCTGGAAGAAATCTTCGATCTTGGCGTCGGTCATGGCACCCGCGCCCATCGTCAGCGCCTCACCCGAAAAGACGATCCCGTTCGCCTTCATCGTGTCGATGGCGTAGGCAATCGCCTCATCCGTCATCTCGGGATTGTCTTTCTTGATCAGCGCGTTCGCAGCCGAGTTGTCACCATAGAGATAGTTGGTCCAGCCGATGGCCGAGCCGTCGACGAAGCACTGCACCACCTCGGGCCGGTCGGTCACGTTGCTGGCCAGCGTCTCGACCGTGGTGGAATAGGCGGTATAGCCCGCGTCGGCGATCAGCCAGACATCCGGTTTGATGCCGGTTTCCTTTTCGAAGAAATAGGGCTCCGACGACAGATACCCCTGCATCCCCCAGGTCACATTGGCGATCAGCGGTGCGGCGGAGAAGGTATAAACCTCACGCTGTTCCGGCTTGAAGCCATAGGCCTGGATCATCCAGGCCCAGAAGGTCAGCACGCCCTGGTCCGAGATCAGAAGCTTGTCGAGCTTGGCCAGATCGGCAAACGAGGCCGCCGCCCCGGGATGGGTCACGATGATGCGGCGCATGGCGTGCATCCGATTGCCGGGCAGGGCCTCAATCTTGGCCTGCGCGACCCAGTTGGTGCCAAAGGTCACCGCGGTGTTCTGGGCAAGGGCAGGCATCGCCGCCAGCGCCGCGACCGAGGCCAGAAGATATTTCGTCATCATGTAGTCTCCCCTGTGGTCGGGATGCAAAACGCCCGATCCGTCAAAGCCACTATGGTGCGTTCCCGCCGTTGGGCGAGGGTCTGGGTGGAGTTTGTGGGAAAACCGGGGCCAAGGCCAGCGACTTGCTGCATGCTTTGGCCGCACCTGCCCAAGTTTTGGGCGAAAGCGAAGCGGGCTGTTACAGCGGCTGCCCGGTCATCAGCCTCGGCATCTGGCCGGTCAGCCCGGCAGCCCTGCGCATGAAGCCGCGCCGCAGGGCAGGCAGGGCGGTGATCGCCCCCATGCCAAGATCGCGGCCCAGCCGCAAGATCGGATTGTCGGTGGAGAATATCCGGTTCACCGTATCCATCCCAAGCGCCAGCGAGGTGGCATCGAACCGCCGCCAGCGCTGATAGGCCTGAAGCGCGGCTGCGTTGCCGACATCCTCTCCACGCCTGCGGGCCAGGATCAGCACTTCGGCCAGTGCTGCCACATCGCGCAGGCCAAGATTGAGGCCCTGCCCGGCAATCGGATGCACGCCATGCGCCGCATCGCCGACAAGAGCAAGGCGCGGGGCCACGAAACGCTCGGCCAGGGACAGCGACAGGGGATAGGTATAGCGGTCCCCGGCCAAGGTGATCTCGCCCAGGAAATCGCCGAAGCGTGGCCGCAGCGCCGCGAGGTATTCGGCGTCGGCCAAGGCCTGGATCGCCTCGGCGGTGGCGGTTGCCTCGCTCCACACGATGTTCGAATGGTGCCCGCCCTTCAGGGGCAGGATCGCCAGCGGTCCTGCGGGCATGAAGAACTGATGTGCGATGCCCTGATGGTCCCGCTCATGCCGGATCGCGGTGACAAGGGCGGTCTGCCCGTAAGCCCAGCCGACCCGGCGAATGCCAGCCCGCGTGGCGACGCCCGAGCCGCGCCCGTCGCAGCCGACCAGCAGCCCCGCCGTCAGGACGCGACCGGAGCGCAAGGTCACCGTCACCGCGGCAGGCCCGATCTCCTGCGCCACCACCGTCTCGCCCGACAGCAGGGTCACGTTCGGCGCGGCACCCATGGCGTCCAGGAACGCGCGGTAAAGCCGCCGATCCTCAAGCATATGGCCCATCGGGCCGTCCTCGATCTCGGTGTGATCGAAGTGCAGGAAGAACGGTGCCGCCCCTTCACCTGCGCGACCATCGCTCGCCTTGATCTGATGGATCGGCTGGGCGTCCCTGGCCACCGCCTGCCAGACCCCGATCGCCTGCAAAAGCCGCACCGAGGCGACCGCCAGCGCATAGGACCGCCCGTCGAACCCCGCCTCGGCACGGTCGGGGGCCGGGCGGGCATCGACCACGGTGACGCGAAAGCCGCCCTGCGCCAGCGCCAGCGCCAAGGCCGGGCCGTTCAGCCCGCCACCCACGATCAGGATATCACTGTCCGTTCTCATACCCTCAGACATACTGCGCCGAGGGCGATTGTCCATGCGTCTGCAAGCCGCTACCGTCCGGGAAAAGGGGAGCATCCGATGACCGGCACCTGGGCCTATATGACCGCCTCGGACCTTGGGCGCGAGATCGGGACCGGGCGCATCCATCCGGTTGAGTTGGTCGAGGCGTTTCTGGACAGCATCGACACCCACCCCCTGGCCCCGCGCATCTATGCCCGCGCCACCCCGGACCGCGCGCGGGGTGAGGCGATGGCCGCCGCCGCCCGCGCCAAGACCGGTCTGCGGAAAGGCAATCTGGACGGGGTGCCGGTCAGCTGGAAGGACCTCTTCGACACCGCCGGCATCGCGACCGAGGCGGGGTCGGCGCTGCTTCGGCATCGCACGCCCGAAACTGACGCCGTGGTCCTGCAATCGACGACGCAGTCGGGGCTGGTCTGTCTGGGCAAGACGCATATGTCGGAACTGGCGTTCTCGGGCCTTGGCCTCAACCCGGTGACGGGAACGCCGCCCTGCCTGAACGACGACCGCGCGGTGCCGGGCGGCTCGTCCTCGGGCGCGGCGGCCTCGGTCGCCTTCGGCCTGGCCCCGGCGGCCATCGGGTCGGACACCGGCGGCTCGGTCCGGATCCCGGCAGCCTGGAACGATCTGGTGGGCCTCAAGACCACCCACGGCAGCCTGCCGATGGCCGGGACCGTGCCCCTGTGCGAGACCTTCGACACCATCGGCCCCCTGGCCCATTCGGTCGAGGACTGCGCCCATCTTCTGGCGGCGCTGCACGGCCAGCGGCCCGCCGACCTGACCGGGGCAAGCCTCTCCGGCGCGCGGCTTGCGGTGCTGGAGACGGTGGCCCTGGACGACCTGCGCGACCGCCCCGCGCAGGGGTTCGAGGATGCCGT
>NCDS01000159.1 GCA_002280315.1 Rhodobacterales bacterium 32-66-7 | reverse complement strand
ATGGACGGCCGCACGGGACAGAAGCTCCGCCACCCCTTCGCGCGGCAGAAGGCCCAGCCAGGTGATCCGACCGGGGGCCAGTCCGGCGAACAGCGCCTGCACTTCGGCGCGCTCTGGACCGTCACCGGCCACGGAAAGCCGCCATGGCAAACCCTCGGGCATCAGCTTCAGGGCAGCGGCCAGCAGCCGGTAGCTTTGCAGCTTGTCGCCGCCCCGCATCATGGCGACGGTCACCAGATGCCCCGGCTCAGGTGCCGGGTCGCGCGAAAAGGGCGAGGTGTCGATGAAGGGCGGAAACCGCGCCACCCGGGCCTTGGGAGCTGCGGCCAGAAGGCCCGCCCGGTCACGCCCGGTCAGACAGAGGTTCAGCGCAGCCCCCTTGACCATGTCCAGCATCAGCGCCTGCATCTCGGCCCAGATGCCAAGGTTGCGCCGGGTGGAGTATGACGCCTCACACGTCACATAGGGCAGCCCGAACCGCTGGGCGAGGGCGGGGCCAATCAGGTCCGGCGATTTGTAATAGGGGTGATACGCGAACCAGAGGTCGGGCACCGCCCCTGCCCAACCCTGCGCCAGCCGTTCGCATTCCGCCTGCGCGGCGGTCTGTAGCGCCGACCAGCCCGCCACATCATCAGCCCGCCCCAGATAGGCGCGCAGGTCCGAGGCGACCGTCACCCTATGCCCCGCCCTCTGAAGGCAAGCGACCAGCATCCGCGCCATCAGCCGGTCGCCCGAGGGCACCGGATGGTCCGGCGCTTTCAGCGGGGCATAGAAGGCGACGTTCAGCGGTCGGCGGGCCGGGGGCATCAGGGAGGCCTTGAAAGCGGGCGTTCGTCGCAACCTTGGCGCAATCCGGGGCCGGGGCAACAGCGAAATCGTGTCGGCACCCGGCTTGACAGACCCCGGAAACTCGCCCATCCCGAAGGCCTGACCCACCGCATCGGAGCGCAAGTGTCCCTTCTGTCGCTGATCGAAAGCCGGAAGGCGCGTGTCGGCGTGATCGGCCTTGGCTATGTCGGCCTGCCCCTGGCAATGGCGGTCGCGCGGGCGGGCTTCACGGTCACCGGGTTCGACACCGATCCGGCCAAGATCGTCGCCATCGCCGGAAAGCAAAGCTATATCGAGGCGGTACCCGAGTCGATCCTTGCCGCCGAAGTGGCGGCTGGACGCTTCACCGCCACGGGCGACTTCGCCGGGCTTGGCGCCTGCGATGTCATCGTGATCTGCGTGCCGACCCCGCTGACCAGGCATCGTGAGCCTGACCTTTCCTTCGTCACCCGCACCTGTCAGGACATCGCCCGCACCTTGCGCCCCGGCCAGTTGATCGTGCTGGAATCCACGACCTACCCCGGCACCACGGATGGCCCGGTGAAACAGGTGCTTGAGGCGACCGGCCTGCGCTCCAGCCATGATTTCCACCTCGGCTTTTCGCCGGAACGCGAAGATCCGGGCAACCGCGCCTTCGATACCTCGTCGATCCCCAAGGTCATCGCCGGGGACGGGCCGGTGGCGGGCGCGCTGATGCAGGCGTTCTATGGTGCGGTGGTGAAGACCACCGTTCCGGTCTCTACCACCGCCACGGCCGAGGCGGTGAAGCTGACCGAAAACGTCTTTCGCGCGGTGAACATCGCGCTCGTGAACGAGCTCAAGGTCATCTACGAGGCGATGGGGGTGGACATCTGGGAGGTGATCGACGCCGCCAAGACCAAGCCCTTCGGCTACATGCCGTTCTACCCCGGTCCCGGGCTTGGCGGGCACTGCATTCCGATCGACCCGTTCTACCTCACCTGGAAATCGCGGGAATACGAACTCACCACCCGCTTCATCGAACTGGCGGGAGAGATCAACTCCGCCATGCCGCGCCATGTGGTGACCCGCCTGGCCGAGGCTTTGGACCGCCACCTTGGCCGCGCGCTAAGCCGCTCCCGCGTGTTGGTGATCGGGCTCGCCTACAAGAAGAACGTCCCCGACATCCGCGAAAGCCCGTCCCTGAAGCTGATCGAGTTGATCGAGGAACGGGGTGGCACCGCCGCCTTCCACGACCCGCATGTGGCCGAGGTTCCCCCGACCCGTGCCTATGGCAGGCTGAAAGGGCGGCGGTCGACGCCCCTGGACGAGGCCACGGTGCGTGGGTTCGATGCTGTCCTGATCTCCACCGACCATGACGGGATCGACTATGCGGCCCTTGCCCGCTGGTCGGCCCTGATCATCGACACACGGAACGTCTTCGGCCGCCTTGGCATCACCGCCCCGCATATCTTCAAGGCATGAGGGGGCGCGATGAGTCGACTTGACAGCTTCATCCGCCGGATGACCGCGCAGCGCGACATCCTGAACCATCTGGCCCGCGACCTGTCGCTGCCCGGGGTCGGCGCGATCCTGGAGATCGGCCTTGGCAACGGGCGCACCTTCAGCCACCTGAGGGAGCTGTTCCCCGACCGCCGGATCATCGCCTTCGACCGGGCGCTGGGGGCGCATGCCTCGTCGATCCCCGCCCCGGAGGATCTGATCCTGGGCGACATTGCGCAGACCGCACAAGCCTTTGTCGGGCAGGGCGCGGCGCTGGTGCATGCCGATATCGGCACCGGGTATCCCGACCGGGATGCCGCGACGCTGACCTGGCTGCCCGGTCTGGCCGCTGGGCTGCTGGGGCCGGGGGGGATTGCCGCCTCGGGCCTGCCTTTGCAGCATCCCGACCTTCTGCCGCTGCCCCTGCCCGCCGGGGTCGATGCCGACCGCTATTTCCTGTACCGCAAGCGCGGATGATGGCACAGGGCGGCCCGCACCGCATCGCCATCATCGCCGATGCGCATTTTCACGATCCCACCGGCGACTTCGGCGGCATAGGGGTAGAAGTTGCGGGGGAACGGCTTGCCCTGCGCAGTTGGCGCGACGTTGAAAGTGCCCCGCGGGCGGTCAACGAAAGCGCTGCGGCGTTGCGGGCGGCGCTGGAGCGGATCGTCGCCTCGGGCATCCGCCACGTCATCCTCGCCGGGGATTATACCGATGACGGCCAGGCCGAGACGGTGCGCCGTCTGGCCATGTTGCTTCACCACTTTCAGGCCGACCATGGCCTGCGGTTTCACGCCATCCCCGGCAATCACGATGCGTACGGACCGCATGGCAAGCATGTGTCGACCCGTCTGATGACCGCGCCGGGCCGGACGGTGCTGGTGACCAGCGACCCGGACCTTGACCCCGCTGCCGTCGTGTCCGCCGCCATGCGCTGCGAGGGGATGCCCGCTGCGCTTCTGCCGATGGCCGCCTTCGGCCTCTTTCGTCAGCCCTGGCATCTCCATTGGGAAACGCCCTTCGGTTCCAGCGACGCGCCCGGGGATCGGATGCATGACGCCACCGCTGCGGATGGATCGGTCACGCATCGGTTGATGGATGCCTCCTACCTGGTGGAGCCGGAGCCGGGGCTGTGGCTCCTTCTCATTGATGCAAACGTGTTCGAACCACGCCCGGGTCGCCGTGATCCGACGCGGAAGCAGGCCTTCCTTGACCCCGCCGATGCGGGCTGGACGGCGCTTTTGCGGGTGAAGCCGTTCCTCTTGCCCTGGATCGCCAGCGTGACCGCCCGGGCAAGGGCGTCGGACAAGACGCTGGTCACGGTGTCGCATTACCCGGTGCTGGACCCGTTTGAGGATACCGCCGGGTCAGAGGCGGCGCTGTTCGGCCAGACCGCCTTTGTCCGCCGCACGCCCACCCCGGCGGTGGGGCAGGCGCTGATCGGGGCGGGGCTGAACTGGCATGCCGGGGGGCATCTCCATGTGACCGCGACCACAAGGATGGTGACGGGCAGCGGCACCCTGACCAATGCGGCGCTGCCGTCCCTCGTCAGCTTTGCCCCCGGCTATACGGTGATCGAGGCCAGGGGGGATACGATCCGCGCCATGACCGTGCCACTGGACGACCTGCCCGCCGATCCCCGCCTGACAGCGCTTTACGCGGATGAGGGGCGGGAAGCCCCGGGACTGCCCTTTGGCGACTTCCTCGCCGCACAGTATCGAAGCCGCATTCGCAACATCCGTATCCCGACGCTGTGGCCAAAGGAGCTTGCCAGCCGTCTTGCCCCGATGTCGGTACGCGATCTGGTGGCGCTTCTGGGGGAGACGACAGAGGATGCAGCCGCCGGCGCCAGCTATCCGGTGATCGAGATGATCGCCGACGCCTGCATGCTGCGCGAAGCCGGGTTAAATGCCCTGCGCCATATCGACCCCGAACGCGTCCGCTGTTTGCGGGACCTCGCGGGTTGGGGCGATGCGGCGGCTGATCCCCACACCTCACACCCGGCGTTTCTGCGGCGGTTCCTGTCGGTGCTTGCGGTCAGCTTCCGGCGGATCGATCAGGCGGAGCAATGAAACCAGCCTCGGCGAGCAGGCGGTTCGACGCATCCTCGATCTCACCCTCAAGCCTGGTCATGAATTCGGGCACAGGAAGGCCGGGGGCGATGGGCGGCAGAAACTCCACCACCGCGACACCGGGGCGGCGCAGGATGCCGTGCTTTGGCCAGTAAAGGCCGACGTTGGTGGCCACCGGATGGCAGGTCTGGCCCAGTTGCTCGTATAGCACCCCGGTCCCGACCTTGTAGGGCAGCGTCGCGCCGGGAGCGACGCGCGTGCCTTGGGGATAGATGATCAACTGCCCCGGCTCGGCCGCGCCTGCCGCGACGTCGGCCTTCATCCTGGCAATCGCCTGGCCGCGCTTGCCCCGGTTGACCGGCACGCAGCCGATGCGCAGGGCGTATTGGCCAAGGAAGGGGGCATAGATCAGCTCGCGCTTCATGATGAACTTGGCCGCCGGCAAGGCGTGGAAGAGCATCATGATGTCGAGAAAGCTATGGTGTTTGGCCGCGATCAGCGCCTCACCCTCCGGGGGTTGGCCGCGCACCTCGCACCGCAGACCGCAAAGGAGGCGCAGGCTGAAGAACACCCAGGCGCAATAGGTCTGCATCGCAAAACGCGCACCCCGGGACGACCACAACGCCCAGGGCGCAAAGACCAGCGCAATGACGGCCATCGCCAGATACATCTGCAGGGTGAACACCAGCGAGGCGAGCCAGCGAAGCGCGGTCATGTCAGCTCTTTCAGCTTGGCAAAGGCAGCGCGGCGGGTGGCTGAAAACGCGACCAGCCCGGCCAGCGGTGGCAGGATCAGCGGCCAAAGCCAGCCCGTGCCGGTAAAGCCAAGCCCGGTCAGGAACCCCCCGGCGGCATCCGCCACCGGCAGCGCCGCAACCCCGGCCATCCCGGCCGCAGCGCCGATGACCGCGCCCAGCATCGCGCGCAGGGTAAAGCGCCGCAAGCGTGATCATCGCCGCCATCGTGGCCCCGATCAGCGCGATGGACAGGATGCCCAGAAGCCGGATCCGCTCTGCCGCTTCGGCCAGCGGGCGGCGCCAGCGGGTGTGATCGTCCAGCAGCGCGCCCGGCGCTTCGGCGGCCAGACGCTGGCGCAGGCCTTCGGAATCGTAGGGCGGGTCAGCCTCCACCACCTCGAACAGGCGGGGGATCTGCAGCGCCTCCAAGGGCAGGCCGGGGCCGAACCATGGCTCCAACAGCGCCCGCGCCTCGCTATCGTCGATCACGCGAAAGCTGGCGACGCCGGGGGTGGTGGACAGGACCGCGCGGATGGCGTCGCTTTGCAGGTCAACCTGTTCGGGCGGGGCCGACAGCCGGATGGTCGCGGTGCGGGCCAAAGCTTCGGACCAGCGATCGGCAAGACGGCCAGAGGCGAGCGACAAGGCCAGCGCGAAGACGCAAAGAAAGGTCATCGCCCCGGCGGTGAAGGTCGTAAGCCATGCCGTGGGGCCCGAAGGCGGCACCACCTGCAGCGCGCGTGTCGCCGGGCTGGCGGGTTTGGCCTTTGGCGGCTTCACAGATCGGCCCCGGCAAGCTGGATGCGGTGCTTCGATATCCGCAGCACCCGCGCCTGAATCTGCGCCTTGGCCTGCCGGATCAGGTTCAGATCATGCGTCGCGACCAGGATCGTCTTGCCCATGCGGTTCAATTCCACCAGCAGGGTCAGGATGCGCAGCGACATCTCCCAATCGACGTTGCCGGTGGGTTCGTCCGCCAGGATCACATCCGGATCGACGATCACCGCCCGGGCCAGCGCCGCCCGCTGACGCTCCCCCCCCGAAAGCTGCGGCGGGAGCGAGCCGGAGAGGTGCTTGAGGCCGACCCAGGCCAGCAGATCCTCAAGATCCTGCGGCGCGCTTTCGCGGTCGGACACGGTGAACGGCAGCGCCATGTTGGCCGCCAGCGTCAGGTGATCAAGGAACTTGCAGTCCTGATGCACGATCCCGATCCGGCGGCGCGCGCGGGCGACATCGTCGCGCGAAAGCTCGGTCACGTCGCGGTCGAACAGGGTGACGCGGCCCGCGGTCGGCTTCAACTCGGCATAGGCGAGCTTGAGGAAGGTGGATTTCCCCGATCCCGAAGGCCCGGTCAGGAAATGGAACGACCCGGGGGAAAGACGCAGCGAGACATCGCCGAGAAGCTCGCCGCCGCCATAGCTGTAGGCTGCGTTCTCAAAAGCGATCACGTCATTCCCCGCCCGGATCTCCGGTCTGAAAGTTCACGAATTCGCCGGTGGCGAGTGTGGCAGCTGCGCTTTCCATCGCACAGATTAAACAGTTATACGCGACAAAGCCTTGGAACAACAGGAATTAGGGGTTACAACTTGCCGAAGAAGGCCGGGAACAGGCTTTGAGGGATAATAATGCGCTTGGTTTGCCCAAACTGTGCCGCGACGTACGAAGTACCCGAGGATGCGATCCCCGACACCGGTCGGGATGTGCAATGCGCAAGCTGTGGCCATGCCTGGTTCTTCGCCCGTCCCGAGACCGAATTTGTCCTGCCCGAAGCCGCGCCGGTGTCGGTGCCTGATGACCTTGCCGAACCTGCGCCTGCGCCGATCCCTGAAGCCACGTCCGCGCCTGCCCCCGACGCCGCGCTTGATGCAGAGACCGCCGAAACTGCTCCCGCGCCTGCCGACAAAGCCGCGAAAGCCGCGCCCGCGACGGATCCGCAACCGGCCGACATGGACGCAGAGGCTGCGCTTGCCAGGGCGCTCGCCGATGAGCCGCCGCTTGATGCGCCGCCTGAGGTACTGTCGTCCGACGTGGCTGCCCCTGAGGCCGACACCGACACCCCTGACGCAACCCGGCAATCGCCTGAGCCCGAGGCGGTTTCTGACAAGACTGCCGATGACGAGGATCCGGAGGACGGTCTGGAGGACGATCCCGACCAACCCTTCACGCCCGACCCGACGCCACCGGCTGGCTATGCGATGGATGAAGGCGTCCTGACCATCCTGCGCGAAGAGGCCGAGCGTGAGGCGATGGCCCGCCGGGGCATGGCCGTGCCCTTGGAAAGCCAGCCCGACCTTGGGGTGGAGGCGGCGATGCCCGACCGTGCCACCGCCGCTGCGCTGGCCGCGCTCGACCCCGCCGACGACGCCCGGCCCGCAGCCCGCCGCGATCTTCTGCCCGATGTCGAAGAGATCAATTCCACCCTGCGCCCGACCGAGACGAATGCCGAACCCGGCGCGGATGTGGTTGTGTCCGGCGACCGTCAGGGCGGTTTCCGCAGCGGTTTCCTGATGGTCATGACGCTGTCCTTGATCGCCACCGGCATCTATGCGCTGGAGCCTCGGATCTCGGCCATGATCCCGGCGCTTTCTGATCCGCTTGATCTTTATGTCGGCGGCGTCGATGCGCTGCGGCTGGCGCTTGACGGGGTCATGCGCTCGGCCACCGTGGCGTTGAACGGCGGCTAAAGCGCGCTGCAAATCGCCTTGCCCACCGCTGGCCGGGTCATTATCCCTGCAAGCAAGGCCAGTTGCCTGCCCCGTCGCCAGCAAGGACCCGCCATGACCAACCAGCGTTTCGACAAGTCAAAGCTTCCCAGCCGCCACGTCACCGAAGGCCCGGCCCGTGCGCCGCACCGCAGCTATTTCTACGCGATGGGCATCACCGAGGAAGAGATTCACCAGCCCTGGGTTGGCGTCGCGACCTGCTGGAACGAGGCGGCGCCCTGCAACATCGCGCTGAACCGTCAGGCGCAGATCGTGAAGCACGGGGTGAAGAAGGGCGGGGGGACTCCGCGTGAGTTCACCACGATCACCGTGACCGACGGCATCGCGATGGGGCATGAGGGGATGCGGTCGTCCCTCGCCTCGCGCGATGCGATTGCCGATACGGTGGAATTGACGATGCGCGGGCATTGCTATGACGCGATCGTGGGGCTTGCGGGCTGCGACAAGTCCTTGCCGGGGATGATGATGGCGATGGTGCGGTTGAACGTGCCGTCGGTCTTCATCTACGGCGGGTCGATCCTGCCGGGCCGCTACAAGGGCCAGGACATCACCGTGCAGGACATG
>NCDS01000158.1 GCA_002280315.1 Rhodobacterales bacterium 32-66-7 | reverse complement strand
AGCCGACGGTCAAAGCGCGACGACATCGGCGATGCGACCGATTTCATGGGCTGGTACATCGACCAGACGACCCAGACGCTGGGCATCCCGAAGTCGGACGCCTCGGCGCAATACCTGGCCTATCACGAAGGCCGCACCGGCTATGTCAACCAAAGCTACCTTGGCAAGCCCTGGCTGGTGGATGTGGCCGTCGCGGTCGGCCTGCGATCCGAGATGTATCGCCAGCAGCTCGCCTATTGCCGGTAGGACGCGGGATCAGTTCGCGCGCCGCTCGGCCTCGAGGGTGGTGTCGAAAAGGCCGGGCTCCAGCTCTTCGCCCTTGATCATCTCGCCCAGAATCACGGTGGTGGCGGTTCCGAGATCGTCGATGATGACCCATTGCCGAAGCTCGACCGGGTCGGCGGTGAAGACGAGTTCGATGCTGCCATACTCCGGATACTCGGGGTCCTGCGCCAGAACCCGGGTGGAGGGGCCATCCTCGACATGGCCGATGACCATGTTGGCGGTGGCAAGGTCTATGTCATCGGCCAGGATCAGGTTCAGCGGCGTACGCCGCAGCGGATAGGTTTCGGGCGCCTGGTTGGACTTGCCGTCATAGATCGTGACCGCCTGCGCCGCCGCGATCACCAGACTGCGGTCGGGCGGGGCATATTCGAACCGCACCCGGCCCGGACGCTCGATATAGATCTTGCCGGTCGAGATCGTGCCATCCGCGTTGATCTGGGTGAAATCCGTCTCGACCGTGGTGATGTCGGGAAGGACAAGGCTGATCAGGAAAGGGGCCAAGGCGGCAAAGCGGTACATCATCCGGCCAATATAGCCCCGGTCCGGCCGGTATGCACCCCCTGCGCTGCCCGGCTCGCAAGGATGTGTCGGAGGGGTCCGCGACGACGCTGCCGTTGCCGGTCAAACGCCTGCGGGCTGCTCTGCCCGGACCGGGTGGCCCGCAGCCATCGATTGCATTGGCGCGGTCCGGATCGCCGACCGCCGCAACAGGATCACCGGCTTTTCCGGCCGCACCACGCGGGGCGTCAGGGCAGCAAGCCAATCGTCGGCCGAGGCGAACCGCGCGGCAGGCTCGACCGCCATGGCCCGGTCGATGCTTTCCAGAAACCCGGCCGGAAAGCCCGCGCGCGCCATCGTCCCGCCATCCGGCCGCAGCTTTGCCAAGGCGACGCAGGGGTCGGCCCTGCCGGCGTTGCGCGCGGCCAGGCGCCGCTCGGCCGGTTCGGGCAACGCGCCGCTGATCAGATGATGAAGCGAGGCTGCCAGGGCATAAAGATCGCTGCTTCGCCCCAGGTTTGCGCCCGGAAGGTATTGCTCCGGCGGCGAATAGCCGTCCTTGGCCACGCGGGGCCCGACATAGGTCTGCCCTGCCAGGGGCGCGACCGCCCGCGCCGCGCCGAAGTCGATCAGCACTGGTTCACCCGCCGGTGTCAGGATCACGTTGTCGGGCGAGATGTCGCAATGCAGAAGCCCGCTGCGGTGCAGATGCCCGACCGTCCCGATCAGCTTGCGGGCCAGGGTGATGATCTCGGCCGGTTGCAGGCGGCGGGGCTGGGTTTCGATCACCTCAAGCAGATCGGTGCCCGGCAGATGGTCCATCGCGGCATAGGTCGTGCCGTTCTCTTCGAACACCTGATGCACCCGCACGATGGAGGGATGCGACAGCATGGCCAGCACCTGCGCCTCGTTCAGAAAGCAGCGGAGGACCAGATCGAACCGGCTGCCGATCCCGGCGCGCGTCGGCTTGACGGTCGCCCCGTCACGCACACACAGGCCGGTGGGAAATTCCTTGAGGACGACCATCCGCTCCAGCGCGTCTTTCGCCAGATAGATGATGCCGAATCCACCCCTGCTGAGCGTGCCGGTAATCCGGTACGCGCCATTCAGAAGCGAGGTTCCCGCAGGAAGCTCGTGGTGGGAGGAGTTGGTCAAACTGTCCAGAGCCATCGCATTCGAACCCCACCCAAGGTGCCACCGTCAGCCTACGGCGGCACGACAACCTATGATAGAATAAAGATACGACACTCCCCTCATGCTTGCAAAGCAATTCTGGCATCTTTGTGGCATTTTGGGGCGAAATACGGCTTTTTTACGGTTTTGATGCCTCAATTTGTGACCAAGATTAGTCAAATCCGACGCCATGAGCGGTATACGCCGCCGACCCGCCCCTTATTCCACCAGGGCGGCCCGCAAAGCGTCGAAAACACCCGAACTCGATTCGCCGCAGGGGAGCGTTTACCGCTCCTCCACCAGAATCTCGCGCTTGCCGACGTGGTTGGCGCGGGTGACGACGCCCTGATCCTCCATCTGCTCCACCAGACGGGCGGCCTTGTTGTAGCCGATGCCAAGCTTGCGCTGGATGTAGGAGGTAGAGCATTTGCGGTCCCGCGCGACGATCGCCACGGCCTGGTCGTAAAGCGTGTCGTCCGACCCGTCGCCCGAGCCAAGCCCAAGCACCAGGTCGATGTCGGAGGCGACCTCATCTTCCGGCCCCTCGACCACGCCCGACATGTAGCTGGGCGGGCCGAAGGATTTGAGGTGGTTGACGATCTCCTCGACCTCTTCATCGCTGACGAAGGGGCCGTGGATGCGGGTGATCTTGGCACCGTTGCCCATGTAAAGCATGTCGCCCATGCCCAGAAGCTGCTCTGCCCCCTGTTCGCCCAGGATGGTGCGGCTGTCGATCTTGGAGGTGACCTGGAAGCTGATCCGCGTGGGGAAGTTCGCCTTGATCGTGCCGGTGATCACGTCGACCGATGGCCGCTGCGTTGCCATGATCAGATGGATGCCGGAGGCGCGGGCCATCTGGGCGAGACGCTGGATGCAGGCCTCGATCTCTTTCCCCGCGACCATCATCAGGTCGGCCATCTCGTCGACCACGACGACGATATAGGGGATGGTGACGGGCTGGAATTCCTCGGTCTCGAACACCGGATCACCGGTTTCGTCGTCAAAGCCGGTCTGGATGGTGCGGCGGAACATCTCGTTCTTCGACAGCGCCTCACGGACGCGGCCATTGAAGCCTTCGATGTTGCGCACGCCCATCTTGGACATCTTGCGGTAGCGTTCCTCCATCTCGCTGACGACCCATTTCAGGGCCACGACCGCCTTCTTCGGGTCGGTCACGACGGGGGACAGAAGGTGCGGGATGCCGTCGTAGACGGAAAGCTCCAGCATCTTCGGGTCGATCATGATCAGGCGGCATTCTTCCGGCGTCAGCTTGTAAAGGAGCGACAGGATCATCGTGTTGATCGCGACCGACTTGCCCGAACCCGTGGTCCCCGCAATCAGAAGGTGGGGCATCTTGGCCAGATTCGCCACGATCGGATCGCCACCGATATCCTTGCCGAGCGCGAGGGGCAGGCGCATCTGGCTGTCACCGAAATCGCGTGAGCTGATGATTTCCCGCAGCACCACCTTTTCGCGGATCGCGTTGGGGAGTTCGATGCCGATGACGGTCCGCCCCGGTACGGTCGAGACACGGGCCGACAGCGCCGACATCGAGCGCGCGATGTCGTCGGCAAGGCCGATCACCCGGCTGGCTTTCAGACCGGGCGCGGGTTCAAGCTCGTACATCGTGACGACCGGCCCGGGGCGGACGGCGGTGATCTCGCCCTTGACGCCGTAATCGTCCAGAACCGACTCCAGCATCCGCGCGTTTTCTTCCAGCGCCTCATCCGAAAGCTGGCCGCGCTGGATCGCGACCGGGGTGGACAAAAGCCCAAGCGGCGGCAGTTCATAGGTTGAGGCGGCGTCGTCGAACCGCAGCGCCGGTTGCGTTTCGGCCAGCGCCTGCCGCGAGGGGGCGGGTTTCCTGACCGCATGCTGGACAACCGCGCGGCGGTCGGCGGTGACCGCGATCAGCCGGGCGGGCGGGGTGTCATCGTCATCCTCATCGTCCCAGGGGCTGGTTTCGGCGAACAGGTTGATCGGCTGGCCCGCGTCAGGGTCGGTATCCTCGTCATCGGTCCAGGGCTTGCTGCCCGGTGGCGTGATCGGGGCGGCGACGCGCGGGCTCACAACGGTCGGGGGTGCCACGCGGGGGCTGGCAACCGGGGGTGCGGTCAGCGTGATCCGCGGCCGCATCAGCGGTGGTTCGACGCGCGGGGCCGAGGGGGACAGCGGCAGGGCAGCAGGCCGGGTCGCCGCGTCGCGTTGCACCCGGTTGCGGATCACGTCCGAGATGCGGGCCTTGAGCCGTTCTTCCGGCGGCAGGCCGGCAGTCCAGACCGCCTGATCCGGCGCGTCTTCGATCAGGGCAGGCTCCGGTTCGGCAGGGCGGCGCAAGCGGGCAAGAAAGCCGGGCTTGCCAGGCTGCGGCTCGGTCGGAGCAAAGGCGGGCAGGTGATCGACGGGCGCGCGCACCCTCGCGGCGCGGAGCGGTTCGGGCGTCATCTGACCGGTCACGGGGGGCAGGGCCCGGCGGGGCTGCGGCGCGGCTTCGGCCTTGGCGCGGGCCCGATCCTGCAATGCACGCGCGCCACGGCCGACACCAAGGGTCACACCCGACGCCAGCGCCGAGTAGACCATGACGGTGCCGACCAGCAGCTTCCGCCCGATTGCCCGCAGTTCGGCCACCTCGAATCCGGTGACATACAGCATCAACGCCACCAGGCCCGCAAAGGTCAGCATGGAAAGCGCGGTCAACCCGAACCCGGCCGTCCCCGGCATCACCCCGATCAGGGAGCCAAGGATGGTATCGCCGAACAGCCCGCCCAGACCGAAGCCATGCACCCACCCCTCTCCGGGGATCAGCGTGGCTGCGTGGATGGCAGCAAAGGCGACGGCGATGACCGCAAAGACCAGCCGGGGCAGCGCCCGCTCACCGCCCAGATGCAGCAGGAACCGGACGCCCCAGACGGCCAGGATGACCGGTATCGCCCAGGCCCCGCGACCGATCAGGATCATCAGCGTCGAGGCGACCGCCGCCCCGAACCGCCCCAGAAGGTTCTCGGCCGGCTCGCCCGAGGCGACCATCCAGCCCGGATCCTCGGCCGAATAGCTGCCGATGGTCAGCGCAAAAGCCAGCGCCAGAAGGACCAGGACCAGCCCCAGAAGCTCGCGCCCACGGCGTTCAAGCAGGGCTTGCGTGCCCTGATCCAGCAATGGTTCGCGCTGCCGCGCCTGAAAGGAAGCCATCGTTACCTCACCCGTAGAGACAATCGCGCAGCCGGGTCAGCCCGCGAATGGTTTCGTCTTGCGGGGCCACCAGGGCAACCCGGATGTAGCCCTTGCCGGGGTTGTCGCCGCTCGCATCGCGCGACAGATACGCGCCGGGCAGGACCTTGACGCCCGTTTCGCGCCACAGCTTTACCGTGGCCGCCTCGCCATCCTCGACCGGGAGCCAGAGGAAGAAGCCGCCCTCGGGCGAGCGGTAGCCCTGAAGGCCCGCAAAGATGCCGTCAGCCGCCGCGAACTTCGCCTGGTAAAGCGCGCGGGAGGCGGTGACATGCCCTTCGTCCTGCCAGCACGCCATTGACACCTTTTGCAACGGAAGGGGCACAGGGGTCCCGGAAAAGGCGCGCAACTGCCGCAGCCGCAGCATCGTGTCAGGCCCCGAGGCGACGAAGCCGGACCGGAGGCCGGGCATGTTCGACCGCTTGGAAAGGGAATGAAACACCAGCACCCGCTCCGCGTCGGCGCCTTCGCTGGCGGCGATTTGCAACAGGCCGGGCGGCGGGGCGCTGCGCCAAATCTCGGAGTAGCATTCGTCGGCCAGCACCCGGAAATCGTGCTTTTCGGCAAGCGCGAGGAGATCGGCGAGATACTCACGCGAAGCAACCGCCCCTTGCGGGTTCGCTGGTGAGCAGATGTAGACCAGCGCGGTGCGGTCAAGGATTTCCGCAGGCAGACTGCCATAATCCGGCAAGTGTCCGGTGGCAGCGGTAGCGGGAACGTAGACAGGTTCCGCGCCCACCGTGAGGGCTGCGACGGCATAGACCTGATAGAACGGGTTCGGCATCAGGATGACCGGCGTCTTGCCGTTCTTCCTCTCCGGGCAAAGGGCGATGGCGGTGTTGAACAACCCCTCCCGCGTGCCGTTCAGCACCATCAGCCGGTCTTCCGGCACCGGAACGCCATAGCGCCGGGCTATCCAAGCCGAGATGGCGGTCAGAAGCTCGGGCGCGCCGTCGTTCGGGGGGTAGACGCCGAAGCCCGACAGATTGGCGGCAAGGATCGGGCCGACGAAATCGGGCATCGGATGGCGCGGCTCGCCGATGGTCATGGTGATGGCTTCGCCGCCCGCAGGATGCGGGTCGAGAAGCCTCCGCAAACGCGGAAACGCATACTCCGGCAGGTTCGAAAACCGCTCAGGATAGGTCATTGCTGCCTCAGGTGCGGGGTCTCATATGCCCCTCTTGGCGCAAAGATAGCCGCAGCGGGGCGTGAGGTCCAACAAAATCCCGTGCTGCCAGCGACTTGAGCCAGGTCGATGTGGTTTTCCCGCAAAGCCGGTAGGGTGGGCAATATTGCCCACCCTACCGAAGGGCCCGTTCCGCTGCCGCCCCAAGCCGCAGAAGCCGCCGATCCTGCCCAGGCCCCGCCATCAGGCTGATCCCGCAAGACGGTTGCGAGGTCGGCAGGGTCAGCGCGCAAAGCCCGAAGAGATTGCCGATCCGCGTGTTGCGGAGGGCGAGGAGGTTCTCTGTCACATAATAGGCGTCGTCGGTCATCAGCCGGTCCGCCTCGGGCGGCAGGATGGGCGAGGTGGGGAGGAGGACCGCGTCGAACCCCGCAACCCGCGCGGTCCAGCTTGCGCGAATCTGGTGCAGGCGGCTTTCGGCGGCGATGTAATCCACCGCCTTGAAGGCAGCGCCAGAGCGGAACCGCTCCAGTATCCTTGGGAACATCTTCCCGGGGGCTTTTTCAATCGTGTCGCGCCAGATGCCATAGGCTTCGCTGGTGAACAGGATCGCGGCGAGGCCCATCGCCTCGGCCACTTCGGGGGCGGCTATCCGGTCTATCCTTGCACCAGCCCGGGCCAGACGGGCAAGCGCGTCGTCAAACCCTTGGGCCGGGCGGTCGCGCAGATCATCCAGCGCCACGGTTTCGAGAACGGCGAGGCGCGCGCCAGCCAGGCTCGCGCCGCCAAGATCGACAGGACTGGTCCCCGACAGCGCCGCAAGGAGCCCGGCGCAATCTTCGACCGAACAGGCCAGGGGGCCGATGCTGTCGAACGCCCGGCACAGGGGCACGACGCCGCCCATCGGCAGGCTGCCCGTGGTGGTCTTCAACCCCACCAGATCATTCCACGCCGCCGGGATCCGCACCGACCCGCC
>NCDS01000157.1 GCA_002280315.1 Rhodobacterales bacterium 32-66-7 | reverse complement strand
TGGCACCGGCATGGGCACCCGCTTCCGCCTCGACGACCTGCGCTATGAGAAAATCATCATCATGACCGACGCCGACGTCGACGGCGCGCATATCGCCTCGCTTCTGATGACCTTCTTCTTCACCCAGATGCGCCCCCTGATCGACAAGGGCCACCTCTACCTCGCCTGCCCGCCCCTCTACCGGCTGACGCAAGGCGCGCGGCGGATGTATGTGGCGGATGATGTGGAGAAAGAGCTCTGGATGGCCAAGGGCCTCGGCGGCAAAGGCAAGATCGACGTCCAGCGCTTCAAGGGGTTGGGAGAGATGGACGCCAAGGACCTGAAGGACACCACGATGAACCCTTTGACCCGGAAGCTGATTAGGGTGTCGATTGATGAAGACGAACCGGGCGACACCAGCAACCTCGTGGAGCGCCTGATGGGCAAGAAGCCGGAATTGCGGTTCCAGTATATTCAGGAGAATGCTAGGTTTGTGGAGGAGTTGGATGTTTGAGGACACAAGATGAAGAAAAACAAGTTTGACCTTAGCAATATTGCTGATCGCATCTTGATCGAAGGCACACCCGCCGTTGAAAGAACCATACATAGAGAAGCTTACTATTTGAACGCATATCCTGCGCTTCTCTCACTCGGAGACAGCGCAGAAGATGATTTGGGCCTATGGGCTCTGGAATTGGCCGTGTACGGCTGGTTGCCAACCATTATCCAGGTGCGGCCTTCGGCAGTCTTCGCAACTGGCACAGTGGCGAATGCCAGAGGTGCGCGTTCGCTAACCGAAGCTCTCTCTGTGCTAGAAGGTTTAGCTGAGCGCGGTCCAGCAGATCATTCGTGGATTGCTGTTTCAAAGATTCTTCACGCGATCAACCCGAGAGTGTTTCCAATACTCGATAGACGGGTGGCGTCGGCCTTCGGCTGTGCGCCTTGGTCCCTGCGCAAGCGCCAGGCGCTAATTGACTTCACTGTTTCTATGCACAATCCGCCTGATACGATTCTTCCCGTTATAGCTGACGCGAAGGAAAGGGGTAGACGTGCTTTTGGATACCGAATGACAGATATTCGGGCTCTAGAGTTGATCTTGTTTGCGATGGATCAGCAAACCTAGACTAGTTGTCAACCAACCACCCACCCCGTCAGTTTCGCCCAAAGCAAATCTGACCGCGCCCGACCCGCCCCCGGGGGGGGGCGCGATGTATCGCTCCCACCCCCGCGTGCCGGTCGCGGTCAGCTTTGCACCCCCTCAACCCCCCGTTAACCATTCCTGCCCTACGCTCGCTCTGGACTCCTCACTTAAAGTATGCATATTATGTGGGACTGGGACGAAGACAAGCGCCAGGCCAACCGCCTCAAGCACGGGATCGACTTTGCCGAGCTTGAGGGTTTCGACTGGCCGAACGCTGTGACCCGCGAAGACACCCGCAGCGACTATGGCGAGCGGCGGTTCATCTCGACCGCGCGGCTGAACGGTCGGCTGCATGTCTGCGTCTGGACCTTGCGGGGCGGTCAGCCCCGTATCATCGGCCTGCGCAAGGCCAACCCGCGCGAAAGGGCACGTCATGCCGGTGAAGAAAAGCTACATTGACGAAGACGGCGAAGTCAGCGAGTTGGACGAAGCCTTCTTCCGTGAGGCCAAGCCCACCTCCGAATTCCCCGAACTGGTCGAACTTCTGACCCGTCACGGCAAATGGGGCCGCCCTCCGCTGCCCCCGGAAGCGCGGAAAAAGCGCGTCACCCTGCACCTTGATCCCGACGTGCTGGACCGGCTGAAAGCCGACGGCAAAGGCTGGCAGACCCGTGCCAATGCCGCGCTAAGGAAAGCACTCGGCCTGTAGGTCGGGCTTCAGCCCGACTCTTGCCCCAAACCCCGACCGCACTATCCTTCCCGGGATGCGGAAGCTGATCGCCCTCCTCCTCCTCACCGCCCCCCTCCACGCGCAGGAGGTGGACCTGGAGCTTGTCCTCCTCGCCGACGCCTCCGGCTCGATCACGCAAGCCGAGATCGATTTCCAGCGGGAAAGCACCGCGACCGCGCTGACCGATCCGGCGGTGCTGGAGGCGATTTCGAATACCCTCACCGGCACCATCGCGGTGACCTATGTCGAATGGGCCGCGAACCAGGCGGTGGTGGTGGACTGGACGATCATAGATGGGCCGGAAGCGGCAAAGGGCTTTGCCGCCGCCCTCCTCGGCCCGCCGCGCCTTGCCAACGGGCGCAACGCCATCGGCAACGCGCTTCTGGAGGGCAAGCGGTTGATCGAGACCAACGATATCCCCTCGCTTCGCCAGGTGATCGACTTTTCCGGCGACTCGGCGGGCAACTTCTCGGGTGCCAGCATCGAAGACGCGCGGGCTGAGGTTGTGGCGGCGGGCATCGTGATCAACGGGCTGCCGATCCTGGATGAGGGCGCAAATGACCCGCTCCTGCAGGTCTATCAGGACCGGATCATCGGCGGGCCCGGAGCTTTTGCGATCCCGGCGCTGGGGCGGGACGATTTTGTCACCGCGCTTCGCCGCAAGCTTATCCTGGAGATCGCGGGCGAGATGCCGGGCGATGCTTCGGCCTCAGCCACCAAAGCGTCAGCCACCAAACCCTCAGGCGCGTCGGATGGGCTGCGGCCGCGGGATTGACCCGGGCGCGGTCTCCCCGCAAGGATACGGGCACCCGGTCCTTTGACCGATCCAACGCGATGAAAGTTGCTGCATGCGCCCTGTCGACCGTGTCCGCACCCTGCATCAGCTGGTCAAGGCAAGCCGAAAGACGGTCGTGGTCGATGTGGGGGCAAACCCGTTCAACGGATCCCCGGTCTATGGCCTTTTGCGGCGCGCGGGTGTGGCCAGGATCATCGGCTTTGAACCACAGGCCGAGGCCTTGGCGGCGTTGCAACAGGCCGCTGGGCCGGATGAGGTCTATCTGCCCTATGCCGTAGGGTCAGGCAGCACCGAGACGCTCTATCTGACCAAGAACAGCGGTCTCGTCTCCACCCTACAGCCGGCGCCCTGGATCGGCCGGTACCTTAGCCCCTGGTGGCGCAAGGCGATCGTGGTCGGCCAGAAGGCTTCGATGCCGACCGTGCGGCTGGATGACCTGGCAGAGATCGAGACGGTCGATTTTCTGAAGATCGACATCCAGGGCGGCGAGTTGAAGGTGTTCCAGAACGCGCGCCGGAAACTTGCGACGACCGCGCTGGTCCAGACCGAGGTGGCGATCCTGCGCTATTACCAGAACCAGCCGACCCTGGGCGAGGTGCAGGCCGAGCTTGAGGGTCAGGGTTTCCTCGCCCACAAGTTCGTCGAGATTTCGGCGCATCATGTCGGCTATCGCGGCGCGCTGGCGGGCAAGCTGCCGATCCGGGGCTCGCAAGCGACCACGGCGGACCTCGCCTTTGTCCGCGACCCGACCGAGATGGAAACGCTGCCGCTGGATACGGTGCAGCATCTGGCAATCCTGGCGGATGCGGTGCTGCGGTCCTATGATCTGGTGTTCCGCTGCCTGACCGAACTTGTGCGCCGGGGCGTCGTCGATGCGGCCGATATCGGCGCCTATGTGACCCTGCTGGAAGGGACGGTCTACAGGCAGCCCTAGATGATCGCCCCCTCGACGACCCGTTCGCCTGCGGTGACCCGGTCATAGTGGAACGCCGACAGGTCGAGCGTCTGGTAGCTGCCATGCCGGATCCACTCGGCCGTTGCCCGCCCCATCGCGGGGGACTGCTGCAGCCCGTGGCCGGAAAAGCCGTTCAGAAACAGGAAGTTCGCGACCATGGGATGCGGGCCGGTGACCGCGTTCTGATCAAGGGTGTTGTAATCGTAATGCCCCACCCATTCGGCTTGCACCTTCACCGCCTCGAACGCCGGGATGCGGGTGGCGATGGCGGGCCAGATCTTGTCGGCCCAAAGCGCGTGGTCCGTGGCAAAGTCATCGAACCCGACCGCCGGGTCATGGTCGGCATGGCCCCCGACCATGTAGGTGCCGCCGCCCACCTCACGCACATGGACGCCCGAGGGGTCGATGGTCAGGGGCAACGGGCGGTCAAGCGGACGCTCGGCGCGGATGACCCAGGTGTGGCGTTTGCGGGGTTCGACCGGCAAGGATATCCCCGCCAGCGCCGCCACCGCCGCACCACGTGGCCCGGCGGCGTTCACCAGCCAGTCGCATCCCACCACCCGCCCCGAGGCGAGCGTGACCGACACCACCCGGTCCCCGGCGGGGGCAAGCGTCAGCCCGACCACGTCACCGGCCACATACTCCACCCCCGCCACGCGCGCCTGGCGGCGGAAGCAATCGAAGAGGGTGGAGCCGTCGAAGTACCCCTCATCCCTGGTGTTGATCGAGCCGAGGTCGAGGTCGTCCACCGCGTAGAACGGGTACTCGGCCTTGATCTGGTCAGGCGTAAGAAGGCGGGTGGCGGCACCGTTGGCCAGCTGCACGGCCTGGTTCGCGCGCAGGATGGCGGAGAACCCGGGGCTGTCGGACAGATACATGTAGCCGAAATTCTGGATCTTCAGGTCGGGAACCGCAGGGTCGCCGCCCATCTCGGCCCGCAGGTTCTGCACGAAGCTGGCGGTGAACTGCGAGATCTGGATGTTCAAAGCGGTGGAAAACTGCTGCCGGATGCAGGAGTTGGTATGGGTGGTCCCGGCCTGGGCATAGCTCGGGTCACGTTCCAGCACCAGGACCCGCAGACCCGGGGCGCGCGACAGGAACCACGCGGTCGAGGACCCCATGATCGCCCCGCCGACGATCACCACATCGTAGTGACCCAGCATCGGTTCTGCAGCAAAGCTTTGCATCCTGGCCCCCCGGCTTTGGCGCCGGTGTAGCGCAGCGCGACGGGGGCGTAAATCCGGTCAAAGGCTAGCTGACCCGCTGTCCTGCGACCCAGACACCGCGCAAGGCCGCCGCGCGACCGACACGCGCCACCCGGATCACATCCGCGCGCAGGCCCACCTTCAGCGCGCCACGGTCATCCAGCCCCGTGGCCCTTGTCGGCGCGGTGGTCACCGTGGCAATCCCCCGCGCCACATCGCCCCAAAGGTCACCAAGAAGGAGCGCACCGGACAGAAGCGACGACGGCACATAATCCGACGACAGGATGTCCAGCAGCCCCGCCTCGGCGAGGTCCTTGGCCGCGACATTGCCGGAATGGCTGCCACCGCGGATCAGGTTCGGCCCGCCCATCATCACCTTGATGCCTTGCGCGCGGCAGGCGGTTGCCGCCTCGACCGTGGTCGGGAATTCGGCGAAATGCACGCCATGCGCGGCGCTGGTTCTGACCTGATCCGCGGTGGTGTCGTCGTGGCTCGCCAGAACCGCGCCGAAACGACGGGCCTCGGCCACAACCGCAGCCTCATGCACATCGCCCAGCCGACTGCGAAGCGCCTTTTGCGTCGTCACATGCTCGATCCAGTCGGCTTCGGACAGGCCGTACTTGCCGGTGTAATAGTCCTTCAGCTTGGAGATATCGCGAGTGGTCCATCAGGCTGACGATGCCGATCTGATCCTCCGGTCCGAACGCGGCGAGTTCCTTGACCAAGGTCTCAGAGCAAACCTCGGCCCGCAGATGCAGGAAATGGCTGATCTTGAGCGCGTTGTCGCGGCGAAGCTCCAGAATTTCGTTGGCAACCGCCCGGGCATATTCGCCGTAATTGGTCTTGCCGCCCGACACCAGCGACCCGACGCGAAGGGCATCGAACACCGTGGTGATCCCGGTCGAGGCCAGTTCCGCGTCATGCGCGATGATCGCCGACAGATGCGGCCAGTTGACCTTTGGCCGCGGCTCCATATGCCGTTCAAGGTTGTCGGTATGAAGCTCCACCAGCCCCGGCAAGACCAGATCGCCGCCGCAATCCACGGCACCGGCGGGGATCGTGCCGCCTTGGGCGATATCCGCAATCATGCCCTCCGAAAGGCGAAGCTGCCCGCGCAGAACCTCGTCCTCCAGCACAAGCGTGGCGTTGGCAAGTATCGTTTCGGTCATCGGGGAAGGTCCTGGATTGGCGGGGGAAGACGGGCCGGATTGCTTGGCATGACGCCGTCACAGCCATATGACAGGTCAGACGCGTCACACCCATGTGACAGATAAGGGGTAGGCCAGCCAGCATGGAAAACTACCAGCGGTATGCCGTCTACTATGCCCCGCGCGCCGGGGCGTTTGCCGACCGCTCGCGCGGCTGGCTGGCAGGCACGGCCAAGGTTCCGGGGCTTGATCTTGGTCAGCGGGACATCACCAGCGACCCGCGCCGTTACGGCTTTCACGGCACCCTGCGCGCGCCGTTCCGCCCGGGCGACGGGGTCGATGCCGGGGCGATTGCGCTGCATGTCGGGGCGCTGGCCACCACGCTGAAGCCGGTGCGCTGCGACAGTCTGGAGCTTGTCGATCTTGAGGGGTTTCTGGCCCTTGTCCCGACCGGTGCCCCTGCCGCCCTGCTGGAGTTTGCCGCCCGCGTCGTCGAGGCGACGGATGTCCTCCGCGCGCCCCTGACCGAGGCCGAGATTGCCCGCCGCCACCCCGAAAGCCTGACCCCGCGCCAACGCGCGCTGCTGCAGGTCTGGGGCTATCCCTTTGTGATGGAGGAGTTCCGCTTCCATCTGACCCTGACCAACCGCCTGCCTGAGCCGGACATCGCGCCAACCCGGGCCGCCTTGGCCGCCTATTTCACGCCGGTCCTGCCGGTCCCCTTCGAGATCGAGGATCTGTGCCTGTTCGGCGAGGATGCCGGGGGTCGGTTCCATCTTCTGGACCGTTATGCCCTGACCGGCTGAAGCGCTGCCAGAAGCCGCTCCACCCCGGCCTCGACCGGACCTTCGTTCAAGACCGTCGTGGCCAGGACCCCTTCGGGCAACTCGAACTCCGCCCGGTCCAGCCGGTCGCGGATCTGGGCTTCGGTCTCGCGGCCCCGGGCGGCAAGGCGGTGGGCCAGGATATCCGTGGGCGCGGTCACCAGGATCACCTGCAGGTCCGGGAAGGCCTGCTGCGCGGCCGGAAGGGCGGCGCGGCTGCCGTTGAAGACCACCGTTCCGGGATGGTCCACCTCGCTGCGGGGGATGCCGTAGTGGAGCCCATGCGCCTCCCAGGTCAGGGCGAAGTCGCCCCTTGCGGCGCGGGTGGCGAACACGGTTTCGCTGACACCCTCGTACTCCTCACCGCCCGCATCGGTTGGTCGGGTGATCACCCGGCGCACCAGCCTGATGTCGGGCCGGGCTTTGAGCGCCCCGGCAATCAGGGTGTCCTTGCCGGCACCCGAAGGCCCGACGATGGCGAAGACTTGCGTCGTCATGCGGCGGCCTTGGGGGTAAAGCCGGTCACGTCGACCAGCCGGGTGCAGACCCGGGCGCGGGCGGCTTCATCGTGGAAGATGCCGAGGATCGCCGCGCCACGCGCCTTGGCCTCTTCGATGAAGGTCAGCACCACCTCACGGTTGGCGGCATCAAGGCTGGCCGTCGGCTCATCCAGAAGAAGCGCCGGATAGGGGTGGGCAAAGCCGCGCGCGATGTTGACGCGCTGCTGCTCACCGCCCGAGAAAGCGGTTGGCGACAGGCCCCACAACCGCTCGGGGATGTTGAGGCGGGTCAGAAGCGCCGCCGCATGGTCGCGCGCCTGGGTGGCCGGGGTGCCAAGCGCCAGCAAAGGCTCGGCCACCACATCCAGCGTCGCGACGCGCGGCACGACGCGCAGGAACTGGCTGACATAGCCAAGCGTATCGCGCCGCAACCGGATGATCTCCCGCGGGGAGGCTTCGGCCACATCGACCCCACCGACAAACAGCCGACCCCCGGCCGTCAGGTAGTTGCCGTAGATCATCCGCATCAGCGTGGATTTCCCCGCCCCGGATTGCCCGATCAGCCCGACGCATTCGCCCTTGGCCACCGTCAGCGCCGCCCCGGCCATCACCGGAATGACCGTGCCGCCCTGATTGTGCAGGGTGAAGGACTTGGACAGATTCTCGATCCGGATCATCGCGTCATACCTGCAGGACAGAGGAAACCAGAAGCTGGGTATAGGCCGCTTGCGGATCGTCGAGGACCTGGTCGGTCAGGCCCTGCTCGATCACCCGGCCGGATTTCATCACCATCAGCCGATGCGCCAGAAGCCGCACCACGGCAAGGTCATGCGTCACGATGATGACGGAAAGCCCAAGGTCGCGCACCAGACCGCGCAACAGGTCCAAAAGCCGGGCCTGCACCGAGACATCAAGGCCGCCGGTCGGCTCATCCATGAACACAAGGCGCGGGCCGGTCACCAGGTTGCGCGCGATCTGCAGGCGTTGCTGCATCCCGCCCGAGAAGGCCGAAGGGCGGTCGTCGATCCGGTCGGCGGCAATTTCGACCCGGCCCAGCCAGTCGACAGCCCTGGCGCGAATCTCACCGTAATGCCGCGCGCCCACGGCCATCAGCCGCTCACCCACGTTGCCGCCCGCGCTGACGCCCATCCGCAAGCCGTCGCGCGGGTTCTGGTGGACATAAGCCCAGTCGGTGCGGCCAAGGCGGCGACGTTCGGTCTCGCTCATGGCAATGACATCGCGGCCGTCATAGCTGATCCGGCCAAGGTCGGGTTGCAAGTGCCCCGCCAGGCAGGACAGAAGCGTGGACTTGCCTGAGCCGCTTTCACCGACGATTCCAAGGACTTCGCCGGGGTAAAGATCAAAGCTGACATCAGCGCAACCGATCCGCGCGCCGTAGCGTTTGGTCAGGCCATCGACGCTCAGGAGCGGCTGGTCGAGGCTGCGTTGGTGGAGGCTCATGCCGCGCCCTCCGGCGAGGGCCAAATTCCTTCGAAGGAATTTGCAAATTTCTTCGAAGAAATTTGCGCCTGGCCCAATCGTCCGGCATGACCCCTGGCCCGCCGCCCGGCGCAGAAATCGGTGTCGGAGCAGACGAACATCCGCCCGCCCTGATCATCGGTGATCACCTCGTCGAGATAGCTGTCCTTGGCCCCGCAGAGGTCACAGTCATGCGGCGCTTTGGAGGCCTGGAACGGGTGGTCGTCGAAATCCAGGCTGACCACCTCGGTATAGGGCGGCAGCGCATAGATCCGCTGCTCCCGCCCCGCGCCGAACAGCTGGATCGCCGGGTTCTGGCCCAGCTTCGGGTTGTCGAACTTCGGGATCGGCGAAGGGTCCATGACATAGCGCCCCTCGACCTTGACCGGGTAGTCATAGGCGGTGGCGATCATGCCGTGGCGGGCGATATCCTCGTACAGCTTGACATGCATCAGCCCGTATTCCTCAAGCTCGTGCATCTTCCGCGTCTCGGTCTCGCGCGGTTCGAGGAAGCGCAAGGGTTCCGGGATCGGCACCTGGTAGACCAGAATCTGGCCCTGGTGCAGCGGGGTTTCAGGGATGCGGGGGCG
>NCDS01000156.1 GCA_002280315.1 Rhodobacterales bacterium 32-66-7 | reverse complement strand
GGCTTGACCGAGGCCGAGATCGTCACCTGGAAGGTCGCCCCCGGCGACGCCGTTCAGGTCAACGACGTGCTCGTCGAGATCGAGACCGCCAAATCGCTCGTCGAACTGCCCTCGCCGTTCACCGGCACGGTCAGCGAGACGCTCGTCGAGGAGGGCGTCACCGTTGCCGTGGGAACCCCGATCGTGACGATCGAGGCAGCTCCGGCCGAATCCGCGCCGCTGTCACAGACTGACGCTCCCGGTGCCGGCGGATCGCAATCCCTGACAGCGGCAGCCACGGGGGATGAGGGTGGCGGCTGGGATGAGATTCTCCTGCCCGCCGATGCGGCTGGCTGGAAGGGGGCCATCGGCGCGGTCGAAAATGCCATTCTGGATGACGAGTTGCAGGTCTGGGCGCAAGGCATCTTGTCGCGCGGGGTCAAGGTCGTCGGTCTGATCGACGCCTGCTATTCCGCAACCGGCTTTCGTGCCCTGGGCGGCGAAGGTGTGGCGCGGGTGCTGGATGAGGCCGCCCTTGGCATCCCGGACGACATCCCGCCGGTCAAGGGCGACCCGTCCCAGCCCCTCAGCGGGGAGTTCGTGTTCCTCTATTCCTCGCAATCCGACCAGCGGTCGTTCGAATACCCCTTGGCCGACGGCATCACCTGGCACGGAGAGTTCACCCTGCGGCTGACCCAAGTGCTGCGCGAGGTGCCCGAGGCAAGCTGGGCGCAGGTGCTGGCCGCGACGACCGAGGCGATGGTCATGGGCCCGGCACGGCAGGTGCCTGAAGGCGAGGGCACGCTTCTGGACGCGCAGGTCTTTGGCTTCGGTCTTGGCGCGGCGCGGCTGGTGGTTGCGGATGGCCAGATCGAGGCTGGCCTCTTGCAGGGGCTAAGCGTCGGTACCGAAGTGGCGCTTTACGCGGGCCCCGCTGGGGGGGAACCGCTGGCGATCCTGACCTTGGGCGAGGTGACGGCCCGCAGCGCCAAGGTCAAGGGTGCGTTGCCCGATAACGCCCGCTGGGCCGAGGTGATCAGCGCCCCGCCGCCCGCGCCCCTGATCCTTGCCGCTCCGGTTCGGGGCGATGCGGGGGACGGGTTCGACTATGCCCCCTGGCTTGCCGCATTGCCCGCGGGTCAGGGCAATGCCGATCTGGTGCCGATCCTGACCGAAGGCGCGGTGGCGCTGGCCGGGGCGGACGGGGTGCTGGATCCGAACGGTCCCGGATCCTCCCCCCGGATGGTGCCACTTCCCGGTGAGACGCCCGCGCTGGCGGTGGAGCGGGTGTTGGCCCAGGCCGCGCATGGCTTGCGCCTGCGGGAGGTTCTGGCCGGTGCGACGGGTCGCAGCCTGACCGGCAAGGATCCGGTGACCATGACGATCGAGCGGCGGGCAGCGGCGGATGGCTGCGGCACGGTAAGCCAGCCCGTGGCCTATGACCCCGCCGAAGGGGTGGCCCCCTGCGACCAGCTTTGGCTGACGCTGACCAACACCGGTGGGTCGGCGCAGGATGTCAGCGTGCTCTATTTCGCCGCCGATTTCGCGGTGCAGCCGATCTGGCCGACGCAGAACCTTGCCAACCGGCTTGCCCCGGGCGAAAGCGTCCGTGTCGGTCTGATGATCGAGGCCCGCAGTACGGCGGGGCTGGAGGAGATCTGGGTGCTTGCCGTGCCGGTGGACCCCGATGCGCCGCGCGTCGATCTGACCCGCCTCGCCACGCCGGAACCAGGGTCCGGCACTTCCCGTGCCACCACCGGATCGGACCTCGCAAGCTGGCTGGAAGACCGCCTGCTTGACCCGGACGAATCCCGCAGCCGCGGCTTTTCCCTGAAACCCGCCGCCTTGACGATGATCCGTCAGGTGGTGCGCCTGCAACCCTAGGGCCCTACGCCCGTTGATTTAAAAGGAGAAACAGTATGAAGCGCATAACCCCGATCCTGCTTGCCCTTGCGGTTGCCACCGCCGTCAGCCCGGCCCTGGCCGAGGGGGACGTTCAGCCCGCCATCCATGGCGGCCCCTTCGGCTTTGCCGAATCCGGCAAGAAGGCTGACCGGTCGGCCAAGGCCGATGCCGCCGGGGCCAAGGTCATCGGCGGTGAGCTTGCGGCCGACGGGGCTTGGCCCTGGCAGGTGGCGCTTGTCGTGGCCGGTACTCCGGTCGGGGTCGACACGCAGTTTTGCGGCGGCAGTCTGGTGCTTGACACCTGGGTGCTGACGGCGGCGCATTGTGTCCACATGCAGGACGATGACGGCAGCTATTACGACGTGGAGCCGGGCCAGTTCGAGGTCCTTGTCGGCAGCAACGAGCTGACCCCCGGCAAGGGCGACCTGGTTCCGGTCGAGGCGATCTTCAAGCATCCGGCCTATCTGGGCGACGTGTTCGACAACGACATCGCGCTGGTCAAACTCGCCCGCCCGCCGCGTGCGCCCTACCAGACGATCGAGGTGCCGGATGCCGAATATGGCGACATCCTGAACCAGCAGGGCGTCACCACCATCGTCACCGGCTGGGGCCTGCAGGACGGCGCGCAGCCCAGCCCAGAGCTGCGCCAGGCCGAGATCCAGATCCTCGACCGCGAAATCTGCAATGCCGCGATGATGGAGGCCAAGGCGGCCGATGCCGTTGACGGTTTCATCTACGCCGCGCAGACGCTGGGTCTGGGCGAGAAGGACTCCTACGAGATCTGGGATGAACTTGTCGCCCGTGCCCCGGAACCCTTGACCGAGAACCTGATCTGCTCCGGCACGTTCGAGGGGGGCAAGACCAGCTGCAATGGCGACAGCGGCGGCCCCCTTGTCGTGCCTTTGGAGGATGGCGGCTACATCCAGGCCGGGATCGTCAGCTGGGGCCTCACCGCGCTTAGCGGCTATGGCTGTGAAGAGACGGCGCTGTTTTCGGCCTATACCGACGTGTCGAAATTCGTGCCCTGGCTGAACGAGGTCATCGCGGCCAACCCGTGACTTTCCACCGACACGAAAAGACACCCCGGGGACCATCCCCGGGGTTTTTTCATGCCCTGTGGTTGGGGTCCGGCCAATGAAAAAGGCCCGCACGAGGTGCGGGCCTTTTCATCTTGATGGCAGGGATCAGTTGGTCAGCAGATAGTAGCTGTTGCGCACGTTGCCCACGTTTTCGACCGTGACGTAGAAGTAGCCGTCCCAGGCCGGGGTGAAGTCGCAGTAAAGCTGGTCCGACCAGCTGACATCGTAGCAGAACACGTTGCCGTTCTCGTCCGTCACCACGACGTCAAGGTTGGCGTCGCCGTCACCGACAACCGCGATCTCGGCGTAGGAGTTGCCGTAGAACGGAATCTCCCAGACATCGCTCTGGCCCGACGGCAGGCGCGAGATCCAGGACACCGCGCCGCCGATCCGGCCACGCGCGCTTTCGGCTTCGGTATCGGCGATCAGGCCAAGGATGACGGCGTCATCGCCTGCAAGCTCCTTGGCCTTGGCCAGCATCATCGCCGCATCGACCGGGGCTTCGGCGGCACCTTCGGCATCATCGGCTGGGACATCGCCGGTGGTGGTCTTCTTGATCTCGCCACCCTCGGTCACGTCGACCGACATGGCAAGCCGCGCGGCGGTCAGGACCGTCAGCGCGTCACCCGAGCTGACACCCAAGGCGTAAAGCTCGGACGCAAGGCCCATGGTGGCCGCGCCCCCGGCGGGGCTTGCGGGGGCATCGACGTTCACGTTGGTGCCCGTCTTGTCCTGGGCCATCGCCGGCAAGGCCAAAGCGATCAGGGCGGTTGTCGAGAGGGCAATGGAAAGGGATTTCAATGTCATGACATATCCTTGGCTGGGTCCGCCCCGGCATGAGGCAGGATGGCGCGGAGTGTGCCAGCGCAACCGCGTTTTGAGAAGGGGACATGGCGTGACAAATCCCGTCACCTCAATTCCCGATCAGGCGGTAGTGGTTCACCTCGGTGCCGCTGGTGGTGACGGTCAGCGTGAAAAACCCGTTCCGCGCCGGGGTCAGCCGACACAGCGCCGGGCCGGTGGACAGGGGGGTGGCGCAGACCTCGACCCCGGCCTCGTCAACCAGGGTCAGGCCAAGCCGGCTGTCGCCGTCGCCGATGACGCCAAGCTCGGCCGGGACCGCCCCGAACAGCACGATGCGCCAGCTGTCGGTCTGGCCGGGCGCAAGCTCGGCCTTGGCAAAGACCGCCGTTGCGGTTGGGCTGCGGGGCACTTGTGCGTCAAGGTCGTAGACGACTTCCTGCAGCGTCGGGTCCTCCTCGGCCAGGTTGCGGACGATGGCAAGGGCGTCCTCGCTCGCGGGGTCCGGGGCTGCGGCGCGGCCCGGGGGGGCGTCCGTCGCGCCGCCTGTCGTCGTCCGCTCCCATCCCGTGGCGGGTTGAAGGGTGACGCTGCGGGCAAGCTGGATCGCGGTCAGAAGGTACAGCGGCTGGCCATCGGTCAGCCCCTGCCGCCAGAGCGCATCGGCCAGGACCAACCGGGTCGCCGCCCCCGCCGTGCCGGTGGGACTTGCGGTCGGGTTCGCCTCTTCGGCTGCCAAAGGGGCAAGCGACAGCGTTGCGGCAAGGCCAAGGGCGGCGATGAAGGCGGGGCGGCAAGGCATGTGCGGTCCGGCAGGATGGGGCCTTTCGACTGTCGCAAAGCGGGCGCGCCGGGACAAGCGCGGAATGCTTCCCGCAGGCCGGCTTTCGCGGTAGTCAGGCGCAAGCGGAGGGTGGGCATGAAAGAGATACTCGCACGGCTGATCGCGTTCGACACGGTCAGCGCGAACCCGAACATGGCGCTGATGGCCTGGGTCCGCGACCTGTTGGAGGGGGCGGGGATTGCCGTGACCCTCCTGCCCGATGCGTCGGGTGGCAAGGCCAATCTTTATGCCACGACCGGGCCTGCCGGGGGCGGGGGGGTGATGCTGTCGGGCCATACCGATGTGGTGCCGGTGACCGGCCAGGTCTGGACCATGCCACCGTTTCAGCTGACCGAAGCCGGGGGACGGATGTACGGGCGCGGGGCTGCGGACATGAAGGGCTTTGTCGCCTGTGCCATTGCCGCGATGCTGACGGCTTCGCGGCGGCCCTTGCGGGTGCCGCTCCATCTGGCGCTGTCCTATGATGAAGAGATCGGCTGCATGGGCGTCGGCAGTCTGATCGACATGCTTGCCGCCGCTCCGGTGAAGCCGCGCTTCTGCATCGTGGGCGAGCCGACGGGGATGCAGGTCGCGACCGGCCACAAGGGCAAGGTCGCGCTGCGGGCCACTTGCACGGGTCGTGAGGGGCATTCGGCCCTTGCCCCGATGGCGCTGAACGCCTTGCACCTCGCGGGGGATTTCATGGCCGCCGTCCGCGCCCTGCAGGCTGAGGTCGCGGCGACCGGCCTGCGCGATGGCGATTATGACGTGCCCTACACCACGCTGCATGTCGGCAAGCTGTCGGGGGGCGTGCAGGTCAACATCGTGCCGAACCACGCGGTCCTCGATTTCGAGATCCGCTCCTTGGCCGGTGAGGATGTGCCCGCCCTGATCACCCGGCTGGAGGCGGAGGCCGAGGCGATCGTGGCCCCCCTCCGCGCCGA
>NCDS01000155.1 GCA_002280315.1 Rhodobacterales bacterium 32-66-7 | reverse complement strand
AGGCCATGCCACGGATGCCGCCGGGGAATTCGACCATCTCGCCGGCCTGCACGTTGTCAAGGCCGTGGACCCGGGCAATCCCGTCACCGACCGACAGCACGCGGCCAACTTCGGCCACTTCGGCATCCATGCCGAAATTCTTGATCTGCTCTTTCAGGATCGCAGAGATCTCGGCAGCTTGAATTCCCATCACCCAACCTCTTTCATTGCATTTTGCAGGGCCGCGAGCTTGGCCTTGACCGAGGTGTCGATCATGGTGGAGCCAAGCTTCACGACCAGGCCGCCGATAAGACTTTCATCGACGGTGGTGTTCAGTTTCACGGTCTTGCCGACGCGGGCCTTCAGCGTCTCGGCAAGCTTTTTCGATTGTGCGGCGGTCAGCGCGCGGGCGGCGGTCACCTCGGCCGTCATCTCGCCCTTCTCAGCCGCGATCTGATCGGCGAGGTTGGCCAGCAGCTGCGGCAGCACGAACAGGCGGCGCTTTTCCGACATCAGCGCCAGCGTGTTGGCAACCAGCGGCGTCACCCCGATCCTGGCGGCAATCGCTGCAATCGCGCGACCTTGATCTTCCCGGCTGATCATGGGCGAGGCGATGACGGCGCGCAACTCCGGGCTGGTGGCCAGAGCTTCGGCAAGGGCAGTGGTATCCGCCTCAAGCGCGGGCAGGATCGAGGCTTCCTTGGCCAGTTCGAACAAGGCGGTTGCATAGCGCGTGGCAATTCCGAGAGAGATCGAAGCCGGTTCTGACACGTCAATCCTTCCGCTGTCCCCTGGCCGCCGATCCATGGGGACCGGGCCGCTTTGCGTGATCGTTCCGGTCGCCCGAAACCTGCACACCTGTCTGTCGGGGGCGTCCTTAGCAGAGGCGTTCCAACCCCGCAACCGGCTTGCAGCGTTATTCTTCGGGCCCGCTGCGCTGGCAGGACCGGGCCTCGTGAAACTGTCACAAAGCGGTTGCATCTTTGCGACTTAGCGAACCGGGCTTCCAGCGCCGGAGGGCTGCGACCGGCTGTCGCAGTCATGCGCGGGCTCCGGTCTTGCAGCGGGTTGGCCGATCCCTTCCAGGACCTTGAGGGGCCTGCGCACCGCCGCCCCCAGCCCGCCGCGCGTGGGGGCATAGGCCTGCTTCGATGCCTCGACGATCAGAACGCCACCCACCAGCCAGGGCATCTTGCGCCCGATCGCCTCCCAGTAATTCGCGGTCCGCAGCCAGAAGCGGCGCATGGACGGCGGCGCGAACAGCACCGACTGGCTCCGTTCAGGGGTAAAGCCGTGCCGCCGGATCTGCGATTCCAGCTGTGCCACCGAATAGGGCCTGCCAAAGCCGAAGGGTGTCGCATCGCTTCTGGCCCAAAGGCCGCTGCGGTTCGGCACGATGAACAAGGCCCGCCCCCCGGGGCCAAGCACCCGCGCCGCCTCATCCAGGACGGCCGAGGGGGTCTCGGACGTTTCAAGCCCGTGCATCAGGACCAGCCGGTCGACAAGGCCGGTCGGCAACGGCCATGCGGTATCCTCGCACAGGACGCTCACATTCGGCAGCCCGGCGGGCCAGGGCATCACCCCCTGCGGTCCCGGCATCAACCCGATCACGCGGCGCGAGTCGGCAAGGTAGGGCCGCAGCAGCGGCACCGCAAAGCCGAAGCCCGCAACGGTCTGCCCGGTTGCGGGGGGCCAGTGCCTGACCACCTGATCGCGGATCGCACGCTGCGCCACCCGGCCCAGCGCGGTCCGGTAGTAGAAATTGTGCAGGTCAAGCACGTCAAGGTGCATTGCGGTCGGTCTCTTTCCGGTCAATCCTGCCATCATACCCGGGTAAAGGCCGAAGACCATGCCGCTTGAACTTGTGACGATCCCCTGCCTGACCGACAATTACGCCTATCTGGTCCATGACGGTATCAGCGGCCAGACCGCCGTGGTCGACGTGCCCGAGGCGGGTCCGATCCTTGCCGCCCTGAACCTGCGCGGCTGGACGCTTTCGGACATCCTGATCACGCACCACCATTCCGACCACATCGCGGGGGTGGAGGAGCTGCGCGCTGCCACCGGCGCCATGGTCCTTGGTGCCGCCGCCGACGCCCACCGCCTGCCCCCCCTTGACCACGCCCTGACCGAGGCCAGCCACTTTGCCATCGGGGCCGAGGGGGTTCGCGTCATCGACGTGCCGGGCCATACCGTCGGCCACATCGCCTATCATTTCCCGGACTCGGGCCTGGTCTTCACCGGCGACAGCCTGATGGCCGGGGGCTGCGGGCGGCTCTTTGAAGGAACCGCCGCCCAGATGCATGCCAGTCTGCAGAAGCTGAGCCTTCTGCCGCCGGACACCCTGGTCTGCTCCGGTCACGAATACTCGACCGCGAACCTCGCCTTTGCCGCGACCCTTGAACCCGGCAACGGCGCGCTTATCTCCCGAAGAGCCGAGGTTGCAGCGCTTCGCAGCAGCGGCAAACCGACGGTTCCCGTCCGGCTTGGGGTAGAGCAGCAGACGAACCCGTTTCTAAGGGCCATGGTGCCCGCCGTGAAGGCAGCCCTGGGCATGGCCGACGCCGATGATGCCCGGGTTTTCGCCGAAATGCGGACGCGAAAAAACAGCTTCTGACCGTTAAACCGCCCTACTCTGGCTTGGATGGGCGGTAAAGCTGGGGCAGCAGCAATTAGCGCTTGAAGTGCGGCCCGGAAAACCGAACTTTAAGGATATCGGATCACGGTCGGTTGCAGCCCCAGGGCCCCACCGACCCGCAGGACAGGAGCACGCATCGTGCCATCGTTTTCGACCACCCTGGAACAAGCCATTCACGCAGCCCTTGCGTTGGCCAATGCGCGCCGCCACGAGTTGGCGACGCTGGAACATCTCCTGTTGTCGCTGATCGACGAACCCGATGCCGCGCGGGTGATGAAGGCGTGCTCGGTCAACCTTGATGAATTGCGCAAGACCCTGACCGATTTCGTGGATGACGACCTCTCCACCCTCGTGACCGATGTTGAGGGGTCGGAGGCTGTTCCCACCGCCGCCTTCCAGCGCGTGATCCAGCGCGCCGCGATCCATGTGCAATCCTCGGGCCGGACAGAGGTTAAACTTCATCGCGCATGGCGTGGCGAAAGACCCGTCCTATGGCGAAGCACGCCCCGTGCAGGGCGCGGATGAGCCGACCGAAACGCCCAAAGGCGAAGGTGCCGATCCCAAGGAATCGGCGCTGGCCAAGTATTGCGTCGATCTGAACACCAAGGCGCGCAAGGGCGATGTCGACCCCCTGATCGGCCGCGAGGCGGAGGTTGAGCGGGCGATCCAGGTCCTCTGCCGCCGTCGGAAGAACAACCCGCTGCTGGTGGGCGACCCCGGCGTCGGCAAGACCGCGATTGCCGAAGGCCTCGCCCGCAAGATCGTCAACGGTGAGACGCCCGAGGTTCTGGCCAAGGCCACGATCTACAGCCTCGACATGGGCGCGCTTCTGGCCGGCACCCGCTATCGCGGCGATTTCGAGGAACGCTTGAAGGCTGTCGTGAAAGAGATGGAGGATCACCCCGATGCGATCCTGTTCATCGACGAGATTCACACCGTGATCGGCGCGGGTGCCACCTCTGGCGGGGCGATGGATGCGTCGAACCTCTTGAAGCCCGCGTTGCAGGGGGGGAAGCTCCGCTGCATGGGATCGACCACCTACAAGGAGTTTCGCCAGCACTTCGAGAAGGACCGCGCGCTGGCCCGCCGGTTCCAGAAGATCGACGTGAACGAACCTTCGGTGCCGGATGCGATCAAGATCCTGATGGGTCTGAAGCCGCATTTCGAGGTGCACCACGACCTGAAATACACCAACGACGCGATCAAGACCGCCGTGGAACTCGCCGCGCGCTACATCCATGACCGGAAACTGCCCGACTCCGCCATCGATGTGATCGATGAGGCGGGGGCGGCCCAGCACCTTCTGTCGGACGCCAAACGCCGCAAGTCGCTGGGCGTGAAAGAGATCGAGGCTGTGGTTGCCAAGATCGCCCGCATCCCGCCGAAGACCGTGTCGAAGGACGACTCGGAGACGCTCCGCGATCTGGAAAAGACGCTGAAACGGGTGGTCTTTGGGCAGGACAAGGCGGTTTCTGCGCTCTGTTCGGCAATCAAGCTGGCCCGCGCGGGCCTGCGCGAGCCGGAAAAGCCGATCGGCAACTACCTTTTCGCCGGGCCGACCGGTGTCGGCAAGACCGAGGTCGCGAAGCAGCTTGCCTCCAGCCTGGGGGTGGAGCTGATCCGCTTCGACATGTCGGAATACATGGAGAAACACGCGGTTTCCCGTCTGATCGGTGCCCCGCCCGGCTATGTCGGCTTTGACCAGGGCGGCATGCTGACCGACAAGGTGGACCAGCATCCGCATTGCGTCCTGCTGCTGGACGAGATGGAAAAGGCGCATCCGGATGTCTACAACATCCTTCTCCAGGTGATGGACCACGGCAAGCTGACCGACCACAACGGCCGCACAGTCGATTTCCGCAACGTGATCCTGATCATGACCTCCAACGCCGGGGCGCGGGAGCAGTCGCAATCGGCCATCGGTTTCGGACGTGAGCGGCGGACGGGGGAGGATACCGCGGCCATCGAACGCACCTTCACGCCGGAATTCCGCAACCGCCTCGACGCGGTGATCAACTTCGCGCCCTTGGGCCGCGAGATCATCCTGCAAGTGGTGGAAAAGTTCGTGCTGCAACTGGAAGCCCAGTTGATGGACCGCAACGTCCATATCGAACTGTCGCCCGAAGCTGCCCTTTGGCTTGGCGACAAGGGCTATGACGACAAGATGGGCGCGCGCCCGCTTGGCCGGGTGATCCAGGAACACATCAAAAAACCCCTCGCCGAGGAACTCCTGTTCGGCAAGCTCGTCAAGGGCGGGGTGGTCCGGGTCGAAGTCCGCGACGATGCCATCGTCTTGGACATCGAAGAGCCGCAGAAACCCCGGCTGACCGGGCAGAAACCGCCCTTGCTGACCGCCGAATAGGGCAGGGACCAACCCGCGCTCGTCGATGACTTCGTCACTCCTCGCAGGAACCCGGCGAGGAGGAGACCAAGTCGAACGAGGAGCGGCTGGTTGCCCCGAACGCGGCCATAAGCCCTAGCGTTCGGTCAGCTTCAACTCGATCCGCCGGTTCTGGGCGCGGGCGGCTTCGTCGTCGCCCACAGCCACCGGGCGGTATTCGCCAAAGCCGGTCGCGGCCATCCGTTCGGGCGGGAAGCCAAGCTCATCCTGCATGTAGCGCACCACCGACAGCGCCCGGGCCTGGCTCAGTTCCCAGTTGTCGGCAAAGGCCCCACTCCCGGACAGCGGCAGGTTGTCGGTGTGGCCGTCGACCCGGATGATCCAGTCGATCCCGGCCGGAATACTGGCGCGCACCTCGTCAAGGATCCGGACCACCTGGGCGATCTGCGCCTGACCTTCGGCGGCAAGGTCGGCGGATCCCGGGTTGAACAGCACTTCGGAGGAGAACACGAAGCGGTCGCCGACCACCCGCACCCCCTCACGCCCGGCCAGAAGCTCGGACAATTCCCCGAAGAATTCCGACCGGAACCGCGTCAGGTCCTGATTTTCGGCGGCCAGACGCGCGGCCTCGGCGGCCTCCAGCTCGGCCCGGCGCTTTTGCTCGGCGGCGACCTGGGCCAGGGCAGTGTTGAGGTCAGCGCCCAGCGTTTCAAGCTGCACCTGCGCCGCCGCATCTTCGGCCTTCGCCTCGTCCAGCACCTGTTGCAACGACCCAAGCTGGCTGCGCAGCGCGGCAAGCTGCTGGTTCAGAAGCTCCACCTCCCGCGCGGCAGCCAGGGCTTTTTCCGATTCGGCCGACAGGGCGGCTTCGGCAGCGGCAAGCGCCACGTCTTTCGCACCCTCGCCCTCGGCAGCCGCGAGGCGGGCGGCGGCGAGAAGGGTCAGCGTTTCCTCGGCGCGCTTCCGTTCGGCCTCCAGCGCCAGCGTCATCGCGGTCAGTTCGGTATCGGCGTCGGCCAAGCGTTCGCGCAGACTGGCAAGGGCCGCGGCATCGACCAGCCGCGTCGCCTCGGCCTCGGTGATCGCGACCTGGGCGGCGGAAAGGGCTTCGGCATCCGCTTCGGCCTGCCGGGTCGTATCGGCCAACAGCGCCTCCAGCGCCTCACGCCGCGCGGCGGCAAGACGGGCGGCTTCGGCGCGGGCGTCGATCTCGGACCGCGCCTCGGCCAGGGCGAGGGTCATCGCCTCGGCCTCGGTCAGCAGCTTCTGTTCGGCGGCTTCCAGTTCGGCCACCGTGGCGGTCAGTGTTTCCACCTGCCCCACCGCCCGGTCCCGCGCCAGAAGAAGGGCCGCGACCTGCGCTTCAAACCCGGTGATCCGGCTGGCGGCATCGGCAAGCTCGGCCTCGCGCGCGGCAAGATCGGTGGTCAGCGTGGCAATCAGCGTCGCCTGCGCCTCACCCTCGGCCTCGGCGGCGGCAAGGCTAAGGCGGAGCGCGCCGATATCCGCCTCCAGTTCCGTCGCTCGGGCGCGTTCCAGACCCAGGGCATCGGCAAGGTCGGCCACCTGCAGCGTCAGCGCGTCAAGCTCGCTGTCCTGCGTGGTGATCTGGTCGCGCAGGACCGACTGCATGATGGTGAAGATGGTCAGGACGAACATCAGCACCATCAACAGCGTGGTGACCGCGTCGACAAACCCCGGCCAGATGAGCGAACTGTCCCTGCGGCGCGAGCTTGCCATGCGTCAGCCCCGCCCGGCGGTGGTGCGGCCAAGCTGCCGGATCGCGGTGGTCAGCGCGGCCATGTCGGCGCGCAGGTCGGCCACCGTTTCCTGCCGGCCTGCCGACATCTCTTCCAGGATCCGCAGCATCTGCACGTCGATCGACCGCAAGCGCATGCGGCTTTCGCTGTCCCCGCTGCCGTCCGCGTGGCGCAGGCTGGTGATCAGCTGCTCCTGTCCGTCGGCAATCCGCTCCAACAGCGCGGCCTGACCCCGCTCTGCCTCCATCGTCTGGCCAAGCCTAAGGAGCGCAGAGGCAAGGTCCGATATCTTGGCATCGGTCTGCGCGCGGCTGACTTCGGCCTGCGAATAAAGCATCTGCAACTGCTCCATCTGCCCGGAAAGATGGTCGATCAGCGCGCCGACCGCGCCCTGATCCGCACTGTCACCGTCGCCTCCGAACCCCAGCCGGGTGATGGAGGAGAGCCACTCTTCCAGCTCACGGGTAAAACGGTTCTGGCCGTGGCCCGCGAACAGCTCCAGAAGGCCAAGAACCAGCGACCCCGCCAGCCCCAGCAGCGAGGATGAGAATGCCGTGCCCATGCCGCCAAGCTGGCTTTCAAGCCCGCCCATCAGCTTGGCAAACACATCGAGCCCGCTTTCGCCGTCCTGTGGCGCAAGCGAGCGGATGGTTTCCACCACGGCCGGGACCGTGGTGGCCAGGCCCCAGAACGTGCCCAGAAGACCCAGGAAAACCAAGAGGTTGATCAGATAGCGGGTGATATCCCGCGCCTCGTCGATCCGCTGGGCGACCGACTCCTGAATCGACCGCGACGACGAGGCCGAGATCGCGGTGCGGGAGGAGCGCGACCGCAAAAGCGCCGCCAGCGGGGCCAAGAGGCGCGGCGGGGTGTCAAGCTCGTTATCCGGGGTTTCGCGGACGAAATGCTCGATCCAGTAGACCGACTGCGCCAGAATCCAGACCTGCCAAAATGAGGTCAGCACCCCGATCACGAAGACAAAGGCAATCAACCCGTTCAGGACCGGGCTGGTGCGCAGGATCTCGATGATCTGGCCGTGGATGAACCAGGCCCCGGCCCCGACCAGAAGGCAGACCAGCAGCATGTTGGTGATCGCCCGGATGGGCTGGCTGAAGGTGGTCGCGACCGCGCGGGTGGCGGGGATGGGGGTGGTCTGATCGGTCCGGGCCATCATTGCCTTCTTTCCTCGGGCGTACAGACTAGCAGGCCGGGCCGGTCTGCAAAACAAACAAACGTGACCGCGCTAGACGATCTTCTGCACTTCGGCGTCCAGCCATTCGAGGGTCGGGTCGCTGATTCCAAGCTTGGCCAGATGGGCGACCGTGGCGGTCAGATAGTCACGGTTGGCCCCGCGCTTGCCGATGGCATGGGCGATGATCCGGGCCTGGTCGTCCAGCGGCAGGCTGCCGCAATACTGGACGTGATCGGGGTCGATCACATAGGTCAGCGCCTTCACCGCGCCGAAGTCGGTCATCACCGGCAGGTGGGTTTCCAGATAGGCCGACGAGACCAGCTCCCGCTCACGCAGGGCTGCAAGCGTTGCGGCCTCGGCCCCGGCCTTGACCCGCAAGGCCACGCCGGTGCAGCTCGCGTCATCGGCACGGTCCAGGGCCAGCACCAGACCCGGCGCCTCAGGCGTGCCACGATGGTGGATCGACCGCATGCAGAAACTGCGCTGCCAACCCACCGCCCGCGCGATCCGGCGTTCGGCCACCGGAAAGCCCGGGTCCCAGATCAGGGAGCCATAGCCGAAGACCCAAAGTGCCGGTGAGGTGGGCATCGAGAACCTCGACTACCATCGGCAGCAACGTCATCGTGCTGGCGGAGAGATTGATCAGGTTGCCGGTGACAGTCAACGAAGAGCCTTCGATCTTGGCGGTGACGCTATCAAAAACGAGTGTCTTGG
>NCDS01000154.1 GCA_002280315.1 Rhodobacterales bacterium 32-66-7 | reverse complement strand
CCGACCGTGACCTGGCGCTGGACCGGGCGATGATCCCGCTTGGGTCCTGCACGATGAAGCTGAACGCGGCGGCGGAGATGATGCCGATCACCTGGCCGGAGTTCGGGTCGCTCCACCCCTTCGTGCCGAAGGATCAGGCGGCGGGCTATGGTGAGGCGATCAGCGACCTGACGCAGAAGCTGTGCGAGATCACCGGCTATGATGCGATGTCGATGCAACCGAACTCGGGCGCGCAGGGGGAATATGCGGGGCTGCTGACGATCCAGGCCTGGCACCGCAGCCGGGGCGATGGTCATCGCACGGTCTGCCTGATCCCTGTCAGCGCGCATGGCACCAACCCCGCCAGCGCGCAGATGGCGGGGATGGAGGTTGTGGTGGTGAAATCTGCCCCGAACGGCGATGTGGATGTGGAGGATTTCCGGGCGAAGGCGATTGCGGCGGGTGACCGGCTTGCGGCCTGCATGATCACCTACCCGTCCACGCATGGCGTCTTTGAGGAGACGGTGAAGGAGATCTGCCAGATCACCCATGACCACGGCGGGCAGGTCTATATCGACGGCGCGAACATGAATGCGCTTGTGGGCCTCGTGAAACCGGGCGAGATCGGCGGCGATGTCAGCCACCTCAACCTCCACAAGACCTTTGCCATCCCGCATGGCGGCGGCGGGCCGGGAATGGGGCCGATCGGCGTGAAGGCGCATCTGGCACCGCATCTGCCGGGGCATCCGGAGACCGGGGGTGAGGGGGCCGTTTCGGCGGCACCTTACGGGTCGGCGTCGATCCTTCTGATCTCATGGGCCTATTGCCTGATGATGGGGGGGCCGGGCTGTACCCAGGCGACCCGCGTCGCGATCCTGAACGCGAACTACATCGCCGCGCGGTTGGCGGGGGCCTACCCGATCCTCTTCATGGGCAACAAGGGTCGGGTGGCACATGAGTGCATCCTTGACACCCGCCCCTTTGCCGAGGTGGGCGTGACCGTCGACGACATCGCCAAGCGCCTGATCGACAACGGCTTTCACGCCCCGACGATGAGTTGGCCGGTTGCGGGCACGCTGATGGTGGAGCCGACGGAGAGCGAGACCAAGGCCGAGATCGACCGCTTCATCACCGCCCTCCTGTCGATCCGTGAGGAGGTCAGCGCGGTGGAGCGGGGCGAGATCAGCGCCGAGGACTCCCCCCTCCGCCACGCGCCCCATACCGTCGCGGCCCTGGTGACCGAGGCTTGGGACCGCAAATACTCACGCGAGCAGGGCTGCTTTCCGCCCGGCGCCTTTCGGGTTGACAAGTATTGGCCGCCGGTCGGGCGGGTCGACAACGTGTTCGGCGACCGCAATCTGATCTGCACCTGCCCGCCGGTGGAAAGCTACATGCAGGCCGCCGAGTAGGTCGCAAAGCGGGGTCGTCTCAAGGGCGTCATCCAAAAATTTTCGCCGAAAATTCTTGGACTTCCGGCTAGGGCGTCGGTTTCGGGGCCGGGGTCCCCAGCGCACCGCCGGGCCTAGTGCCAAGCCCGCCGCCGGTGTCGACCGTGCCGGTCTTCGGTCGCAGGTCGGGCACCTTGGGCATCGGCGGGGTCGCGCCCAGGACCGGAGGATCCTCCACAGGCAGGCCCGCGTCGATCACCGGGTCGGGCATTGGGTCGGGCGTCGGATCGGGCGCGGTTCCCAGCGGCGGCTGGCTGGCATCGGCAAACGGGTTGCTGCCCGAGTTTCTGAGGTAACAGGCGTTGGCCGCCGCCAGCGCCTCGGTGATGCCGGTCACATCGTAAGCCTCGTCGATGCCGATCCCAAGCAGCCGCAGCCAGACCCCCTGCGTCAGGAATGCGATGGAGGCATCGATGCCGTCCAGCGTCATCCCGGCATAGTTCTCGTCCCAGGCTTCGGAGACGCCGCGCGTCGGCAGGCCGTATTCCAGCATCAGCCAGCTGTCGAAGGTTTCCCCGGGACGAAACCGCACATCGGGACGCGACAGCAGCACCGCCAGCGTGTCGTCGGGGTAAAGCCCCATCCACAGAACCTCGCCGCTCATGTACTGCACCTCGACCGAGCAGTAGGAGAAGGCACCGGTATCGTCGGAATACCCGGCCCCGTACCAGTTTCCGGCCTCGAACGCGGTTCCGGGAATTTCCTCGGCAAGGGCGGCAGGGGCGATGAAAAGCGTCAGGGCCGCTGCAAATGACGTGACACGCATGGGCTAATTCCGTTGCTGATTGCTTTCAGTCAGAATGACAGGCTTCGGGCGGTTTGTGCAAGTCAGGCTTTGCGCCGGACCGGGGCGGCAGGGCTTTGGAAATCGGCGTTGACCGTCCTGACAGGCCGGGATACCGCCTTTGCCCATGAACACCGAAGCCCGGTTCCGCGATGGCCTGTTCGCCAGCCTGCCCATCGTCATGGGTTACCTGCCCATCGCCTTTTCCTTTGGTGTCGCCGCCGCGCGGGCCGGGCTTGCCCCGGGCGAGGCGTTTGCCCTGTCGCTGATCATTTATGCCGGGGCGTCGCAGTTCCTTGCCCTTGCGCTCTTTACCTCCGGCGCGCCGGTGCTGGTCGCGGCCTTCACCCTGATCGCGATGAACTTGCGGCATGTGCTTTACGGCCCGACCCTGATGCGCGCCGCCGGACCCAAGGCCACCACGCGCCGTGCCTGGGCCTGGGCCTTCGGGCTGACGGATGAGGTCTTTGGCCAGGCGCTGGGCACCCTGACCCGGGGCGGGACGTTCTCCGAGGCCTACATGTTCGGCCTTGGTCTTGCGGCCTATTCCGCCTGGCTTACCGGTACCTTGCTTGGGGCGATTGCCGGGGGTGGCGCGTTGGAGGGCTGGCCCAGCCTCAGCGCCGGGCTGGGCTTCATGCTGCCGGCGCTGTTCCTGGCGCTGCTCCTGTCCCTGCTCAGCCGCCGTCAGGTGCCGGTGATCGTGGTCGCGGGGGTGGTGACGGTCCTTGCCACGCTGGCGATCAGCCCGACCAGCGGCATCCTTCTGGGCATGCTGGCCGGGGCTGGCGCGGGGCTGGTGCGCAAATGACCTGGCAGTTGTTCGTGATGGCCCTTCTGGCGGGGGCGGCGAACTGGGCGTTTCGGGCGCTGCCGATCCTGCTTCGTCGTGAACGGACGGCCACGCCAGGGTGGGTAGAGCGGAGCCTTGCCGCCATCGGACCGGCGGCGATTGCCACGCTTTGCGTCGCCTCGCTCTTGCCGATGCTCTCCTCCGATCTTTTGGCGCTGGCCCCGGTGATTGGCGGTACGCTTGCGGTGGTGGGCACCTACCTTGCCCGGCCGTCGGTCGTGCTGGCGACGCTGGCGGGGGCGGTGGTGCATGGCGGCATGGTCTGGCTTCTGGGCTGAAAGCCTGACCCTTGACGCGCCGATCTTTCGGTGCCGGGTTTCTCGAAACCCGCGGTCATCGTCCCGACCGCTCCTTCCTTGACAACCGCGCCCCGATCCGCCACATCACCCCTTGGCCGGGGCAGTAGCTCAGTTGGGAGAGCGCGTCGTTCGCAATGACGAGGTCAGGGGTTCGATCCCCCTCTGCTCCACCAGAAATCCGCAAGAACGGGCCACCGCGCGCCAGACCTAACCGCCCTCTGTCACCCGCACCCCCGTCCCCCAGCCCCGGCACTTTTCGGCCAGGTCTTCGGGCAGGGCGCGGTCGGTGAACATGGTCGTGATCTCGGACAGCGAGGCCAGGCGCGCGGGGGCGGAGCGGTCGAGTTTGGAGTGGTCGGCCACGAGGTAGGTCTGCCGCGCCTGGCGGATGATCGTCTTTGACACCCGCACCTCGGCCAGGTCGAAGTCGAGAAGGTCGCCTTCGCGGTCCAGGGCCGACACGCCGATCACCGCGCAATCGACCTTGAACTGCTCGAAGAACTGGGTGGTCAATTCGCCCACCAGCCCGCCATCGGTGCGGCGAAGGGCACCCCCGGCCACCATGATCTCGCAGCTTGGGTTGGCGACCAGGGTGTTGGCGACGTTCATGTTGTTGGTGATGACGGTGATGTTGCGGTGGCCCAGAAGCTCCCGCGCCACCGCTTCGGTCGTGGTGCCAAGGTTGAGGATCAGGCTGCAATTGTCCGGGATCGCCTGGGCGCAGGCGCGGGCGATGGCGGTCTTGGCGGCGTCGTTCATCCGCCGCCGCGCCTCGTAGCCGATGTTGGTCACGCCGGTCCGCAGGGTGGCCCCGCCGTGGACCCGGTCAAGGTGGCCGGCATCGGCAAGGTCGGCCAGATCGCGGCGGATGGTCTGCAGGGTCACGTCGAAACGCTGGGCAAGGTCTTCGACCGCCACCCGACCCTCGGCCCGGGCAAGCTCCAGTATCTCGGCCTGCCGGAAATTCAGCGCCACGTTTCCCCCCCCGTCTGCCCGCCGCCCCTCGTGGATGGTGCCATGCTGCGTCCGGTCTGTCAGCGCTTTTGTGCGGCGCGCAGATATTCCTTTTTGTGCGAATGCGGCATTATCGTGCTGCATGTGCAGCAAGTTCCGCTGCTGCGGCGCGGAAATGTTCGTTTTGATCGAAATCGCGGAAAAACGAAAAACAGGCGTTGACGGAATCGTTACAATCGGCAGAGTGGTCGCCGGGGGAGGAACCCAGGTGAAAGACGCACGGGACGGGGTCGTCAGCGACCTCTTCATCATTGGCGGCGGGATCAATGGCTGCGGCATCGCCCGCGACGCCACCGGTCGGGGTCTGTCGGTCACGCTGGCCGAACAGGGCGATCTGGCGCAGGGCACCTCCTCGGCGTCGACCAAGCTGTTCCATGGTGGGTTGCGGTATCTGGAGTATTTCGAGTTCCGCCTGGTGCGCGAGGCGCTGGAAGAACGGGAGACGCTGCTGGTCGCGATGCCGCATATCTCCTGGCCGATGCGGTTCGTGCTGCCCCTGTCGCCCGAGATGCGGTTCGAAAGCGATACCCCGACCTCACGCCTCTTGCGTTGGGTCATGCCCTGGGCCAGGGGGCGGCGCCCGGCCTGGCTGATCCGGCTGGGGCTATACATGTATGACACGATGGGGGGGCGGAAGATCCTGCCCGCGACCCGCAGCCTTGATCTGCGGCGCGACCCGGCGGGCGCACCCTTGCAGCCGAAATTCCAGCGCGCCTTTGAATATTCGGACTGCTGGGTGGAGGATTCGCGGCTGGTTGTCCTGAACGCCCGCGACGCCGCCCGGCGCGGGGCGCGGATCATGACCCGGACGCGGGTGGTCAGCGCCGACCGGCAGGACGGGCTTTGGCACATCACCACCGAAGGGGCCGGGGGCCGCACCCTGCATCAGGCGCGCGCCCTGGTGAACGCCGGTGGGCCCTGGGTCGAGGATGTGATCCGCAACGTCGCCCGGATCAACTCAAGCGAGGGCGTGCGCTTGGTCCGTGGCAGCCATATCGTGACGAAGAAGCTTTTCGACCACGACCGGAGCTACTTCTTTCAGGGCACCGATGGGCGGATCATCTTTGCCATTCCCTATGAGCAGGACTTCACCCTGATCGGCACCACCGACAAGGACCATACCGGCGCGCCGAAGGATGCGCATTGTACCGAGGAGGAGCGGGATTACCTCCTTGCCTTCGCCAGCCAGTATTTCGCCAG
>NCDS01000153.1 GCA_002280315.1 Rhodobacterales bacterium 32-66-7 | reverse complement strand
GATGCTGCTTACAACCGGCAACAAGTCGGAAATGGCGGTCGGCTATTGCACGATCTATGGCGACATGAACGGCGGCTACAACCCGGTCAAGGACATGTACAAGACCCGCATGTTCCTGACCGCGCGCTGGCGGAACGCCAATCATCGCCCCTGGATGAAGGGCCCGGCGGGCGAGGTGATCCCGGCCCGGATCATCGAAAAGCCCCCCAGTGCCGAACTCCGCGCCAACCAGCGCGACGACGACAGCCTGCCGCCCTATGAGGTGTTGGACGTCATCCTGGAAGGCCTTGTGGAAAAAGAGCTTTCCGTCGCCGAAATCGTCGCGATGGGCTTTGACCGCGACGTGGTGAAGAAGGTGGAGAACCTTCTGTACCTCGCCGAATACAAGCGGTTCCAGTCCGCGCCGGGGGTGAGGCTCACGCAGAAGGCGTTCTGGCTGGACCGCCGCTATCCGATCGTCAACCGCTGGCGCGATTCTTCGGGTGGGTGACGCGGGGTTTCGGCGACGCTCATCGTTGACTTCGTCACTCTTCGCGGTCTGACCGACGAGGAGACGAAGTCGAACGAGGAGGATCTTGCGGAACCCTCAGACCGCGCTGACCACGCATTCCGCCAACAGGCGCTGCACGTCCTCGGCCCGGCAGAGCTGGGTTGCGTCGCTCATCACCGCGGCGGAGGCTGCGGCAGAGCCAAGCGCCAGCGCCTCGGCGTTCGGCTGGCCGCGCGACCGGGCAAGGACATAGGCTGCGACGAAACTGTCACCGGCCCCCACCGTGGATCTGACCTGAACTTTTGCCGCCGTGGCGAACAGGCGCTGGTCCTGGTCGGCCAGCACATTGCCCTCGGCGCCCCGGGCCACGATCACGGTCCGTGCCACGCCTGCCCGGACCAGGGACTGGGCGAATTCGGCGGTGGCTTCACGGCTGGGCAAGGGGCGTCCTGCCAGCGCCTCACCCTCTTCGCCATCCATCCGCAACACGTCAAGGCCGCGGATCGGGCGGCGCACCGCCTCGGTCAGCGCGGGGCCGGAGGTGTCAAGGACGACGCGGCTTTCCGGCATCGACGCCGCCAGAGCTGCGGGAAAATCCACCGGCACGCCCGGCGGCTGGCTGCCCGAGATCACCGACAGCCCCCCCGGCCTTGCCGTCGACCGCAGAAGGGTGAAGACCCGCGCCCGCTCTGCCTCGCCCCAAAGGGGGCCGGGCAGCATGAAGCGGTATTGCTTGCCCGACGCGCCTTCGGTCACGGTCAGCGACTGGCGCGTCTCACCCGGGCCAAGGATGGCGAGGAACGTCACCCCCTCGGCCCGGATCAGCCCGGCCAGCCGGTCGCCGGTCAGACCACCGATGGCAACCAGCGCCAGGCTTTCGCCGCCCAGCGCCTTGATCGCGCGGCTGACGTTCAACCCGCCGCCACCCGGGTCAAGCTGCGGCTCGGAGCAGCGCAGCTTGTGGCCGGGAATGATCTCGGCAACCTCTGTCGCCATGTCGAGCGCGGGGTTCAGGGTGAGGGTAAGGATGGGATGTGAGATCATGCGACACCTTTGTCTGGTACCGCTAGCATAGGGTCAGCCGCCCGGCAACAAACCCCAGCAACTCATCCGAGTCCGTCAGTCCGATGGCGGCTATACCACCAACCCAAGGGACACCCCCCCGGTCTTGCGACCGGGGGCAAACTCGTTACTGCACCCTCCGGCACAGCATCATCTGATAGGCCACCGGCACATAGCGGAACCCGTCGTCCTGCGCCTCGACATAGCCAAGGCCGGGGAAGGGCATGTGGTAGCCGATGAACGGGATCCGGTCCGCAGCGATCTGGCCGAAGACCGCACGACGCGCGGCGGCGGCTCCTGCCTTGTCGCTGTCGAAAACCACTTCCCAATCCGGCTTCTGCAGCGACCAGACATAGTGGTTCGCCGTGTCGGCAGTGATCATCAGGCGCTGGCCTTCGGATTCCACCTGATAGACCATGTGGCCGGGGGTATGACCGAAGGCCGCCATGGCGGTGATGCCCGACATCGGGCTGCCGCCATCGTCAAGGAAGCTCATCTTGTCATTCAAGGGCCGGACCGCCGCGTCAAAGCCCGCGTCGCCGGCCCCCGACCAGTGGTTATGCTCCACCGCGCCGGTGACGTAGCGGGCGTTCGTAAAGGTCGGCGTCACACCATCCGCCCCCATCAGACCGCCGATGTGGTCGCCATGCATGTGGGTCAGCACGACCGTCGTCACCATGTCGGCGGTGTATCCGGCCGCAGTCAACGCGGCGAGCGTACCTTCGGCAGAGAGGCCGGTGTCGAACAGCACAAGCTCTGCGCCGGTGTTCACCACGGTCGGATTGAAAAAGAACTGCACCCGGTCGGTCGGGATGAAGTTTTCGGTAGAGAGGGCGGCGAACTCTTCCGGCGTGGCGTTGAGCCCGAAGACCCCTTGCGGCGCTTCGGCGGCGCTTGATCCGGCAAGCAGCGTCGTCACCTCGAAGCCGCCCAGCTTGAACCGGTTGAAGGACGCCGACGCGGCCCCCAGCATCGCGGGCGCGCTGGCCTCGGCAACCGCCTTGCGCGGCAGGAAGGCGGCCGCGGCGGGCAACAGGACGCTGGCGGCAAGCGCCTGGCGGCGGGAAAACATGGTCATCGCGTGCTCCTGACATGATCGACGCGTCGGCTGCGCGCCGCAGGCAAGAGTATGGCGCTTGCGCGCGAAGTCAGATCAACGTTGCGTCAGGAACCGTGCGTTGGTGCACAGGACCTGTGCACCAGGCGGGCGTCATTCCCACCAGGGGTCGATGCGGGCGATCTCGTCATCCGACCAGCCGAAATGATGCGCAAACTCGTGGATGACGACATGCGCGACCAATTCGCCGATCGAGACGTTGCCGCGTTCGGCCCATTCGTCCAGGATCGGGCGGCGAAACAGCCAGACCACGTCGGGCTGGGTGACCTGATCGCTTGCCGATTTCTCGGTCAGGGGGATGCCTTCGTAAAGCCCGGTCAGTTCGAACGGATCGGAAAGGCCAAGCGCGTCGACCAGCTCGTCCGAGGGAAACTCCTCGACCCGCAGGCGGACCTGCGTGGCGGGTTCGCGAAACGGCGGGGGCAGCGTCGACACGGCCTCATGTGCCAGCTGTTCAATGAAGCCAAGGGTCGGGGCGATGCAGTCCGGTGCGGGGCTGGCGGGTGCTGGGCTGTCGGGCGCGAGGTCTGTCATGTGCGGCAAGATAGGCGAAGCGCCCTGCCGGTGGAAGGGGGCCCCGGTGGCGCCAGATGAACCCTGGGTGACCCCAACTGGACATTGGCAGGGTGCTGTGACAGGGAAGGGGCGTCGCAAGGAGCCGTTCGATGAGTGTCACCACCCGCTTTGCCCCGTCGCCCACCGGCTGGATTCACGTCGGCAACCTGCGAACGGCGCTGATGAATTTCCTGATCGCAAGGAAGACCGGCGGCCAGTTCATCCTGCGGCTTGACGATACCGACCAGGAGCGGTCGAAGGAAGAATACGTCGACGGCCTCAAGGAAGACCTGACCTGGCTGGGCCTCCACTGGGACCGGGTGGAACGCCAGTCGTTGCGGATGGAGCGTTACGCCGAGGCCGCCGATCAGTTGCGCGCGGCGGGGCGGTTCTACGAATGCTTCGAAAGCGCGGTCGAGCTGGACCTGAAGCGGAAGAAGCTTCTCAACATGGGGCGGCCACCGGTTTATGACCGGAGTGCGCTGAAACTGACCGAGGCCGAGAAGACCGCCCTCCGGGCCGAGGGGCGCGCGGGGTACTGGCGCTTCCGGCTGGATATCGAGCGGATCGAATGGGCTGACGGGATCATCGGCGACATCTCGATCGACGCGGGCTCGGTCTCGGACCCGGTGCTGATCAAGGCGGATGGGCAGGTGCTTTACACCTTCGCCTCGTCGGTCGATGACGTGGACATGGGGGTCACCCATATCGTGCGCGGGGCGGATCATGTGACCAACACCGCGACGCAGATCCAGATCATGCAGGCGCTGGGCGGGGTGCCGCCGACCTTTGCGCATCACAGCCTCCTGACCGGACCTGGGGGGGAGGAGTTGTCGAAGCGCCTTGGCACCCTGTCCTTGCGCGACCTTCGGGCAAAAGGGGTTGAGCCGATGGCGCTTTTGTCCCTGATGGCGCGGCTTGGGTCGTCACGGCCGGTCGAGCTTGCCGGGTCGATGGAAGAGCTGATCGCAGGCTTCGACATCGCCACCTTCGGCGCTGCCCCGACCAAGTTCGACGCCGAGGATCTGTTCCCCTTGACCCGGCACCATGTGCAGGGTCTGCCCTTCGCAGCGGTGCAGGCGCGGATCGCAGCACTTGGTGTGCCTGCGGAGATGGCCGAGGCGTTCTGGGCGGTGGCGAAGGGGAATATCACCGTGCTGGCGGACCTTGAGGGCTGGTGGCAGCTTTTCCGCGACGGAGCGACCCCCGCGATCGATGAGGCCGACCGCGCGTTCGTGGCCGAGGCGATGGCCCTTCTGCCGCCGCAACCCTGGACCACGGCCACCTGGGGTGAGTGGACGGCAGCGGTGAAAGCGGCCACCGGGCGCAAGGGCAAGGATCTGTTCCGCCCGCTGCGCCGGGCCTTGACCGGACGCGACGCAGGCCCGGAAATGGCCGATGTGATGCCCCTTTTGCGCAAGGTGCCGACGGTCTGACCCTGTGGCGGCAACCGGGGGCTTCGCGCCCCCGGACCCCCGCGGGATATTTTTGCAGAAAGGATGACCGGGTCGATGGGTGGGGCGATGGCAGGGCCACAGGGCAAGTTTGTCGATGGCAACCTTTTTCGCCATGTGTCGGTAATGGCGCTGACCTCTTCCATCGGGTTGATGGCGGTGTTTGTCGTCGATCTGATCACGATGCTTTACATCTCGATGCTGGGGCGGGCGGAACTGGCGGCGGCGGTCGGCTATGCCGGGGCGATCCTGTTCTTCACCACCAGTTTCGGCATCGGCATGTCGATTGCCGTCGCCGCGCTGGTGGCGCGGGCGCTGGGCGCGCGGGATCCGGCGGCGGCGAAGGCGCGGGCGACGACCGGGCTGATCCTGGGGTTTCTGTTCGGCTCGCTGTTCGCGGCGGTGGTCTGGCTGGCGCTGGGGCCCCTCGTGGCGCTGTTGGGCGCTACCGGGCGGACGGCGGCGTTGACGGTGCATTTCCTGCAGATCGTCATCCCCTCGCAGCCATTGTTGATGGTGGGGATGATCGGCGGGGCGATCCTGCGCAGCCATGGCGATGCGCGGGCGGCGATGATGGCGACGGTCTGGGGGGCGCTGGCCACCGCTGTCCTTGACCCGATTCTGATCTTCGGTTTCGGCTGGGAGCTGACCGGGGCGGCGCTGGGGTCGGTTGCGGCGCGGGTGGTGATCTCGCTGATGGCGCTGCAGCCGATCCTTCGGAAATACGGCGGCTTTGACCGGCCGACGCCGGGGCAGGTCGTGGCCGACATGGGTCCGGTCTGGGCGATTGCGGTGCCTGCGATCCTGACGCAGGTCGCGACACCGGTGGGGCAGGCGTTCGTGACCCGCGCCACCTCGGACTACGGCGAGGCGGCGGTGGCGGGGATGGCGATTGCCGGGCGGCTGACGCCGGTGGCCTTCGGGGTGATCTTTGCGCTGTCCGGCGCGATGGGGCCGATCATCGGGCAGAACTTCGGGGCCGGGCGGCTCGACCGGGTCAGGCGGGCGTTTCTGGACGGGTTGATCTTTACCGGCCTGGTGATCGTGCTCGTCTCGGCCCTGCTGTTCCTGTTGCGCGCGCCGATTGCCGATGCCTTCCAGGCCGAGGGGCTGACCCGCGATCTGGTCTATCTGTTCTGCGGGCCTTTGGCGTTGCTCTGGTTCTTCAACGGGGTGATCTTCGTGGGCAATGCGGTCTGCAACAACCTTGGCCGGCCGTTCTGGTCGACGCTGGTGAACTGGGGGCGCCATACGGTGGGCACGATCCCACTGGCGCTGTGGCTGGGTGGGATGTGGGGGGCCGAGGGTGTGCTTGTCGGCCAGGCGCTGGGCGGGGTGATCTTCGGCCTTGCTGCGATCTGGCTGGCGCTGCGGGCCATCGCCTTTCCGGCGGTTGCCCAGTCACGCGGTGCCAGACCAGGGGAGCATTCCGCGCCGGAAGTGGAGCCGGTCGCCAGCCCCGGTGAGCGGCGGGCATGACAGAGGAGTGCGGCTTTGGACGACTTCCTTGACGGGGCCTGCCATTGCGGAGCGGTCCGGTTTCGGGTCCGCTTGCGCGACGGGTTCGTCTCGGCCCGGCGCTGCAGCTGTTCGTTCTGCCGCATGCGCGGGGCGATTGCCGTATCCGCGCGACTGGACGATCTGGCGATTGTGGCGGGTGAGGCGAACCTGACGCTGTATCAGTTCAACACCGGCACGGCGCTGCATTGGTTTTGCAAGACTTGCGGCATCTATACCCATCACCGGCGCCGGTCGGACCCGACGCTGTTCGGGGTCAATCTCGCCTGTTTGGCCGGGGTCAGCCCGTTCGATCTGCGCGAGGTTCCGGTGATGGACGGGGTCCGGCACCCGTCCGATACCGGCACGGCCTCTCGGGTCGCGGGGGTCCTGCGCTTTGAGCCGAAAGGGTGACAAGTCGGGCCGGGCTGTCGGTCCGGTTGTGATCGCGCACAGGAGGTCGGATAGAGATTGCCCTTGCTGGCGCGCGAAGGGTTGCGCTACGCATAGGCGGTCAGGATCGGCCGTTCGGGCAAGGTGCCGCGACAGGCACGGCAAGTGGCGGCAGGGCCAGACTGCCCGGGCGATGGCGCGCGGGATTGGGCATCAGGGCAGGGGGACGCGATGACCGGGCCTGGGGATGCGGGACTGCACAGGCTTGGCCTCCATGATCTGCATGTCGCGCTTGGCGCGAGGATGGTGCCCTTTGCCGGCTACGAGATGCCGGTCCAGTATCCGCCCGGCGTGATGGCCGAGCATCTCCACACCCGCTTGGCGGCAGGGCTGTTCGATGTCAGCCACATGGGGCAGGTGATCCTGCGTCCCAAGGCCGGGCTTGAGGCGATGAAGCTGGCGTTCGAGGCGTTGATGCCGGTCGACGTGCTCGGGCTGGCCGAGGGGCGGCAGCGCTATGGGCTTTTCACCAGCGATCAGGGCGGGATCCTGGATGACCTGATGTTCACCAACCGGGGCGATCACCTCTATGTGGTGGTGAATGCCGCGTGCCAGGCCGAGGACATTGCCCACATGACCGCTGCGATGCCCGGGGTCACGGTCGAACCCATCACCGACCGCGCGCTCTTGGCGCTGCAGGGGCCGG
>NCDS01000152.1 GCA_002280315.1 Rhodobacterales bacterium 32-66-7 | reverse complement strand
ACGATCGTGGAAAACCTTGGTGCGCGGGTGATCACCCCGGCCGAGGTGCGGGCGCGGCTGAAGCTGGAAAAGCGGGCGCCGGTGGGGAAGTGACCTGAGGGCGGCCCCCCACCCTCTCCCTCCCCCACAAAGGGGGGAGGGAAGCACTTCGTGGGCAAGGGCGCGCTTTTTGACGGAAGGGAGCCTCCCTCCCCCCTTTGTGGGGGAGGGTTGGGGTGGGGGGGCTTTGGGGAAGAGACAAGCCATGACCAGAAAAGCAGCAATCATCGGCGGGGGAGTGATCGGCGGCGGGTGGGCCGCGCGGTTCCTCCTCAACGGCTGGGATGTGGGGGTGTTCGACCCTGATCCGGAGGCGGAGCGGAAGATTGCGGCGGTCATGGCGAATGCCCGGCTGGCGCTGCCAAGCTTGAGCGATGTGCCGATGCCGGTGGAGGGGAAGCTGACCTTTCACGGCACCATCGGTGACGCGGTGGAGGGGGCGGAATATGTGCAGGAATCGGTCAGCGAGCGGATCGAGTTGAAGCACAAGGTTTATGCGCAGCTCCAGCAGGCGCATCCCGGGGTGCTGATCGGGTCTTCGACCTCTGGCTTCAAGGCCAGCGACCTGCAAAAGGGCAGCCCCGCGCCGCACAACATCATCGTCGCCCATCCGTTCAACCCGGTCTACCTGCTCCCGCTATCGGAAATCTCCGGCTCCCCCGCCAACCCGGCGGAGGTGGTCGAGCGGACGGTCCGGATCATGAAGGACATCGGGATGTTCCCGCTGGTGATCCGGCACGAGATCGACGCCTTCATCGGCAACCGCTTCCTGGAAGCCGTCTGGCGTGAGGCGCTCTGGATGCTCAAGGACGGCATCGCCACCACCACGGAGATCGACGAGGCGATCCGCATGGGCTTTGGCCTGCGCTGGGGGCAGATGGGCCTGTTCGAGACCTACCGGATCGCCGGGGGCGAGGCCGGGATGCGGCATTTCATGGCGCAGTTCGGGCCGACGCTGAAATGGCCCTGGTCGAAGCTGATGGACGTGCCGGAGTTCAACGAGGAGTTGGTGGACCTTGTCGCCGGGCAATCCGACGCGCAGTCCGGCATGTATACCATCCGCGAGCTGGAGCGGATCCGGGACCAGAACCTCGTCGGCTTCCTGCGTGCCTTGAAGGACCGGAACTGGGGTGCCGGGAAGGTCCTGAAAGAGCACGACGAACGCCGGGCCGAGGCGTTCCATGCCGACCTGCAGGCGCGGCTGGAGACCGACGCCAAGGCCGCCCCCCTGCTCATGTATCAAGGTCAGGTGCTGCCGGGCTGGATCGACTACAACGGCCACATGACCGAAAGCCGATATTACTTCGTCAACTCTGAAGCCATCGACAACCTTCTGCGAACCATCGGCGCGGGGATGGACTATGTGGCGGCCGGGCACTCGTTCTACTCCGCCGAGACGCATATCCGCCATCTGGGCGAGGCGAAGCTGGGCGATCAGATCCGGGCTGAGGTGCAGATCCTTTCGGCCGACCAAAAGCGGTTCCAAAGCTTCGTGCGGCTGATGGTGGGCGAGACTTGCGTCGCGACGGTGGAGCAGCTGTGCCTGCATGTGAAGATGGCCGAGGGCAAGACCGTGCCCGCCGCACCTGAGGTCTGGGCACGGCTTGAGGCGATTGCCAAGGCCCATGCCGGGCTGCCCCTGCCCGAAGGGGCGGGGCGAGCGGTCGGCCAGCCAAGATGAACCGCCCAGGATGAGCCGCCCAGGATGAACCGTCGAGTCCTGATCACCGCCGGGGCGAATGGCATCGGGCTGGTGCTGGCCCGGGCCTTTGCCGCGCTGGGCGACAAGGTCTGGGTGACGGATGTGGATGCGGGCGCGGTTGCAGCCTTGCCCAAGGGCCTGCGCGGAACGGTCTGCGATGCCTCGGACGAGGCGGCGATGGCGGCGCTGTTTTCCGACATCACCCGCGACTGGGGCGGCCTTGACGTCGCCATCGCCAATGCCGGGATCAAGGGCCCGACGGCGGCAATCGAAGACCTGACCATGGACGGCTGGCAGCAATGCCTGGCGGTGAACCTTGACGGTGCGATGCTCTGCGCCCGGGGGGCGGCGCGGGTGATGAAGCCGGCAGGGGCGGGGGTGATCACCTTCATCTCCTCGACCTCAGGCCTTTATGGCACGCCGTTCCGCGCGCCCTATGTGGCGGCGAAATGGGGCGTGATCGGGTTGATGAAGACGGTCGCGATGGAGCTTGGGCCGCATGGGATCCGCGCGAATGCGATCTGTCCGGGGTCGGTGACCGGGCCAAGGATCGACCTTGTGATCAAGGCCGAGGCGGCGGCCAAGGGCATGTCCCCGGATGCGGTGCGGCAGGGCTATGCCAGCGGCACCGCGCTGAAACGGCTGTCCGAGCCGCAGGATGTCGCCGATCTGGCGGTGTTCCTCGCGTCGGACGGGGCAAGGATGATCTCGGGCCAGGCCTTGGCCGTGGACGGCATGACCTACAACGTTGACCCATGAGGGCGTGATGGATTTCGGGCTGAGCGAAGAACAACAGATGATCGTCGCGACGACGCGGGCCTTCGTGGAGGCGGAGCTTTATCCGCACGAACAGATGGTCGAACGGACCGGTGTCCTGCCGATGGAGCTGATCCGCGAGATTCAGGGGAAGGCGATGGCGGCGGGGCTTTACGCGGCCAACATGCCGGTGGAGGTCGGGGGGGCGGGCCTCGATACCCTGTCGTGGCTGCTTTATGAGAAAGAGCTTGGCCGCGCGAATTATGCGCTCCACTGGACCGGCGTGGCGCGGCCATCGAACATCCTGCTGGCCGGGAATGCGGACCAACGCGAACGCTATCTGATGCCTTGCATAAGGGGCGAGACCTGGGATTGCCTTGCGATGACCGAACCGGGCGCGGGGTCGGATCTGCGGGGGATGAAGGCCTCGGCGCGCCTTGAGGGCGGCGATTGGGTGCTGAACGGGACCAAGCATTTCATCAGCCACGCTGACCTCGCGGGCTTTGCGATCTGCTTCATGGCGTCGGGCGAGGAAGAGACGCCGCGCGGCCCGAAAAAGCTGATCACCGCCTTCTTCGTCGACAAGGGCACGCCGGGATTCACGGTTCGCGAAGGGTACCGCAACGTCAGCCACCGGGGCTACACCAACGCAGTGCTGGAGTTCGACGACTGCCGCGTTCCCGCCGCGAACGTGCTGGGCGAGGTGCACAAGGGGTTCGAGGTGGCGAACGCCTGGTTGGGAGCGACGCGGCTGCAGGTCGCCTCCACCTGCCTTGGCCGGGCGGACCGGGCGCTGGCGCTGGCGGTCGCCTATGCGGCGGACAGAAAGCAGTTCGGCCAGACGATCGGCAAGTTCCAGGGGGTCTCGTTCAAGCTGGCCGACATGGCGACGGAGCTGAAGTCGGCAGAGCTTCTGACGCGCGAGGCGGCGTGGAAATTCGACCACGGCACGGTGACTGAAGCCGACATGGCGATGGCCAAGCTGAAGGCGACCGAAGTGCTGGCGATGGTCGCGGATGAGGCGATCCAGATCCATGGCGGAATGGGATTGATGGACGAGCTGCCGCTGGAGCGGATCTGGCGCGACGCCCGGGTGGAGCGGATCTGGGAAGGCACCTCCGAGATCCAGCGCCACATCATCAGTCGTGAGCTTCTGCGGGCGGTCGGGGGCTGATGGGTCGGGAGCGGGGGCCAGCCCCCGCACCCCCGGGATATTTGGGGACAGATGAAACGATATGTTAACTTTGATTAGCGAGACTGCCACCACGGTACAGGCGGGGACGCCGATGACCGTGACGGGTGAAACCCTGCCTCGGGACGCTGGGGCAGGGCGCCTTACTTACCATTTCATCTGTCCCCAAATATCCCGGGGTCCGGGGCAGCGCCCCGGCGGGTTCAGCCTGGTCGGATGCCTGGAATGACGCGCCTCGACCGCCTGCTCCGCCCGCGCCATATTGCCGTTCTGGGTGCCGGTTGGGCGCTGAACGTCATCGAGCAATGCCGCAAGATGGGCTTTCAGGGCCCCGTCTGGCCGGTGCATCCGACCAAGGCCGAGATTGGTGGCCTGAAGGCGTATCGGACGCTCGCTGACCTGCCGGAGCCGCCGGATGCCACTTTCATCGGCGTCAACCGGACCGCGACGGTCGCGGTGGTGGAAGAGTTGCGCCGCATCGGGGGCGGCGGCGCGATCTCTTTTGCCTCGGGTTGGGAAGAGGCGGGCGAGGCCGGTCTGCAGGCCGGGCTGGTGGCTGCGGCGGGAGACATGCCGATCCTGGGGCCGAACTGCTATGGGGTGATCAACTACCTTGACGGCGCGCTGCTTTGGCCCGACCAGCATGGCGGCATCCGGGTCGACAGGGGTGTGGCCTTGGTCAGCCAGTCGTCCAACATCGTGATCAACATGGGGATGCAGGCGCGGGGGTTGCCCATTGCCTATGTCGCCTGTCTTGGCAACGCGGCGGTGGTGGGGCTGGCCGAGTTGACCGGCGCGCTTCTCGACGATCCGCGTGTCACGGCGGTCGGGCTTTATGTCGAGGGAATCGACGACGCCCCGGCCTTTGCCGCCCTGGCCGAACGGGCGCGGGCGATGGGCAAGGGCGTCGTCGTCATCAAGTCCGGCAAGACCGAATCGTCGCGGACCGCAGCCGCCAGTCATACCGCTTCCCTGGCCGGGGGTGGGGCGGCCTCGCGCGCGTTCCTGCGCCAGATCGGGGTGGCGGAGGTGAACACGCCATCCGAGTTGATCGAGACGCTGAAGATCTTTCATGTTCACGGACCGCAGATCGGGTCGCGGATCTGTTCGCTGTCCTGTTCGGGCGGGGAGGCGGGATTGGTGGCGGACCTAGCGGCGCCTTACGGAATCGACTTCCCGCCGGTGCCTCAGGCCACGCATCATCGATTGTTTGCGGTGCTGGGGTCGATCCCGACGATCTCTAACCCTCTGGACTATCACACCTTCATCTGGGGCGACGGGCCGAAGACGACCGAGGTGTTCACCGCCATGCTGGAGGCTTATGACGCTGGTCTTTACATCATCGACACGCCCCGGACCGACCGTTGCGACCCGTCAAGCTATCTGCCCGCCTTGGAGGCCATCGTCGCCGCGCAGGCGTCGACCGGGAAGATCGCGTTTCCCGTCGCCTCCCTGCCCGAGAACTTCGGCGAAGACCGGGTGCGGGCGCTGATGGATCAGGGGGTTTGCCCTTTGCTCGGGTTGGAGACTGCGCTTGTGGCGGTGAAGGCGGCGCAGACTCCGGCCGGGTTGGCGGGATGGCGGCCGGTCGCTGCGCTGCCGTTGCGCGACGGGCGGACGTTGTCGGAAGCCGAGGGCAAGGCGCTGCTCGCCTCGGTCGGGGTGGCGGCGCCCCGGTCGGTGACCGGGCCGACGCTGGCAGAGGTGGCGGCGGCGGTGCGCTTTGGCGCACCCTACGCGGTGAAGGGCCTTGGGTTTGCGCACAAGACCGAAGCCGGGGCGGTGCGGCTTCACGTCACCGACCTCGATTTGCAGGCCGAAATGCCGGGCGCGACGGGCTATCTGGTCGAGGAAATGGTGACCGGGGCGGTGGCCGGCAGCCATTTCGAAGGTGCGACCGGTATGCGCTATCTGGTCGAGGCACAGGTGAGGCTGGGTGGGATCGATTTCTATGG
>NCDS01000151.1 GCA_002280315.1 Rhodobacterales bacterium 32-66-7 | reverse complement strand
CGGGATATTTGTGGACGAAGAATGCGGAGCGGTGGCTTTACCCTTGCAAGGCGGTCTTCTATAACCCGCGCCATGGACCATGAGCTGATATCGCGTCGAATTAGCAGCCCGGCAGGCTGACCCCAGCCGCCGGGTTCGTAGCGCTTGGCCGATCCCCTTCCCTTTGACCGCGAGTTATCCCATGTCCTCTGACACGTCCGAGACTGTTGTTCCCGACTACCGCGACACGGTTTTCCTGCCCGAAACCGCCTTCCCGATGCGCGCGGGCCTGCCCCAGCGGGAGCCGGAGTGGCTCGCGCGGTGGGAGCGGATCGGGGTCTATGACCGGCTGCGAGCCTCGGCTGCGGGGCGGGCGCCGTTCGTGCTGCATGACGGGCCGCCCTATGCCAACGGGCACCTGCACATCGGTCATGCGCTGAACAAGGTCTTGAAGGACATGGTGGTCCGCAGCCAGCAGATGATGGGCCGCGACGCCCGTTACGTGCCGGGCTGGGACTGCCACGGGTTGCCGATCGAATGGAAGATCGAGGAGCAGTACCGCGCGAAGGGGCTGAACAAGGACGACGTGGACATCGTCGACTTCCGCCAGGAATGCCGCCGCTTCGCCGAGGGATGGATCGATGTGCAGCGTGAGGAGTTCAAGCGGCTGGGCGTCACCGGCGCCTGGGACCGGCCGTACCTGACGATGGACTACCACGCCGAGGCGGTGATCGCCGGGGAGTTCATGAAGTTCGTGATGAACGGGAGTTTGTATCAGGGGTCAAAGCCGGTGATGTGGTCGCCGGTGGAAAAGACCGCCTTGGCCGAGGCGGAGGTGGAGTATCACGACCATACCAGCCATCAGGTCTGGGTGCGGTTTGCTATCCTAAATGCTGCTGAGTTTAACGTGGTTGAAGTTGATGGATTACGGTCTCACTCAATCGCGACAACCCTCGATGGAGCTACTGTCGTCATCTGGACGACCACTCCCTGGACCATTCCACAAAACAGGGCCGTCGCCTTCAATCCAGCGATCGAATACGGCCTCTACGAAGTTCAAGAAGTTAATGAGAATAGCTCGATCAAAGCAGGAGAGCGGGTAATCCTCGCCGCTAAACTGGCAGACGGAGTTCTAAAGTCAGGGCGTGTCGAGAAGTATGTATTGGTTGCACCTGTTCCTGCAGGTGTGTTGCAGTCTCTTGTTCTGGCCCACCCTTTCCGATCCATCGAAGCTGGCGCAGGTGAGTGGGACTATGACGTCCCCATGCTCCCCGGCGATCACGTAACTGACGACGCAGGTACCGGGTTCGTCCATACGGCCCCTAGCCACGGGGATGACGACTATCAGATGGGGGTCAAGTTCGGCCTCCCGATGACCTACAACGTCGAGGCGGATGGGTCCTACCGCACCGACCTGCCCTTGTTCGGCGGGCAGCACATCATCCTGCCGGATGGCAAGGAAGGGCCGGCCAACGTGTCGGTCATCAAGCAGCTCGCCTACTCCGGCGCGCTTTTTGCCAAGGGCAAGCTGAAGCATTCCTACCCGCATTCCTGGCGGTCCAAGGCTCCGGTGATCTACCGCAACACGCCGCAGTGGTTTGTTGCCATCGACAAGCCGCTGGATGACGGGATGACGACCTATGGCGAGACGATCCGGAAGCGGGCGCTGAATTCGATCAACCAGCTGGTTACCTGGACTCCGGCGACGGGGCGGAACCGGCTGCATTCGATGATCGAGGCGCGGCCGGATTGGGTGCTGTCGCGCCAGCGCGCCTGGGGGGTGCCGCTGACCTGCTTCGTGAAGAAAGGGGCCAAGCCGACCGATCCGGACTTCCTGCTTCGCAATGCCGAAGTGAATGCCCGCATCTTCGCCGCCTTCGAGGCTGAAAGCGCGGATGTCTGGTTTGTGCAAGGTTTCAAGGAACGGGTGCTGGACGGCATCGTCGATCCGTCCGATTACCTCAAGGTTGAGGATGTGCTGGACGTCTGGTTCGACTCAGGCTCCACCCACGCGTTCGTCCTGCGCGACCGCGAGGATGGCGCGGCTGACGGGATTGCGGACCTCTATCTCGAAGGTACCGACCAGCATCGCGGCTGGTTCCATTCGTCGATGCTGCAGGCCTGCGGGACCAAGGGCCGCGCGCCGTACCGGGGTGTGCTGACCCACGGCTTCACGCTGGACGAGAAGGGCATGAAGATGTCCAAATCGCTTGGCAACACCACCGCCCCGCAAGAGGTGACCCAGGAATACGGCGCGGATATCCTGCGGCTTTGGGTGGCGCAGTCGGACTATACGGTGGACCTGCGCATCGGGAAGGAAATCCTGAAAGGCGTCGCCGACAGCTACCGCCGCCTGCGCAACACCCTGCGCTACATGCTGGGCGCGCTGAAGGATTTTTCGGACTCCGAGCGGGTGGAGCCTGCCCAGATGCCGGAACTGGAGCGTTGGGTGCTGCACCGGCTTGCCGAACTTGATACCGAGGTCCGCGAGGGCTATGCGAAGTACGACTTCCAGGGCGTGTTCCAGAAGCTCTTCGCCTTCTGCACCACGGACCTTTCAGCGGTCTATTTCGACATCCGCAAGGACGCGCTTTACTGCGATGCACCCACCAGCCTGCGCCGCAGGGCCTGTCGGACGGTCATGGATATCCTGTTTCATCGGCTGACGACCTGGCTGGCCCCGGTCCTCGTCTTCACCATGGAAGAGGTCTGGCTGGAGCGGTTTCCGGGCGAGGAAAGCTCGGTCCATTTGGTGGATTTCCCCGAAACGCCGAAACAATGGCGCGACGAGACGCTGGCGGCGAAGTGGGAATGCATCAGAGAGGTACGGCGCCATGTTACCGGTGCCTTAGAGTTTGCTCGCCAAGATAAGCGCATCGGTTCAAGCCTAGAGGCTGCGCCAGTCGTGTACTTGGGAATGGTCGCCCACCACTGGCCAAGCGCTGAGAAAGCACGAGAGGAACTTAACTCAATCGACTTTGCGGAGGTTTGCATCACGTCAGCGATTACAATCTCGGAGGATAGCGCCGCGAGCGTAATGAACGGAGAATGGATGAACGAGGTGGCGGTACGCTTTGAGCTAGCCGAAGGTCAGAAATGCGAACGCTGCTGGAAGGTCCTGCCCGACGTCGGCACCCACAAGCACCCGGCCACCTGCCAGCGCTGTTCGGACGTATTGGGCTAAGGATCAGCGAACCCGGCGGATGCCGACGGGAACCACCTGTTGCACGATCCCGGCAAGGCACAGGTAAAGCGAGCACAGCACCAGCGCCCATTGCGTGAGAGGGCCGATCTGGAAATCCATCCAGGCGGCCCAGGCGGCGAGGGCGATCCAGAGGATACAGGCCGCGAGCGACGCCTCATGCCAGCGCGGGGTGCGGGTCGGGTGGACGAACTTCAGGCTGGTGAACATCGCCACGCTGAGAAGGATCACCACGAACAGGATCACCATCTCGCCCGGCCTGGTGGCAAACAGGACCAGGACCACCATGTTCCAGCAGGCCGGAAAGCCGGCAAAGCTTTTGTCTTTGGTCTTCATCCTTGTGTCGGAAAAGTAGATCACCGAGCCGTAGCAGATCACGATGATCGCCACCCAGCCGGTCCAGCCCGTCAACAGGCCGGATTCAAACAGCGCGAAGGCCGGGATGAACACATAGGTCAGGTAGTCCACGATCAGGTCCATCAGGACCCCGTCATAGGTCGGCCAGTTCTTCTGCGTCTCATAGCGCCGGGCCAGGGGGCCGTCGATGCCGTCGACGATCAGCGCCACGACGAGCCAGAGGAACATCATGCTCCACTCCCCCTCCACCGCGGCGAGCATGGCAAACATCGCCAGCACGGCACCCGATGCGGTGAGAAGATGGACGGACAGGGCTTTCAGTCTGGGAGTCATCCCGGTTTGATGGCGGAAAACCGCGGCAGGTGCAACAGCCGCCGAGGGCGGGTCAATGGTGGGCACGGGGGTGGGCCTGGTCGTAAACCTCCAGCAGGCGGGCGGCATCGACGGCGGTATAGGCCTGCGTGGTGGAGAGCGAGGCGTGGCCCAGAAGCTCCTGAATCGCCCGCAGATCGCCGCCCGCTGCCAGAAGGTGGGTCGCAAAGCTGTGGCGGAGCGCGTGGGGCGTGGCGGTCGCGGGCAGGCCAAGCCGCAGGCGGGCGCGTTCGGTGGCAAGCTGGATCAGGCGCGGGTTCAGGGGCCCGCCGCGCGCGCCACGAAAGAGCGGGTCGTTCGGCGTCAGGTCAAAGGGGCAAAGGCGGACATAAGCCGCAACCGCCGCTTCTGCTGCCTGGATCACCGGGACGAGCCGGGTCTTGTCGCCCTTGCCGGTGATGCGCAGCACTTGCGGCAGGGGCTGGCTCGCGCCGGTCAGCGCAAGCGCCTCGGAGATCCGGAGGCCCAAGCCGTAAAGGAGCGTGACCACGGCGGTGTCGCGGGCGGCGATCCAATCCTCGCGCGCGTCGTCGCCGATGGTGGTCAGAAGGTCGGCGGCCCCGTCTTCGCCAAGCGGGCGCGGTAGTTTCCGGCGGAACTTCGGGCTTCGGGCGGACAGGATGACGGTCGCATCCGCGCCGGTGCGGTCGGCGGCCCAGGCGGTAAAGCCCTTCACCGCCGACAGCGCCCGGGCCAGAGAGCGCGCCGAAAGCCCGCGCCCCCGCTCTTCCGCCATCCAGGCGCGGAGGTCGGTCTGCTGGGTTGCGGCAACCGTGGCAAGCCCTGTGGCCCCGCCGTGATGCCGGGCGAGGAAGGCCAGGAACCGGGCCACATCGCGCCGGTAAGCCTCGATCGTGGCGCGGGCGGCCCCGGCCAAAGCCGCACGCTGCGCGAGCCAGTCGTTCAGGGCGTGGCCCAGGGCGGGTGCAAGTGAGGGGTCGGGGTTCGGGGCAGACGGCAGGGCGAACCCCGCAGATTGGCTCACTTCAGCCATTGCCGCATGCTGCGTTCGAACGCCCCGGCGAAGAAGGCCAGAAGGTCGGTACCGTGCAACGCCTTGAACTGATGCGGATCCTCCGACCCGAACACCAAAGCCGCCGGCAAACGCCCGTGGCCAAGGTCAAGCCGCATCACCGCCTCGGACCGGATATCCTCGACCCTCGGGCCGTAAACGCTGGCGGCAAGCGCGGTCGTGGCCCGCAGCACGACCGCGCGCGAGGGACCATTGCGGCCGTTGGTCAGATAGTTGCCGACAAACCCGCGCGCCGCGACCTGAACCGTCTCGCCCAGCCGGTGCAGCGCGGGGTCAGAGGCGCCATCCTCCTGCACGGTTTCCAGGATCAGCCGGACGAAATCGACCCGCAGCGTGCGGGCAACATCGGTGGCAAGGCCGGTGATGAAACCCGCGAACGTGTCCGGCTCCAGCAGTTGCAGCACCGCGCGGTGGACCTGATTGGTCCCGGCGAGGTTTTCATACGCCGCCGCGATGACCGAGCGGTGGGTATCCTCCAACTGGTCCAGCCGCGTCTCCAGCCGCTGCATGGCAATGCCGCGCAGATCGACGATATTCGACCCCATCGCCCGCTCATTCGCGCCGACAAGGGCGTTCATGACATGACGATCCTCGAGCAGCCGCTCTGGCCGGGCAAGGATGATGTCGCGGAGGTCAGGTTCGATCATGAGCGCTCGCAAGGCAGTTTTCGACACGAATTCCGGGGAGTATAGGCGAAAGCTAAGGTGGTTGGCGACTGTTTTCTGTGCCGGGTGGGGAGGTGGGGAGGCGGGGCGGG
>NCDS01000150.1 GCA_002280315.1 Rhodobacterales bacterium 32-66-7 | reverse complement strand
GCAAGACTGGACGGCGGATGGAACGGTCCACCCTGCGCGGTTACAGCGACTATGTGCGGCTGCATCTGACCGCGCCCGAGGTCGGGATCGGGGACAAGCTGATCGCCCAGCTGACCCGCCGCCACGTAAACGAATTGCGCGACCGGTTGCTGCTGAATGGCCGCTCCGAACACCTGACCCGCCGCGCGAGTTCCGTGCTGAAGCTGATCCTCGACCATGCCATCGACAACGGCCAGTTGTTCACCAATGCCGCCACGGGCGTGCGGGTGATCAAGTCCAGCCGGATCGAGCATAAGGCCCCGGTGCCATCCAAGGAAGCGATCCGCGCCCTGATCGAGGCAGCCGACGAAGATTTCAAGCCACATCTGATCGTGTCGGCGCTGGGCGGGTTGCGTGCATCAGAACTGCGCGGTCTTCGCTGGCAGGACGTGGATTTTGACAAGGGCTTCCTGCACATCCGTCAGCGCGCCGACGCCTACAACCAGATGGGCAAGCCGAAATCACGGGCCGGGTTCCGCGACATCCCGGCCGGGCCGATGGTGCTGAACGCCCTGCGCCGATGGAAACTGCGCTGCCCGAAAAGCGAGTTGGGGCTGGTGTTCCCTGCGCCGCAGGGCGGGATCCTGCAACACACCCGCACGCAGGACCGGTTCCGCAAGCTGCAGGAAAAGGTCGAGGTGACGATGCGCTGGCACGACCTGCGCCACTTCGCCGTGTCGCTGTGGATCGAGCAGGGGTTCTCGATCAAGGAGATCATGACCTTTGCTGGCCACTCCTCCATCCAGATGACCATGGAACGCTACGGGCATCTGTTCCCTTCGCCGGATCACCAGAAGGCAATGGCCATGGTCGAGGCGAAGCTGCTGGGGTAATGGGCGGTGGCGTAACCTGCCCCTTGATCGGCATGTCCGTGACAAATACCCTTGAAGGGAGCCGTGGCACAATTCAGGGGGCGCGATGACCGAAGGCAACTGGACCGTCTACGTCGATGACAACTTCCACTACATGGATGAAGACGAGCGCTACTGCCTCGGGGCATTTGATAGCATTGATGCGGCCGTTGCCGCGTGCCGGAACATCGTGGACGAGTTTCTGAAGGACAAACCCGCCAAGACGGCCGACGAGCTTTACGACCAGTACACCTCGTTCGGGGAAGACCCGTGGATCAAGGGACCGTTCCCCGCGTCCGACGCCCCGCCATTCTCAGCTTGGAGTTATGCCCGGCAGCGCTGCAACGAACTCCGACCATAGGATGACGCGTGCCATTCGAACGGATTCCCGTATTCTCCCAACGGTTTGCGGCAGTTCCGTGCGACACGACGCCGACGTTGCAAGTCTAAAAATCGCCTAACAATTTGAAATCGCGTGGTTATTCGGGGCGCAGAGGTGGGCCTCATAACCTGAAGGCCGCAGGTTCAAATCCTGCCCCCGCAAACAAATATTCTCGATTTATCAAAGACCTCAAAGCCGAGCATAGGCTATGATGCGCGTGGCGGAAGTGGAAACCAACGCCCCCGAACTCCGCCGGGATCGGCCGCGACGCGACGCCGTGCACCTCGATCTTGCCGAATGCTGCAAAGAGATCGGTGATGTCGCGATCAGCCTGTTCAGCGCCCCAGCGCTCGCGCGTGTACCGGTAAATCTCCGTCAAGCCGCAGGGATGCGGCCTCCTGAACGAGGATGGCCAACGCGCTAGCCCCGGCTTCGGGCGATCACCTCCTCGGCGGTCAACGGGCCGCAGCCTTCCTCCGGTGCCGCGAAGGCGCGGGTCAGTTCGGCCTTCAGCCGGTTGAACGCTTCCGCCTCAGCCCGTTCCTTGTCGCGCCGGATCAGGTCGCGGACGTATTCGCTGATGTTCTCGTAGGACCCGTTTTCACCCACGTTCGAGGCCACGAACTCGCTCAGCGCGCCGCTGATGCGGACAGTCATCGTTGTGGTCTGGGACATGGCAGCCTCCGGTTTCTTGTCTTCAGGACAAGCAAGAATGGAAACGGATGGAAGTTTATCAGTCTTTACGCGTTGAAGCCTTTTGCTCTGGAAGCCCGCCGGTCATAAAGGCCCCTCAGCGCCACGTCTCGAACGTCAGGCGCCGTCCCGGGCTGCAAGGCCCGCTGCACGCATCTGGGACAGGGTCTGGCGCGGGGTCAGCGCCTCGGGGCTGGTGTTCAGGTCAAGGACGGCGCCGGTCGGTGAGGCCAGCGCGCGGGCGAAGGCTTCGGGAAAATCTTCGGTCCGCTCCACCCGTTCGGCGTGAAAGCCGTAGGCCTTGGCCAGCAGGACGAAATCCGGGTTTTCGAGCGTGGTGCCGGACACCCGCGCGGGGTAATGGCGTTCCTGATGCGCGCGGATCGTGCCGTAGATGCCGTTGTTCAGGATCAGGACAATCGGCTGCGCGCCTGCCTGCATTGCGGTCCCAAGCTCTTGGCAGCTCATCTGAAAATCGCCGTCCCCGGCGAAGCAGATGACGGTGCGCTGCGGGTGGGCCACCTTGGCCGCGACGGCGGCGGGCAGGCCATAGCCCATCGCGCCCGACTGAGGGGCAAGGAGCCGCGCGTTCGGGCCGAACTTGAAGAACTTGTTCGGCCAGACGGTGAAGTTGCCCGCCCCGTTGGTCAGGATCACATCCCTTGGCAGGACCATCCGCAGATGCGCCGTCACCACCCCCATGTCGACCGGCGAGGGCTGGGGCGGCAGATCGAAGCCCGCCTCCCATTCCGCCCGTGCCTGCGCGCGCCAGGCGGCCCAGGGGCCAGTCACCGGGCGCAGGGCTGCGGCAAAGGCGTTGGGCCCGGCCTGAATGCCAAGCGCGGGTTGATAGATCTTGCCAATCTCGCGATCGGACCCATGCACATGGATCAGCCTTTGGGCCGGGACCGGCACCGACAGCAGGGTATAGCCATCGGTCGTCATCTCGCCAAAGCGCACGTTGATGGCCAGCAGCACATCGGCCTCCCGGATCAGGCGCTTCACGTTCGGGGGCATGCCGACGCCCGCCTCACCGGCATAGACCGGCGCGTGGTTGTCGAACTGATCCTGATAGCGGAACGCCGCGACCACCGGGATGTCTGAGGCTTCGGCAAAGCCCTGCAACGCCGCCTTGCCGGCGTCGGTCCAGTTGCAGCCGCCAAGCAGGATCAGCGGGCGCGCCGCCCCTTTGATCAGGTCAAACGCAGCCGCCATGATCCCGGGCTCGGCCGCGGGTTCGGCGATGCGCACCGGTCCGGTCAGGGGGGCCGCAGCGGAGAGGCTGGTCAACATGTCCTCGGGCAGGGCGACGACCACCGGACCGGGGCGGCCGGTGGTGGCCGTCACCCAGGCCCGCCCGAGGATCTCGGGCAGGCGGGCGACGTCATCAACCTCCACCGCCCATTTCGCCATGCTGCCGAAGACCGCCCGGTAGTCGATTTCCTGAAACGCTTCGCGCCCCCGCATGTCGGTGCCGACCTGACCCACGAAAACGATCATCGGCGCGGAATCCTGCATCGCGGTATGAATGCCGATCGAGGCGTTGGTGACCCCCGGCCCGCGCGTGACGAAGCATAGTCCCGGCTGACCGGTCAGCTTGCCGTAGGCGGCAGCCATGAAGGCGGCCCCGCCTTCGTTCCGGCAGAGCACGAAGTCAAGGCGGCCTTGCGTGTCATGCAGCGCGTCCAGCACCGCCAGATAGCTTTCGCCGGGGACCCCGAACCCTTTCGTTGCGCCAAGGGCCAGCAGACACTCGACCAGAAGCTGACCGCCGTTTCGCATCATGTTCGTCCCATTGCCGATGTCGCGGCCATCCTGCCGCGTTTCAACGGCAGCGGAAACCGCGAAGTGCGTGCGATGGAAACCCCCTCTCCGCGCGGGGTCCGAAGAATCGCCGATCACCCGCAAAACTGCGGAACAATCCCGCGCGACGGATGTTGTGAGCCCGCACTCAACGGGAGAAGCTTCGATGTTCTACACTGACAACCGTCTGCAATACCCGGTTCAGGTCCAGACGCCCGATCCGCTGTTTGCCCGCGCGCTCCAACAGGCCATCGGCGGGGTCGAGGGTGAGATTCGCGTCGCCATGCAGTATTTCTTTCAGGCCTGCGGCGCGCGCGGCAACCCCAAGTTCCGCGACCTTCTGATGAACACCGCCGCCGAGGAGCTTGGCCATATCGAGATGCTGGCCACGGCGGTCGCGCTGAACCTTGAAGGCGCGCCCCTTAGCCTGCAGGAAGAGGCAGCGGCAAACCCGGTGGCCGGGGCGGTTCTGGGGGGTGTCAACCTCAAGAACCTTCTGTCGGCCGGACTTTCGGCGATGCCGGTGGACAGCGACGGCGTACCCTTCGACATGTCGCATGTCTATGCCAGCGGCAATATCGCCGCCGACATGACCGCCAATGTGACGGCCGAGTCGACGGGTCGGATCCTTGCCGTCCGGCTTTACAACATGACCAGCGATCCCGGCATGAAAGAGATGCTGTCGTTCCTGATCGCGCGCGACACGATGCACCAGAACCAGTGGCTCGCCGCGCTGGAAGAGCTGGGCGGAACCGCAGGCGCGTTCCCGATCCCGAACAGCTTCCCGCAGGCCGAGGAAAACACCGATTACAGCTATGCCTTCCTCGGGTTCCAGAAGGACGGGGCCCAGCCGCCGCAGGGGCGCTGGTCGGACGGGCCTTCGATCGACGGCAAGGGCACCTTCACCTCTGGCCCGATGAAGCCGCAGGGCGTCCCGGCCTATCTTGGCCCGGCGTTCCCGAACTCGGGCGCGCAGGTGGAGCAGATCTGACCCGCACTTAGGGGGGCTGTTCGCCAGCGTCGTGACCGCCCCATTTCCATAGTCTCAGGAGAAGCATCATGTCCCAACTTTCTGTCGTCACCGGCGCGTCCAGCGGGATCGGTCTTGAACTCGCGCGGTGCTGCGCTGCGGCGGGTCATGACCTGATCCTGGCTGCCGACACCTCGCTCGCCGGCATCGAGGCCGAGATTGAAAGCACCGGCCACATCGATCATCTGGAAGTCGACCTTGCAACCGAAGCCGGGGTTGACGCGCTGTTGGCCCGGATCGGCAACCGGCCCGTCGACAACCTTCTGGCCAACGCAGGCCAGGGCCTCGGCGACGGCTTCGTCGATCAGGACTGGAACGGCATCCGCCACGTCATCGACACGAACGTGACTGGGACGCTCTATCTGGCACACCAGGTCGCGCAGCGCATGGTGCGGCAGGGCAGCGGGCGAATCCTCTTCACCGGGTCGATCGCCGGGTTCACCCCGGGGACGTTCCAGGCGGTCTACAACGCGAGCAAGGCCTTCATCGACTCGTTCTCGGTGGCCCTTCGGCACGAGCTTCAGGACAAGGGTGTCAGCGTCACCGTCCTGATGCCCGGCGCAACCGAGACCGAGTTTTTCGAGCGTGCCGGGATGACCGACACCAAGGTCGGCCAAAGCCCGAAGGCCGATCCGGCCGATGTGGCGAAGGCGGGGTTCAAGGCGATGATGGACGGGGACGAACATGTCGTGCCCGGGCTTGGCAACAAGCTGACGGTCGCGATGTCCGGCGTCCTGCCCAAAGGCTTTCAGGCCGAGCAGCACCGGCGCATGGCCGAACCGGAAGACGACTGAACCGAAGGCCGGGCGCTTCTTCCTGCGCCGGGAAAGACCTGCGCGAAAGGGTCCCGCCCGACGGAACCGCCCCCGCCGCTGCACGTTGATCAAAGGCACACCCCGCCAGGACAAGGTTCATGGACACCGAGACCGAACAAGCAATCCGCGCGCGCGCCTTCCGGATCTGGAAGGATGAAGGCATGCCCGAAGGCCAGCACGACCGCCACTGGGCGCAAGCCTGCCAGGAGATCGCCGCCGAACGCGCGCAAGAGGTTCGGCCGGCGGGCCCCGAACAGATGGCAGAGCCGCCCGAGGATTGGGACATTGTCGACGAACAGTCCGACGAGTCCTTTCCCGCCAGCGACCCGCCCGGCAATTACTGATTCCGTGCTCCAATGGCCCGTGACACCGCCAGGGACCATCCGGACGGGGGGTCGCCGCATGTCCTGATCATCGGCGCAGGTTTCGCGGGGCTCGAGGTTGCGCGCGGCCTTGGCCGGGCCGGGATCCGGGTGACCGTGGTCGACCGCCACAACCATCACCTCTTCCAGCCGCTCTTGTATCAGGTCGCCACCAGCGCGCTGTCGGCCGCCGACATCGCCGAGCCGATCCGCCGGATCCTGCGAAACCTGCCGTCGGTAAGTGTCGTCTTCGGCGAGGTCTTGCGCATCGACACGCAGACGCATTGCGCGCATCTGACCTCGGGGCGGGTCATTGGCTATGATCATCTGGTGCTCGCGACAGGTTCCGGCCAAAGCTACTTCGGCCATCACGACTGGGCGCGGTGGGCCCCGGGGTTGAAGTCGGTGACCGACGCGACCACCATCCGCTCACAGCTTCTGCTGGCGTTCGAGAAGGCCGAGCAGTCCACCGACCCGATCGAGCGGGACAGGCTGCTTCATATCGCGATCGTCGGTGGCGGGCCGACCGGGGTAGAGCTTGCAGGCTCCATCGCCGAACTTTGCCACTTTACCCTTGCCCGCGATTTTCGCAGCATCGATCCCGGCTCGGCCCGGATCACGCTGGTCGAGGCTGGCCCCCGGCTGCTTGCAGGCTTTTCCGAAAGCGCCTCGAACTACGCGCGCGACCGGCTGACGCGTCGGGGCGTGCGCGTGCGCCTCGGTGAGGCGGTAAAGGCCATCGGCCCCGCATCGATCCGCATCGGCGAACAAGAAGAGCCGGTGGGGCTGGTGATCTGGGCAGCGGGGGTCGCGGCCTCACCCCTCGGGGCAGAGCTTGGGCCGACCGACCGGGTCGGGCGGGTGGTGGTCGCGCCGACGCTTGCGGTGCCGGGGCATGCCGACGTGTTCGCGCTGGGCGATGTGGCAGCCTTTGCCGGACCCGAGGGCGCGCCGCTTCCGGGCCTGGCGCAGGTGGCGCGGCAGCAGGGCATCCATCTGGGGCGGTCGCTCGCGGCGCATCTGACCGAGGGCGCGCCCCTTCTGCCGTTCACCTACCGAAGCCGGGGCAACACCGCCATCGTCGGCAGGCATGCGGCGGTGTACGAATACCGCTCCCTGCGGGCGCGGGGGGCCATCGCCTGGCTGGGCTGGGCCGTGATCCACATCTATCTTCTGGTGGCGTTCCAGAACCGGTTCCTTGTCGCGACAAGGTGGCTTTGGAACTACCTGACCTATCACCGCGGCGCGCGGCTGATCACC
>NCDS01000149.1 GCA_002280315.1 Rhodobacterales bacterium 32-66-7 | reverse complement strand
GTATCCACCGACGAGATATTCACCTGAAAGCCCACCTCGGTCAGCTGGCCCTGGATCATCTCGGCAATCCGGCGCGAGCCGGGGAAAGCCTCGTCCGACACCAGAAAGTCGATCATCAGGGGTGTGCCGTCCTTGATGAAGCCTGAAGCATCGCCAGCCCAGCCACCGGCGGTCAGTGCTGCCTGAGCCGCGGCCACGTCACGGGCCGGAACGGACACGCGCGCGCCTGCGGTGGGAACGGTTGTCGGGAAAATGTTCACGGTCGCGTCGGCATAGCCTTCAAACAGCACGGCTGCCATGGCGGCCCGGTCCACGCCGATGAAGATCGCGTCCCGCACGGCCTTGTCCTGCATCATCGGCGATTTCGGCGAATACCCCAGGATCGTCGTCGCGGTGCCGGGTTCAGCGATGACGGTCATCCCGTCACCCTTCAGCGCAGAGGCGCGGCGGGGCGACAAGGGGGCGACCCAATCGCCACCGATCACATCCAGGTCCCCTGCGCGCAGACCGTTGGCGCGGGCCAGCTCGTCCGGCACCACCAGCAGTTCCATGCGGCTGAAGCTGGGCTTTTCGCCCCAATAGGCATCGTTGCGGACCAGCACGGTCCTGGTGCTGTCATGGCTTTCCACGATCCACGGGCCGGTGCCGATGGGCGCTGTCTGCGTGCCGTCTGCGGCAATCGCCTTCGGCGACAGGAACCGCACCGGACGCACGATGGTCAGCTCCAGCAGGGCAGCAGCAACAGGCCGCGTCAGCTTTACCGTGATCTTGTTGGGCGCATCCTTGACGATGCTGTCGAACGCTGCCGAAATCCCGATCCAGCTGAAATCGGCCACGCCCATCCAGCGTTTCAGGTTCACCTCGGCCGCGTCGGCATCGAACGGCGTCCCGTCCGAGAACGCAACACCGCCCCGCAGATCAAAGCTGATCGACAGGCCATCCTCGGCCACGGTCCACGCGGTTGCCAAACCCGGCTCCAACGTTCCGCCTGCGCCGTAATGGATCAGCCCGTCGAACACGACGGTATAGGACGACAGCGTGGACACGTTCTGCAACAGGTCCAGATCACCGGTCTCGCCCGCGATGGCGACCTTGAGCGTGTCGTGGCCATCCGCCAGCACGATGTTGGGAAGGGCGGAAAAGAGCGTGATCCCCGCCGTCCCGGCGAGGAATGACCGACGTTGAAGCTTGAGCATGGCAGGTCAGCCAAGTCAACCGCATCAGACCCTGCGAAACCTTCCTTTTTCCCAGAGAGGGTCCGACCCCAGTCGCGTTCCCTCCGCCACTTGCCCCCACGAAAGCATTCTCCCGATCCGGCTGCGGCCGGATTTTTCCGTTGTTTTCGGGGGTTATGCGGTCGGGCTGTCCGGTGCCCGCGCGAACAGGTCCGAACGGGGTCTCTCAGGGCCGATGTTCTCCGGACCTGATGACCGCACCCCGTTGGAAATGGGGGGGATTGCCCCCTGGATGCGGTCGGCGAGGCGGGACTCGAGGGAGCGGCGGTTGAATGGCGGCGGCTCACCGTCGAACAGATCGCGCCACTGCTTCTTCAGGTCTTGTGTCGGGGTGGTCTTCAGCGCGGCCCGGCGCGCGGGGATCGGGTCATGCGGTCTCCGTTAGGTTCGGGGTTGCCTGATGGCATCGGTCAGCCGGAGTGTGCCGGCGAATTTCTCCAGTTTCATCAGAAGGTTCGCCTTGTTCGCGCTGCAGCAGCCTGATCAGCCCGAGAGCGAGCAAGGCGCCGCGCCCGTCCGGTCAAGCCGATGCGCACTTGCCCAATGGCAGTGGCACCTGGATGAGATCAACGGTGACGATATCTGCAAGGGGGCTGATCGACCGCACTTCTCGGCCCAAGCCAACGTCCCCTCGCAGCGCCCGCGCCGGGGCTTTGGCGTCAAACCGACACGGCGGCCCGGAGTGTTGCCTTGTCAAAGCTGCTGGTTCTGCCGGAGTTCGCGACGGATCCCCGGCGGAAGACATGAACCTGATCGGCCAGACCGTAGGCAAACTCGAAATACTGTTCGACGAGAACGATGGCCATGTCGCCTTTTGCCTTCAGATACGCGAGGACGTGTCCGATCTCCTGGATCACGCTGGGCTGGATGCCTTCGGTCGGCTCGTCAAGAAGCAGGACTTTCGGTTTCATGATCAAGGCCCGGGCGATGGCCAGTTGCTGCTGTTGCCCCCCGGACAGATCACCGCCACGGCGATGCAGAAAGTCCTTCAGGATGGGAAACAGGGTGAATATCTCATCCGGGATCTGATGCTCGGCTTTTGGCAAGACGGCAAAGGCCGTCTCAAGGTTTTCGCGCACGGTAAGCAGGGGAAAGATCATCCGCCCCTGCGGCACGACAGAAAGGCCCCGGCGGGCCATGTCCTGCGGGCGGGAAAGCGGCAGCGTCTCACCATTCAGCGACAGGCTTCCCCCCGAACGGGGATGGGTTCCGGCAACCGCCTTGAGGAACGAGGTCTTGCCGACGCCATTCGGGCCCAGGATGCAGGTCACTTCGCCCTGTTTGGCGGTAAAGTCGATCCCATGCAGGATCTGGCTGCCGCCGTAATGCAGGGTCAGTCCGGTGATTTCCAGCATCAGCCGCGCCCCAGATAGACGCGGATGACCTGGGGGTCACGGGTGACGTGCTCAAGCGAGCCTTCCGCCAGCACCGCCCCTTCGTGCAGGACGGTGACCCGGCAGTTCAACCGGCGCACAAACTCCATATCATGTTCGACGACCACGACGGCGCGGGTCCTGGCGAGGTCGACCAAGAGGCTGGTCGTCTGCTCACGTTCCGCGGGTGTCATTCCCGCAGCGGGTTCATCCACCAGAAGCAGGCGTGGTTCCTGCGCCAACAGCATGGCGATTTCCAGCCATTGCTTCTGCCCGTGGCTCAGGTCGCCGGACTTGCGCTGCAACTGGTCGCCCAATCCGACTTCGGTCGCCAGGTCCTGAACCCGTGCAAGGTCGCTGGCCTTCGGTTTCCAGAGCAGCACCCGCCATGGCGACCGAGAGGCCTTGAGCGCAAGGATCAGGTTGTCCTGGACAGTCTGATCCTCAAACACCGTCGGCCGCTGGAACTTGCGACCGATGCCCACCTGCGCGATCCTGGCCTCATTGAGGCCGAGAAGGCAAATGGCGCGCGCTCCGAACGTGATGGCGCCGAGGTCGGGGCGGGTCTTGCCGGTGACGATGTCCATGAAGGTGGTCTTGCCCGCGCCGTTCGGGCCGATGATCGCGCGAAGCTCGGCATGGCCGATGGAGAAGGAGAGGTTGTTGATCGCGCGGAAGCCGTCGAACGTGACCGAGACGCCAGAAACCTCAAGAAGCGCCGTCATGGCTGCGCCTCCTGTTCCTGCAGGGACCCGTCATCGGGTCCAAGGGGCGCACCCTTGCGGGCTGGCGTTGGGATGCGCTGGAACCGGTCGAAAAGGCCGCCGATGCCCTTGGGGGCAAAGAGGGTGACCGCGACGAAACTCAGACCAAGGATCACCAGCCACCAATCCACCCAGTTGAGCGAGACCGGGCCAAGCGGGATGTTCGGCAGCCGCCCCGAGGTGAAGACGCTGGACAGAAGCGACACAGAGGCCGCACCGATGACCGCGCCGTAAAGCCGCCCGCGCCCGCCGATCGCGACCCAGACGGCAAGGTAGATGCTGGCGATGGGGGCCAGTTCCGCCGGGTTGATGATGCCGGCCTGCGGGTAATAGAGGACGCCCGCCAGGGCCGCGATCAGGGCGGTGAGGGTGAAGAGGAACAGCTTGTAGGCCTCCACCGGGTAGCCAAGAAAGCGAACCCGCGCTTCGTCGTCCCGGATCGCCCGGATGACGCTGCCGAACTTGCCGGACACGATCCAGGTCAGGGTCAGATACCCCATGCCCAATGCAAGGGCCGAGGCCCAGAAGAACCAGATCGACACCAGGTCTTGCGAGCTGTCGCCAAAGCCGGGCAGGTTTTGCAGGCCGGAAAGGCCGTTGTTGCCGCGCAGGCCCGAGTCGTTCTGGAAAAGATACAAGGCCAGCGCAAGGGTCATCGCCTGGGTCAGGATCGAAAGGTAGACGCCGGTCACCCGGCTGCGGAAGGCAAGCCAGCCGAAGATCAGTGCCAACAGGCCCGGAACCGCCAGGGCCAGCGCAAACTGCAAGGGCAGACTGTGGGCGAAGGCCCAGATCGCCGGCAAGTCAGACGAGCCGACCACACCGAAGATCTGCGTGGCGATGCCTTGTGATATCTCCGCGTCCGACGCGGGCAGACCGCCTTGGGCAAGGGCTGTGACAACGATTTCTTCTGTCCGGGCATACATCAGCCACATGCCGATCATGTACCCGCCAAGTGCAAAGAAAGCCATGTGACCAAGGGAGAGGATGCCCGCATAGCCCCAGATCAGGTCCATCGCGAGCGCCACAAGACAAAGGCAGAGTGTCTTGCCAAGGGTCTTGACGAAAGAGGTGGAGATCACGCCAGCGCCGAGGCCCTCGGACATGAGCGTGACGGCAAGGGTGAAGAGCGCGAGCACGGCGATGAAGATCAGGGCAGAGGGGTTCTGCGCGAAGAAGCCTTTGCGGGTCATTGGACGGCCTCCGTCAGCGTCAAGCGCAAGAGTGCAGGGTTTGGTGCCTCCCTCCCCCCGTTGTGGGGGAGGGATGGGAAGGGTGGGCCCTTGGCAAAGGCGGCGTGCGAGTCTGCGGCAAGCCCCCCACCCCCTTCCCCTCCCCACAAGGGGGAGGGGAGGCACCCCGATCCGGCAGTCGAGTCCGTGGCCATGTTCAATCCCCCGCCGCACGGCCGCGCAGGGCGATGATCCCCCTCGGGCGGACCTGGATGAAAAGGATGATGAAGAGGATCATGTAGGTCTGCGCGGAAAGGGTGTTCGAGGGGTTGAGGAACTCGATCACCTTTTGCAGCGACCCGATCATGGTGGCCCCTGCCAGCGTGCCCCAGACACTCCCCACGCCACCGACCACCACGGTCATGAAAGACTGGACGATGTAATCTGCCCCCATCTCTGACGTGACCTTGGCGTAAAGTCCGATCGCCACCCCGGCAATGCCCGCGATGCCCGAGCCGAGGCCGAAGGTCAGCATGTTGATCCGGTCCGGGTTGATGCCCATGCTGGCCGCCATGGTGCGGTTCTGGGTCACGGCGCGGACCTCAAGACCCAGACGGGTGCGCTTCATGAGGTAAAGGAAGAAGGCAAGGAACAGCAGTGCCAGCACAAAGATCGCGATGCGGATGTAGCTGATCGAGACGACGTCGTTGAACGTGAGCGCACCATCCAGCCAGCCCGGCGCGGTAAGGGGGCGGGCCTGGGTGCCAAAGACGTTCTTCAGGATCTGCTGCAGCGCGATGGAGATGCCGAAAGTGGCGAGGAGCGTCTCCAGCGGGCGCTTGTAAAGGTGGCGGATCACCAGCCGTTCCATCGCCACCCCAGCGGCAAAGGTCACCGCAAAGGCCATTGGCAGCGCGACGAGGAGCGATATCGTGTAATCCGGCACGAAAAGCTGCACGACAAAGCCGGTATAGGCGCCCATCGTGATGAACTCGCCATGGGCCATGTTGATCACACCCATCACGCCGAAAGTGACGGCAAGGCCGATGGCCGCAAGAAAGAAGATCGCCGCGAGCGACAGCGCGTCGAGGCCAAGATCTGCAGCCCGCATCATGCCGACACGGGTTTCGATCCCCGCAAGAGCCGAGCGGGCAGCGGATGTAACCGCCGGGTCAGGCTCCACGTACACTTCAAAGAAGCCATGCATGGCAAGGGCCGCCTTCGCCTCATCATCCGTGGCGGCGGTGGGGACGGTGCCAGCCCTCTCCAGCGCGGTGTAGGCACGGTCGCGTGCGGCCTGGGTGTCAAGCTCGGCCACAGGGACGCCCCCGACCGTGTCGTTCACGATATTGGCGACCAAGGCCGTGCGCTGGTCCTCCAGCGTCAGGCGGGCGGGCGCAAGACCGGCCACAACCAGCAGGTCATAAGCCTCGACCTCGGTCAGGTCGCGTCCGACGCCAAGCACGCGGGCGACGTTGCCGTCCGGCTTCGACAGTGCCGCAACGCGGGTGGTGGCGACCAGCGGGTTCAGGGCTGCTCGGACATCAAGCGAGGTGTCCGAGCCCAGGGCGGAGATGGCTGCGACCCGGGCCGCAGAGTCAGGGTCGAAACTGAGGGTCAGAAAGCGTTCCAGACGTTCCTTCAGCGCCTTCAACTCCGGGTCGGTTTCGCTGGCGATGGAGGCGCGCAACGGCTCCAGCGTTTCGGGTGTCGGGTCGCGGGCTATACTGTCGAGGGCCGCCCTGCGTCTGGCCGGAGAGGGGTCGGACAGAGTGAACTGGACAAGGGCCGCGGCAATGACGCCCCGGACCCCGGCGTTGGGCTTGAGCTCGGTCAGGTCGGATTTTGCAGCGGTGCCGGCCGGGGTGCCGTCAAGGCCGGTCAACAGGAAACCATCCCCGTCCGGGGTTGCCAGAAACAGCGCGTCATCGGATTTGCGGACGACCAGACGCTTCTCGGCCCAGGCCGTCAGGATGTCATCGGCCATCGCATCCCCGCTGGCAGCTAGCGCCGCAATCACCGGCCCGATGGTCTGGCGCGAGGGCTTTTCGATCTGGTCGCGATTTTCGGCGATGATGGCGGCGGCGTCCTGAGCGTTCGCCAGGTCGGGCGCAAGCCAGCACAGGGCTGCAACAAGCAAGGCGGTAAGGCGCATGGGGCTTTCCGGTATGGGAGAGGCTGCGGGGCGGTGGATGGACAAGAGCTTCCCTCCCCCCTTGGTGGGGGAGGGAGAGGGTGGGGGGCCTTGGGCAGGCTGCCCCCCACCCTCATCCCCTCCCCACGAGGGGGAGGAGAGGCGACAAGGGGCTGCCGTCAGCGCCCGCTCAGGTCGGCGTCAGTAGTTCGACTTCAACTGCACGCAGGTGGCGGTTTCGGTGTTGTACATCCCGCATTGCAGGTCTTTCCAGTCGGCCTC
>NCDS01000148.1 GCA_002280315.1 Rhodobacterales bacterium 32-66-7 | reverse complement strand
TGAGCTGATCCGCGACGCGTTTGCCGTCCTCTTCGACCCGCAGAACCGGATCATCCGGGTGATCGGCGCGCCGGTGCAGGACGCGGGCACGCTGATCGAAGTCACGATGGAAACCCGGCCGCTGCGCGAGGCGATGTTCGACTATGGTCTGCGGATTCTGGTCCTGTCGGCGCTGATCTCGATGTTCGCGGCGTTCCTGTTGTTTCTGGCCGTGCAGCGGTTGCTGGTCGTGCCGATCCGCCGCGTGGTGCAGCACATGCAGACCTATGCCGAAGCGCCCGAGGATGCGCGCCGGGTGATCCTGCCAAGCGCCGGGATTTCGGAACTGCGCGTGGCGGAGGAGGCGCTTCAGTCGATGCAGACGCAGCTGACCTCATCCCTGCGCCAGAAGGAACGGCTGGCGCAGCTTGGCGGGGCGGTGGCCAAGATCAGCCACGATCTGCGCAACATCCTGACCACGGCGCAACTGTTCGCCGACCGCATCGAAGGCAGCGTCGATCCGGTGGTGGCGCGGTCGGCACCGAAGCTGGTGGGTTCGATCAGCCGGGCGGTGTCCTTGTGCGAATCGACCCTCGCCTTCGGGAAGGCCGAAGAACCGCCACCGCAGCTTCGTCGCCTGAACCTGGCGCAGCTTGCCGGCGAGGTGGCGGAAAGCGAGGGGCTGGACAGCGACACCGAGGTGACCTGCCTGATCGACATCGCCCCCAGCCTGACGGTGCGCGCAGATGGTGAGCAGTTGTACCGGGTGCTGTCGAACCTTGTGCGCAACGCGCATCAGGCCATCGCCGCGACCGGTCAGCCCGGCACGATCGAAATCTCGGCCGGTGAGGATGAGGCCGCCTGGTGGATCCGCGTCGGCGACACCGGCCCCGGCCTGCCGCCCAAGGCGCGCGAGCATCTGTTCGCGGCCTTCCAGGGTGGCGCGCGCAAGGGCGGCACCGGGCTCGGCCTTGCCATCGCCGCCGAACTGGTCCGCGGCCACGGCGGCCGGCTGGAGCTTGAACGCAGCGACACCGACGGCACCGCCTTCGCGATCTTCCTGCCCAAGGAAACCGCCGGCCTCGAGGCGTGATTTACCCTTGCAATGCCCCGCGCCGGGGGCTACATCGCCCGAACTTGCGGACCCGTAGCTCAGCTGGATAGAGCATCAGACTACGAATCTGAGGGTCGGGCGTTCGAATCGCTCCGGGTCCGCCAGTCCCCTTCATTCGGTGCGCTATCTGGCCAGGCCGAGGTCGGCAAGATACCGGGCCGAGGGGATCACCCCAGCCTTGTCGCGCAATTCCAGGATCAGGCGTGGGGTGGCCCCCGTCTCGGCGATGGCCCGGAAGACCGCGTGCCAGCGGATCGTGCCATGCCCGATCTGCCAATGCCGGTCGGCATAGCCGTCGGCGTCCTGCAGGTGCACATGGCCAAGCCGCGTCCCCGCCGCGCGGATATGGAAATCGACCGGCGGGCCACCGGTGGAGCCGTGCGCGTAATGCGCGTGGCCGGTATCGACCGACAGTGCCAGGGCCTGCCAGCCCAAAGCCTCGCACAGGGTGGCGCGGTCGGTCGGGTCGATATCCTCGATATTCTCCATCACGAAGGTCACGCCCATGTCGGCAGCCCGCGCCAGAACCGGGGCCAGCGTGTCCCGCGCCGCTTCGACCAGACGCGCGGGATCCCTGGGGTAAAGGCCGCGATGGTTGTAACCCCAGGTCGAGAAGGGTGAGTGGATCACCACATGCGTGCCCTTGACCGCCGCGCAGACATCCAGCGCCTGGCCCAAGCGCCGGGTCACGATCTTGCGCACCTCGGGGTCATATGAGGCGATGCCGAAGCCCCAGAACGGACCGTGGATGCCGCGCCGCCCGGTGTGGCCGTCGAGCAACTTCACCGTCTCGGCCGCGAGGTCGGACCAGTCGCCGTCCAGCACCTCCGGCTCGACAAAGGACTGGAGTTCCAGGTCGCGCTGACCCTCCAGCAGCCAGTCGCGGTGCGCGGGCAGGTTGGCGTGGTCAAGGGCGGCACCAAGGATCGGAAGGTCTGACATCGGGGGTCCATTCGTGGTTGGGGCTGCGCGGTACGGCCCCCGGCAGCTATCGCAGAAAGATGACAGCGGGGTAACGCCCCCCTCGCGACTTGCATCCGGGGGCCATGCAGGTAACCAAGGCAGGGCAGGAGCAAAAGGCAAACCGATGGGCAGTTGGGAGTTCTGGATCGACCGGGGCGGGACCTTCACCGACGTGATCGGGCATGCGCCGGATGGCCGGTTGGTGACGGTGAAACTTCTGTCCGAAGCACCCGAGCGGTACCCCGATGCGGCCGTCCAAGGCATCCGCGACTGCCTTGGCCTTGCGCCGGGCGACCCGATCCCGCCCGGTGTGATCGGGGCCGTCAAGATGGGCACCACCGTTGCCACGAATGCGCTTCTGGAACGGAAGGGAGAGCGGGTGGCGCTTCTGATCACCCAAGGGCTCCGCGACCTGTTGCGCATCGGCACCCAGGCGCGTCCGGCTTTGTTCGATCTGAACGTGCGGCGGAGTGATCTGATTTATGAACAGGTGTTCGAGATCCCCGGAAGGATGGATGCCGAGGGTGTCGATTTGCAACCCCTGGACGAGGCGGCGGTTGCCGACGTGCTGGAGAGGGTGAAGGCGGCGGGTATTCCCGCCGTCGCGGTCGCCTTCCTGCATGCGCATGTGAACCCGGCGCATGAGGCGCTTGTGGGCCGGATGGCACGGGATGCCGGGCTTGCGCAGGTGTCGCTGTCGCATCAGGTGTCGCGGCTGGCCAAGCTGGTGCCGCGCGGCGATACCACGGTCGTCGACGCTTACCTCTCGCCGATCCTGCGGCGCTATGTCGATCAGGTGGCGCAGTCGCTTGGCCTTGGGCTCCGGGGTGCGGGGCCACGGCTGTTCTTCATGCAGTCGAATGGCGGTTTGACCGAATCCGGGCGGTTTCAGGGCAAGGATGCCGTCCTTTCCGGTCCCGCCGGGGGGATCGTCGGCATGGCCGTTACCGCACGGGCGGCGGGCTTTGACCGGCTGATCGGCTTTGACATGGGCGGCACCTCCACTGACGTGAGCCACCATGCGGGCGTTTATGAACGCTCGTTCGAGACGGAGGTTGCGGGCGTCCGCATGCGCGCGCCGATGATGGATATCCACACCGTCGCCGCCGGGGGCGGGTCGATCTGCAGCTTCCGCGACGGCCGGTTTCAGGTCGGCCCGGACTCGGCCGGTGCGAGCCCCGGCCCGGCGAGCTATCGTCGCGGCGGCCCCTTGACCATCACCGATTGCAACGTGATGCTCGGGCGGCTGCATCCGGACCATTTCCCGTCGGTGTTCGGACCGGGTGGCACCCAACCCCTGGATGCCGACATCGTGCGGCAGCGCTTCCTAGCACTTGCCGATGAGGTTGCTTCGGCAACTGGTCAGCATCTGACGCCGGAAGCGCTGGCCGAGGGGTTTCTGCGCATCGCTGTCGAGAACATGGCGAATGCGATCAAGAAGATCAGCGTCCAGCGTGGGCATGACGTGACCGGCTATACCCTGCAATGCTTTGGCGGCGCAGGCGGGCAGCATGCCTGCGGCGTCGCCGATGCCCTGGGGATGCGAACGGTGTTCCTGCACCGCCAGGCCGGGGTTCTGTCGGCCTTCGGGATGGGGCTTGCGGACCTTCGTGCCCTGCGGGAGGTGCAGTTCGATGCGCCCCTCTCGGACAAGGGGGCGGCCAAGGCCCGGATCGACAGCCTGGCGGCAGAAGCGGTGGCAGAGCTTGCCGCTCAGGGCATCGCTGCACCGCAGGTGACCCGGACGGCATGGCTGCGCTACGACGGCTCGCATCAGTCGCTGCCGGTGCCGTTTGGCACGGCCGCTGCCATGGACCAGGCCTTCGCCAGAGCGCATCAGGCCCGGTTCGGGTTTCAGGCACCCGACCGGGCGGTGCTGTTCGAGATGCTGAGCGTCGAGGCCGAGGGTGGGGCGACCCCGCTTCCCGACACCCCTGCCGGTCCTGCGAAAGCCGGGCCGGTGACGGTGGTGCCGGTCTGGGATGCGGGCGGCTGGCAGGACGTGCCCCTCTACCGGCGCGAGGAGTGTGGCACCGCGACCCGCATTCCAGGCCCGGCGGTGATCACCGAAGCCACGGGTACCGTGATTGTGGAACCGGGTTGGGTGGCGCGGGTCGATGGGCAAGGCAATCTGGTCCTTGCGCGAGAGGGGGCCATCGCCCGCGTCCCGGCGGCGGGAACCGCGGTCGATCCGGTGCTGCTCGAGGTGTTCAACAACCGCTTCATGTCGGTCGCCGACCAGATGGGGGCAACCCTCGCCAATACCGCCTGGTCGGTGAACATCAAGGAACGCTTCGATTTTTCCTGCGCGATCTTCGATGCGGTCGGGGACCTGGTGGCAAACGCCCCGCATGTGCCGGTGCACCTGGGCAGCATGTCGCATGCGGTCAAGGTGGTGATCGCTGCGGTCGGGGCGACCGCCCGTGAGGGGGACGCCTGGATGCTGAACGCACCCTGGAACGGCGGGACGCATCTGCCGGATGTGACGGTGATCACTCCGGTCTTCGTTGGGGCGCGGGCGGCGTTCTGGCTTGGCTCGCGCGGGCATCACGCCGACATTGGCGGGCGGACGCCGGGATCGGGACCGCCGGACAGCACGACGATCGAGGAAGAGGGGGTGGTGATCGACCTTTTCCCGCTGATGTCGACGGGCACGCTGCGCGAGGCCGAGACGCGGGCGCTCCTTCGCGGCGGGCGCTGGCCCTGCCGGTCGCCGGAGCAGAACCTGGCCGACCTCAAGGCGCAGATCGCCGCGAACGAGACCGGCCGGAGTGAGCTTCTGCGCATGGTCGCAGCCCACGGTGCCGAGGTTCTGACCGCCTACATGGGCCACGTCCAGCAGAACGCCGAGGCTTGCGTGCGCGCGGTGATCGACCGGCTCCAGGACGGAGAGTTCACCTTGCCGATGGATATCGGCGCGGTGATCCGGGTGAAGGTCACGGTCGACCGTGCCGCCCGCGCCGCCACCATCGATTTCACCGGCACCAGCCCGCAGCATCCCGGCAACTACAATGCCCCGCAGGCGGTGACGCGGGCGGTGGTGCTGTATGTCTTCCGCACCCTGGTCGGCAAGCCGATCCCGCTGAACGAAGGTTGCCTGGTGCCGCTGACGATCATCGTGCCCGAAGGCTCGCTTCTGAACCCGCGCGCCGGGGCGGCGGTGATTGCCGGGAATACCGAGGTCAGCCAATCGGCCTGCAACGCGCTTTACGGGGCGCTGGGGGTGGTGGCGGCGGCGCAGGGCACGATGAACAACTTCATCTGGGGCAACGAGCAGTTCCAGAATTACGAGACGATTGCCGGTGGCACCGGGGCAGGTCCCGGCTTTGCCGGCTGCGACGCGGTGCAAAGCCACATGACCAACACCAGGATGACCGACCCCGAGGTGCTGGAAAAACGCTTCCCGGTGCGGCTGGAAGCGTTTTCGATCCGCGAGGGCTCGGGCGGGGCAGGCCTTTGGCCGGGGGGCAATGGCGCCGTGCGGCGCATGCGGTTCCTCGCCCCGGTCACGGTGACGACACTCTGCGGCAGCCGCAAGGTCGCGCCCTTTGGCGGGGCGGGTGGCGGTGCGGGGGCGGTGGGGGAGAATCTGGTCCACTGGCCGGATGGCCGGGTGGAGGCCCTGCCCGGCAATGCCGAACGCAATCTCCCGGAGGGAGCGGTGTTCGAGATGCGCACCCCCGGGGGCGGCGGCTGGGGTCTGCAAACTG
>NCDS01000147.1 GCA_002280315.1 Rhodobacterales bacterium 32-66-7 | reverse complement strand
GCCATCGCCGTGCTATCGGCCGTATCGCTGGTCCTGCATCCCGGCATCACCTGGATGCTGGGAACCTGGGTCTTCGCGCTTGAGCCGCCCGCCCTTCGCCGGGCATGAGCGCGCTTCTCGACGTCATTCTCCCGGTCTTCCTGGTCATCGGCTTCGGTTACGCCGCCGCCCGCTGGATGGGCTTCAAGGACACCTCGGTCGACGGGGTGATGCATTTCGCCCAAGGCTTTGCGCTGCCGCTCCTCCTCTTTGCCTCCATCGCGCGGCTGGATCTGGGGCGGGCCTATGACCCCGGCCTGATGCTCAGTTTCTACATCGGGGCGTTTGCGGGCTTTGCCGCCGGGTTCCTTGCCGGACGCTACCTCTTCGGGCGCGAGGTGACCGACAGCATCGCCTTCGGCTTTGTCGGCCTGTTCTCCAACTCCCTCCTCCTTGGCGTGCCGATCACCGAACGCGCTTATGGTCCCGGCGCGCTGGAGGGGAACTTCGCCATCATCTCGGTCCACGCGCCGGTGTTCTATGCCTTCGGGATCACGCTGATGGAGCTTGCGCGGTCGCGGGGCCTTGGACTTTCGGCGGCGACGCTTAGCCGACAGGTCCTGCGGGCGATCTTCAGCCAGCCCCTGGTCATCGGCATCCTCGTCGGCTTTGCGGTCAATCTGTCGGGCCTGCCCATGCCCGGCCATCGCCGTGCTATCGGCCGTATCGCTGGTCCTGCATCCCGGCATCACCTGGATGCTGGGAACCTGGGTCTTCGCGCTTGAGCCGCCCGCCCTTCGCTCGGCCGTGGTGACGGCGGCGATGGCGCCGGGGGTGAATGCCTATGTCTTTGCCAACCTTTACGGCGTGGCGAAACGAGTGGCGGCGTCAACCGTGCTGGTCGCGACCGGGCTTTCCATCGTCACGGTCTGGCTTTGGCTGCATCTTCTGCCCTGAGCCAGACGAAAAGGCGCGGAGGAGTGCCCCCGCGCCTTTTGATACGTCCGGCCCTGGTGCGGATGAAAGGACTCGAACCTTCACTCCGGTTAAGGAACAGCGACCTCAACGCTGCGCGTCTACCAATTCCGCCACATCCGCGTCAGGGCCGGACGCAGGTTTACTAGCGGCAGTCGCGACCGATGAAAAGGGGAATTCGGAGGGTCCTTGCAAAGTCCTGCCGCGCATCCCCAAGGGCAAAGGAATGCGCGGCAAGGGTAAGGATCAGTAGCTGGAGAAGATCAGGAATGGCAGCCGCGCCGCCATGATCGCCGCCTGCGTCCCGGCATTGACGACCGAAGTATCGGGCGAAGTATCGGGCGAGGTATCGGGCGTGCCAAGCACCTTTGGCGCGGGGGCAGCTTCGGCGGTCTTGACCACATCGGCGAGGTCGGGGGCCACGAACACCGGCGCCGCCTTGGCCACTTCGGTCACGGGTGCTTCCACGACTGGCGCTTCCACGACGGGCGCTTCCACCACCGGCGCTTCCACCACCGAGGCCTCCACAACGGGCGCTTCCACAACGGGCGCTTCAACCGCCGCCTCGATCACTTCGGGCGCGACCTCGAACACCGGGAGGGACGCCTCTTCGATCACCGCTTCGGGGGCAAGCTCCGACGCCCGACCGTTGATCGTATAGGCGGCCTTCTTGATCAGCGCGTCCCGACCGGCAACCCCGGGGGCCACGACCATCTGGCCCTGCCCCATCGCGTCCAGCGTCATCTCATACCAGCCGAAGGCAAGGTCCGGGCGTTCGGTCGCGCCGAACCCCTGTGCGAGGTGGTGGCCAAGATATTCGGAATAGCCCCGCTCCCCCATTGCGGTCAGCAGGAGAGCCGAGCCGATGGCGACATCCATGTCGTCATTGGCATAGCCGACGCCAAGGCAGACCTTCGCCGTGCCCGAAAGCTGCGCCGGGGCCATGCCCGAGGTCAGGATGAAGCGTTCGACGCCCGCCAGCACCTCATCCGCCGGGCGAAGGGACAGGGCCGCCACATTGTCCTTCAGGACCGGACCGAAGGCGCTGCACTGCTCGGCGATCTGGGCCGGGGTGAAGCCTGCGATGCCCGCAACCAGCTCATCCCCCTTGGAGATCGCAAAGGCGCGGGCGAGGCAGAACTGCTCGGCCAGCGCGAAGTTGGCGTCCTGCATCCCCTCAGCCGTGGTCATGCCGCCGTTGACGCTGGTCTTGACGCCGACCTGATTGCATTCCTCGGCGAGGGAGCCCTTGGCCCCCGCAGTGCTGATGAAGGACGGCAGGGCTGCCTCCTCCTCCACCTCGGCGACTTCGGTTACGGGCTCGGTCACGGGGACCAGCGTCGGAAGGGCGGCGGCGGCGGCTTCGGCGACCGATCCGGGCACCGCATTGCCGCTGTCGGCGACAATGGTCGGGCTGACGCCGGCCATCTCGTCACGTTGGGCCACCAGCACCGCCTTGAGGCCAAGCGGACTTCCCGACACAGTCGCGGCGATGGTCGGGCCACCCGCCACCGCGCGATAATAGGCGGTGACGAGAATCGTCCGCTCATGCTCGGTCAACTCACCCGTCGCGGGGTAGCCAAGGAACGCCTGATACTGCGAGATCGCGGCGCGGGATTTCGGGCCGATGGCCCCGTCGGGCGTGCCGACCGGATAGCCGAAATAGTTCAGCGCGGTCTGCACTTCCTTGTTCTGTTCCCGCGTTTCCGAGGATACGCCGGTCTTGGTCGACTTCGTCGCCTTCTTCTTCTTGTTGTTCTCGTTCACGATGGCACCACCGATGATGCCACCGACGATCGCCCCGGCAATGAAATCCTTGCCGTCGGCCCGCGCCGGGCTGGTCATGGGCGACATCGGGCCAAGTGCCACCGAGGCCATCAGAGTCGTCATTGCAATTGCCTTGAGTTTCATCACATGTCTCCAAAGGTAGGGGTTCTGATGGCGCGGATGATAGCACGGCTTTGCCACCGCGAAAGACGGGAATTCCACAAGCGGGGTTTGGGGTCTTGAACGTGGTCGAATGGCGGCATCTGCCCGGGCTTTCGCCCTATCAAACGACCCTGGCGGCGATGGAGGCGCATGTCGCCGACATGCAGGCCGGACGCGCGGGTGAGGCGATCTGGCTGCTGGAGCATCCGCCGCTTTACACCGCCGGCACCTCGGCCAAGCCCGCCGATCTGGTCCAGCCCGACCGCTTTCCGGTGCATCATGTCGGGCGCGGCGGGCAGTATACCTATCACGGGCCGGGCCAGCGGGTGGTCTACTGCATGCTTGACGTCAGGGCGCGTGGCGGCCCAAATGGCGGTGACGTGCGCTGCTTCGTCCGCGACCTGGAACGCTGGGTCATCGCCACCCTGGCCGCGTTCAACGTGACCGGCGAGGTGCGCCCCGGCCGCGTCGGCGTCTGGGTCCCGCGCCCCGACCGTCCCGGCCCGGATGGAGCGCCCGGCGAGGACAAGATCGCCGCCATCGGCATCAAGCTGCGGCACTGGATCAGCTTTCACGGCCTTTCGATCAACGTCGAACCGGACCTGAGCCATTTCGACGGCATCGTGCCCTGTGGCATCCGCGACCATGGGGTGACCAGCCTGGTCGATCTTGGCCTGCCGGTGACGCTGGCCGACCTCGACGCCGCCTTGCAGGCGACGTTCGAGGCGGCCTTCGCCAGGCCTTGAAGAAAGCCGGGGCCCTAAAGGAACCCGAGGATCGTCAGCCCCAGGACCACCTGACAGGCGAACCCGCCGATGAAGACCACGGTCCGCAGCACCGGGACGGCAAAGGTGTGGAGGACGTAATGCGCGAGCCGCAGCCAGAAATACGCCGCCGCCGCCAGCGCGGTCGCCTCGGTGCCGATGCCGGTCAGCCCGACGATCAGGGCGAGCGGGGCAAAGACCGCAAGGTTTTCAACCGCGTTGTAATGCGCCCGCTTGGCCCGAAGTGCCCAGTCGGCGTTGTGCGGATGCGCGCCCGTCGGGTCCCAGACCGCCTTGACCGGGCCAAGCTGCACGATCAACTGCAGGATGTAAGGCACCCAGAGCAGCGCGGTCAGAAGGGCGACGCGGGTCAGCCAGATCAGTTCGGGTGTCAGGGGAAAGGCTGTATCGGTGTCCATGTCAGTCTCCACTTGGTTGCAATGGTCCGTACCATAGCCCGGCCCAGACACACGCGTAAGACGGCACGGACGCCGGGCTTTGTGCAGAAATGCGGCGCCGACCAATGTCGGACACGCAGGCCTTGCCCCGCCTCGGCCTTGCAGCGGCGTCCAGGTGCAGCCGTGACCCCGGGGAACAAGAATTCTGCCCCCTGCGTCAAAGTCAGACATTGCGAGCTTGCCCGGCCACGGCTAAGACGAAGGCCATGAACCGGGCGGCCCGGATTGCGGGCCGATCATCGGAAAAGCGCACAGATACGCCCAAATCAAGCGGGAGACGCCCATGGCCGACGCAGCCATCCACAGCCACGATCACCACAAGCCGGGATTCTTTGTCCGCTGGTTCATGTCGACCAACCACAAGGACATCGGGATCCTCTACCTCTTTGCGGGCGGCATCGTCGGGCTGATCTCGGTCGCCTTCACCGTCTACATGCGGATGGAGCTGATGAACCCCCAGGTGCAGTACTTCTGCCAGGAGGGGTTGCGCCTGGTCGCGGACGCCGGGTCGACCTGTACGCCGAACGGGCACCTTTACAACGTGACGATCACCGCGCACGGCATCCTGATGATGTTCTTCGTCGTGATCCCGGCCCTTTTCGGCGGTTTCGGCAACTACTTCATGCCCTTGCAGATCGGCGCGCCGGACATGGCGTTTCCGCGGATGAACAACCTGTCGTTCTGGCTCTTCATCGCCGGGACCTCGCTGGCCGTGGCGTCGCTGTTCGCGCCGGGTGGTGGCGGTGACCTCGGGCCGGGTGCGGGCGTGGGCTGGGTGCTTTATCCGCCGCTCTCGACCACCGCCGAGGGCGGCTATGCGATGGACCTTGCGATCTTCGCCGTGCACCTGTCCGGGGCCTCGTCGATTCTGGGCGCGATCAACATGATCACCACCTTCCTCAACATGCGGGCGCCGGGGATGACGCTGCACAAGGTGCCGCTCTTCGCCTGGTCGATCTTCGTGACCGCCTGGCTCGTGCTTCTCGCGCTGCCGGTTCTGGCCGGTGCGATCACCATGCTTCTGACCGACCGCAACTTCGGGACGACGTTCTTCACCCCGTCCGGCGGCGGCGACCCGGTGCTTTACCAGCACATCCTGTGGTTCTTCGGCCATCCGGAGGTCTACATCATCATCCTGCCCGCCTTCGGCATCATCAGCCAGGTCGTGTCGACCTTCTCGAAAAAGCCGATCTTCGGCTATCTGCCGATGGTCTATGCGATGGTGGCAATCGGCGTCCTTGGCTTCGTCGTGTGGGCGCACCACATGTATACTTCGGGCCTGTCGCTGACGCAGCAAAGCTACTTCATGCTGGCGACGATGGTCATCGCGGTGCCCACCGGCATCAAGGTGTTCTCGTGGATCGCCACGATGTGGGGCGGGTCGGTGGAGTTCAAGACCCCGATGCTGTTCGCCTTCGGGTTCATCTTCCTCTTCACCGTCGGCGGCGTGACCGGTGTCGTGCTGAGCCAGGCCCCCGTCGATCGCGTCTATCACGACACCTACTATGTCGTCGCCCACTTCCACTATGTGATGAGCCTTGGGGCTGTCTTCGGCATCTTCGCCGGGGTCTACCTCTGGATCGGCAAGATGTCGGGGCGGCAGTACCCGGAATGGGCGGGCAAGCTCCATTTCGCGATGATGTTCATCGGGTCGAACCTCACCTTCTTCCCGCAGCACTTCCTGGGCCGCCAGGGCATGCCGCGCCGTTACATCGACTATCCGGAGGCGTTTGCCTACTGGAACTGGTACTCCTCCCTCGGCGCGTTCATCGCCTTTGCGTCCTTCGTGTTCTTCATCGGCATCGTGTTCTATACGCTGCTGTGGGGCCGCCGGGTGACCGAGAACAACTACTGGAACGAATACGCAGACACGCTGGAATGGACCCTGCCCTCGCCCCCGCCCGAACACACGTTCGAGCAGTTGCCAAAGCGCGAAGACTGGGACAAGCAGCACGCCCACTGACCGGCGAAACGATAGTGAAAAGGCTCCGGAAATCCGGGGCCTTTTGATTGAGGCGCACAAATGCGTCAAAGGCGGTCGATCTCCTCCGCCACCCGGCGTTGCAGGGCCCAAAGATATCGGTCCCGGATCCCCAGCGCCTCCAGATGCACCACCGTATTGTGCAGGTATTCGGCGCAACTTCCGGCAGGGCCCACCGCCCGCGCGATCCAGGTGGCCTGTTCCTCGAGGCTGAGGTTCAGGATATCCGGGTCCTCCGACGTGCAGTAAAACGCCAGCGCCCTGAAGGTCCCGCCAGCACCGCGCACTGTCAGCCAGCGCAGCCAGTCGATATCCTCGTGATAGGCGATCTCACGGCGGAGCAGCCGCAGCATCCGCGCCTGTGGCTGGTCCGGCGGCATCC
>NCDS01000146.1 GCA_002280315.1 Rhodobacterales bacterium 32-66-7 | reverse complement strand
CCTTCGTCACGCCAAGCTGTTTTGCCCGCTCTTCCGACAGGAAGGGATCATAGGCCACCACCTTCATCTGCAGGCCCACCGCGCGGTCGCAGACGATGCCGCCGATATTGCCCGCGCCGATCACGCCAAGCGTCTTGTTGAACAGCTCCACCCCCATGAAGCGCGACTTTTCCCACTTGCCGGCATGGGTGGAGGCGTTGGCCTCGGGCAGTTGGCGGGCGACGGCGAACATCATCGCGATGGCATGCTCGGCCGTGGTGATCGAATTGCCGAAGGGCGTGTTCATCACGATCACGCCCTTTTTCGACGCGGCCGGGATGTCGACATTGTCGACCCCGATCCCGGCGCGGCCGATGACCCTGAGGCGGGTGGCACCGGCGAGAAGCTTGTCGGTGACCTTGGTGGCCGAGCGGATGGCCAGCCCGTCATACTGGTCGATGACGGCGGCAAGCGCGTCCTTGTCGCGGCCAAGCTTCGGCAGGTAGTCGACCTCCACCCCCCGGTCGCGGAAGATCTGGACGGCTGTTTCGGAGAGTTCGTCGGAAACGAGGACTTTGGGGGCCATGATGGGCATCCTTTCATATCGGGCGGGAGAGTCGGGGCAGGCCCCGACCTACGATGGTGGAAATGTCGGGTGTAGGTCGGGGCCTGCCCCGACTCTGCGGTCACGCAGCCTGCGCCAGTGCCGCAATCTCGGCGTGGAAGGCCCAATCGATCCACGGCATCAGGTCCCGGACATCGGCCGTTTCCACCGTCGAGCCGCACCAGATCCGCAAGCCCGGAGGCGCGTCACGGTAGGCACCGATGTCGTAACCGGCCCCTGCGCTTTCGATCCGCCTCGCGACGGCCTTGGCAAAGGCCTCACCATCCACGATCCGGGGATCGGTGAACTTGAGGCAGACCGATGTGGTCGAGGCCGTCGCCGGGCCTCACCATCCACGATCCGGGGATCGGTAAACTTCAGGCACACCGATGTGGTCGAGGCTGTCGCCGGATCCTCCGCGAGGTTGGCAATCCAGGGGGTCGCGGCGCAGAAGTCGTGGATCACCTGCGCATTCGCCATGGCCCGCGCGACCAGCGCCGGAAGCCCACCAACGGACTTCGCCCAGGTCAGCGCGACAAGGTAATCCTCATTCGCCAGCATCGAGGGTGTGTTGATCGTCTCACCCGCGAAGATCCCCTCGATCAGCTTGCCCTTGGACGTAAGCCGGAAGATCTTCGGCAGCGGCCAGGCGGGGGTGTAGCTCTCCAGCCGTTCCACCGCGCGGGGCGACAGGATGATCACGCCATGCGCCCCCTCGCCGCCCAGCACCTTCTGCCAGGAGAAGGTGGTGACGTCGAGCTTGTCCCAAGGCAGGTCCATCGCGAAAGCAGCGCTGGTGGCATCGCAGATCGTCAGGCCCGCGCGGTTGGCGGGGATCGAATCGCCGTTGGGCAGGCGGACGCCCGAGGTCGTGCCGTTCCAGGTGAACACCACGTCCTTGGCGAAATCCACCTCGCGCAGGTCCACGATCTGCCCATAGGGCGCGATCCGCACCGTCGCGTCGAGCTTCAGCTGCTTCACCGCGTCGGTCACCCAGCCTTCGCCAAAGCTCTCCCAGGCGAGCATCTCGACCGGGCGCGCGCCCAGAAGCGACCACATCGCCATCTCGACCGCGCCGGTGTCCGAGGCCGGGACGATGCCGATCCGATACCCGGCCGGCACGCCCAGGATCTCGCGCGTCAGGTCGATCGTCGCCTTCAGTTTCGCTTTGCCGACACCGGCACGGTGCGACCGCCCAAGGGGCGCGTCAACCAGCATGTCGAGCGAGTAACCGGGGATCTTGGCACAGGGGCCAGAGGAAAAGCGCGGGTTTTCCGGGCGCTTGGCCGGCGGGGTCAGGTCTGTCATGGTAGCCTTCCAGCTAAAAGCCCTTCGTTGGGGAAGGGTGTCCCGGCACCGTGGGTAAAGCCCGAACCGCTCTGGCACAAGGGGAAAGAACGCGGTATCCGCCGCATCAGCTGCGAAATGCGACATTCCCGTTCCCTATCGGAAACTTGCCCCATGTTCACCGTGACGCTGCTGACCAACCCAGAAACCCCGGTGCTGGACCGGGTGACGGTGGAAAGCCTGCGCAACGCCTGGGGTGGAGGTGAGGTGCTGTGGCTCCATCCCGGCGTAGCGGCCGAGTTTCCGGTCCCCACCCTTCCCGCCAATCGGTGGGAGGTGTGGCAGGGCTTGCAGACCCTGCGGATCGACATGGCTGTGCAAGCCTCCGAAGGTCGCCGCAAGGCCTTGCTGATCGCCGACATGGATTCGACGATGATCCGGCAGGAATGCATCGACGAATTGGCGGACGAGGCCGGGGTCGGTGCCTTTGTGGCCGAGATCACCGCCCGCGCCATGAACGGCGATCTGGAGTTCGAGGCCGCCCTCCGCGACCGCGTCGCCCTCCTGCAAGGCCTGCCCGAAACGGTGATCTCCCGGGTCCTGCACGACCGGATCACCCTGATGCCGGGGGGGCCGGTCCTTCTGGCCACGATGAAGGCGCATGGCGCTTATGCCGCGCTGGTGTCGGGGGGCTTCACCGCCTTCACCGCGGCCATCGCGGCGCGGCTCGGGTTCGACGAACACCGCGCCAATACCCTCCTTGTCAGGGACGCGAGGCTGACCGGCACCGTGGCCAACCCGATTCTCGGGAAGGCAGCCAAGCTCCAGGCCCTCCATGAGATCACCGCGCGGCTGGGGATCACCCCGGCGATGGCGCTTGCGGTGGGCGACGGCGCGAACGACCTGCCGATGCTGCGGGCGGCAGGCATGGGCGTCGCCCTCCATGCCAAGCCGGTGGTGCAGGCCCAATGCGACATCCGCATCAACCATGGCGATCTCACAGCACTTCTCTATCTGCAAGGCTATGGCCAGAATGACTTCACCGCCGCCTGACCACAGCCAGGCAAGCCCGCAAAAAGCCCCCCGTTTTCCTTTCTGAAAAAATATCCCCGCCGGAGGCAACCGCCCGCCCCGCTGCCCCAAAGCCGGGCAAACGACGCGTCAGCGCCGTTCGAGGGGCTCGATGCCCCGAGAACGGCCCCCCCGGCAAGGAAACCTCGCAAGAAGCCTCCCCTTGCCCCGGCTTGCCGAACCGGCCACAAGCCCCGGGATGTTCGAGATTTCCACCCACCTTGTCCTTCTCCTCATGCTTGCGGCGTTCTCGGCCGGGGTCGTGGACAGCATCGCGGGCGGCGGCGGGTTGATCTCGATGCCGGCGCTCCTCCTCGCCGGGGCCTCGCCGGTCGAGGCTTTGGCGACCAACAAGCTGCAGGGCACCTTCGGCTCGGGCACGGCGCTCATCGCCTATGCCCGCGCCGGACAGGTGCGCCCGGGCGAGCAATGGGGGATGGCGGTCATCGCTGCCCTCGCCGGGGCCGGCGGGGCGCTTGCCGCAAGCCTGATCCCGGTCGAGGTGTTGCGCTGGACGATGCCGGTGGTCCTGATCGGGGTTGCCCTCTTCTTTGCGCTGAAGCCGGGGCTGACCGATGCGCCGCGCGCAGCCCGGATGCGCCCGGCGGTCTTCGGCCTGACCCTCGTCCCGGCGATCGGGGCCTATGACGGCATCTTTGGCCCCGGGGCGGGGTCATTCTACATGCTCGGCTTCGTCCTTCTGGCCGGATACGGGCTTCTGAAGGCCACCGCGCATACCAAGATGCTCAACTTTGCCTCGAACCTTGGCAGCCTTCTCATCTTCGTTGCGGCGGGCGATATCTGGTGGCTGGTGGGGCTGGCGATGGCGGCAGCACAAAGCACCGGGGCGGCGCTTGGCGCGCGGCTTGCGGTCCGGGTCGGGGCCGGATTGATCAAGCCCCTCCTCGTCGTGGTCTCGGGCGGCATGGCGCTGCGGCTTTTGTGGCAGGCATTGGCAGGCTGACCGCTTGGCAGAGTGTCGCACCCGACTTGTGAGCGAAGCGGGCCTTTCTATCTTTCCCCCATAGAAGGAGTGAGCTCATGACCGACGCATCCGCCCCCACCGCCTCTGCCGTTCCGCTTGACCGTCACAAACGGCCCGAAGGGCTTTCCGACCGTATCGCGCTGGGTATCGTCAAGTTCATGCGCATCTTCGCCGACGCGTTCTTTTCCAAACGCTACGGCCACCGCGCGGTTGTCCTTGAAACCGTCGCAGCGGTGCCCGGCATGGTGGGCGGCCTCTTGCAACACCTCAAATCGCTCCGCCACATCCGCGAGGACGAGGGGTGGATCCGCGAGCTTCTGGACGAGGCCGAGAATGAGCGGATGCACCTGATGACCTTCATCCACATCGCGAAGCCCTCGTTCCTCGAACGGCTCTTGATCATGTTCGGCCAGGCGATCTTCTTCAACACCTACTTCTTTCTGTACCTCTTCGCCCCCAAGACCGCGCACCGCGTGGTCGGGTATCTGGAGGAGGAGGCGGTGATCAGCTACACCGGCTACCTCGCGCAGGTCGATAGCGGCCATGTCGAGAATGTCGCCGCCCCGAAGCTTGCCATCGACTACTGGAAGCTGGCCCCGGGTGCCCGCCTGCGCGAGGTGATCGTGGCCGTCCGCGCCGATGAGGCCAAGCACCGCGACGTGAACCACGGCTTTGCCGATACGCTGGCAGTGCCCCGTCGGCAGGTCGCAAAACCCTGACTCCCGGCCCGGGTTGCGCAACCCCGCGCGCCCACCCCGGCCGCCCAAAATTTTTCGTCGAAAAATTTTGGGCCTTCCCGCACGCCGTCAGGTGCGCTGGCCCCAATCGGCGGCTTGCATCTCGCGCAGGCGGCTGGCGGTGCGTTCGAACTCGAACGCACCCGAGCCTTCGAGATACAGCCGTTCGGGCACATCGGCGGCCGAGGCGATCAGCCGGACCCGCGCTTCGTAAAGCGCGTCGATCAGGATGACGAAGCGCTTGGCCTCGTTGTAGTTTTCGGCCGACAGTTGCGGGATGTCCTCCAGGATCAGCACCCGCACCGCCTGGGCAAGCGCCAGAAAATCCGCCGGACCCAGCGGGCGGGCGCAGAGGTCCCAGAAGCTCGCCCGGGCGACGCCATTGGCAAAGCGCGGCAGGTCGATGGTTCCGGGGCACCCCCGGTCAGATCGGTCCAGATCGCGGCGATGGCGGCGGTCGCGGTGCGGGCGGGGTGGAAATAGACCTGCGCCCCGGCCAGACGATGCTGGCGGTAATCGGTCGGGCTTTCAAGTTCGACCACCTCCAGCCGCGTCTCCAGAAGCGTGATGAACGGCAGGAACAGGACGCGGTTCAGCCCGTCCTGATAAAGGTCACCCGGTGGGCGGTTCGAGGTTGCGACCACCACCACCCCGGCGGCAAAGAGCTTTTCGAACAGTCGCCCGACCAGCATCGCATCGGTGATGTCGGTGATCTGGAATTCGTCGAAGCACAAGAGCTGCACCCCCTGCACCAGCGCCTCGGCGACGGGGGTCAGCGCATCCTCAACCCCACGCTTGCGCGCGTCGTGCAGGCCCCGGTGCACCTCTTGCATGAAGGCGTGGAAATGCACCCGGCGCTTTTGCGGGATCGCGCAGGCGTCGTGGAAAAGGTCCATCAGCATCGACTTGCCGCGCCCGACGCCACCCCAAAGGTACATGCCCTTCGGCGGTGTGGCGGGCCGTCCGAAAAGCCCGCCGAACAGGCCCGGGCGGCGGTTGGCGTGGTCCTCCAGCCAAAGCCGGAGGGTTTCCAACCGCGGCAGTATGGCATGCTGCGCGGGGTCAGGGCGCAACCGTCCGTCAGCGACCCGGGCTTGGAAAAGTTCGGTCAGCGTCTGACGCATGGCCTATAGCGGCGCGAGGGTCAGCCCCTCGGGACCATGCAAAGGGGCTGGCAGACCCGGAACCAGAAGCCGCGACCAGAGGCCGGGCGTGGCGCGGTTCCGGTTGGCCGGAACAGACGGTGGTTGGTAAAGCTCGATCATCCCACCAGCATAGTCGAGGAACCTTACCGGAATAAGGCCGTCAGCCCGGATCAGATCGACGCTTGCCACCAGCCGCGCGCCTGCCGCTTCAAAGAACGCCTGCATCCCGGCAAGCGACGCGCAGGGGATGCCGATATGGTCGTGGCCGATCAAGGTTGCCGCACCGCTGACCCGCTGGCAAAGCTCGATCCGCGCGCCTTCGGGACCGGAGAGGTAGACGTAACGCAGACCGTCCTGCCAGAACTCCGGAATGGACCCGATACCGTCCGGCGTGACATCGGCGTCAAGGGCCAGACCCTGGCCCATCAGCGCGGCAAGGGCTGCATCGATGTCGGGCACCGAAAGCGCGATGTGGTCGATCCGGCCATGCCCGCCGGGCGCACCCTCGACCAGCCGCAGCGCCTGGCTGCCCAAGCGCCAAAGCCCCGCCCCTTCGGCAAAGCCGAACCGCGCCAGCATGGCGGCGGCGGCCTTCGGATCAGCGACGGTCAGTTCTGGCACCAGCACTTACGGCCCCCCTTAAGCGAAGGTCAGGGGGTCGGGGCCGCACCGCTCCCCCGTGTCGAGCGTGGCGAGGGCGCTCATCTCTCCCTCGGTCAGCGCGAAATCGAACAGGGTCAGGTTTTCCGCCAGCCCCTCGGTCCGGGTGGAGCGCGGGATGACCGACGCGCCAAGCTGGATGTGCCAGCGCAGGATCACCTGTGCCGGGCTTTTCCCGGTCCGCTTGGCCGCCTCTTGCACCGGTGGGGCGGCAAAGCTTTTGCCCTGACCCAGCGGCGTCCAGCTTTGGGTGACGATGCCCATCCGGTCGTGCAGCGCCCGAAGTGCGGTCTGCTGCAGGCGCGGGTTCAGCTCCACCTGGTTCAGGACCGGGACCACCCCGGTCGCATCGACCAGCCGCTCCAGATGCTCTCCGGTGAAGTTCGACACCCCGATGGAGCGCACCCGCCCCTCATCCCGCAGCCGGATCAGCGCCCGCCAGCTGTCGATGTAAAGCTTGCGGGCCGGGACCGGCCAGTGGATCAGGCACAGATCGACATGATCCAGTTGCAGGCGCCCAAGGCTCGCCTCGACCGCGCGCAGGGTGGCGTCGTGGCCCTGATCGTCGTTCCAGACCTTGGTGGTCACGAACACCTCATCCCGCGGCAGACCGGAGTGCCGAAGGCCCTGCCCCAGACCCGCCTCGTTGCCATAGATCGCCGCACCATCGACCAGCCGGTAGCCAAGCCCAAGCGCCGCAGCCACCGTCGCGGCGGTGGTCGCGGCGGGGACCTGCCAGATGCCAAGGCCGATCTGCGGGATCATGCGGCCATCGTTGAGGCGGAGGCGGGGCTGGGTCATCGGGGATTCCTTCGGTGTCGGGGCGAGAAAGCGTGAAGTCGTGGCCCAAGGCAAGCGGGAAATGCCCGGCGCAGGGGAAAGCGGCAGGGCTTCCCGCTGGGCGGACAGTCGGGTATCCCGGCAGGCACAACCCCTGCCAAGGAATGCCGTTCGAATGTCCGACGCCTATTTTCTTTATCACTCGATCGGGATGTATCCCGGCAAGGCCGAAGACATGGCCCGCGCCCTGACCGGTTTCGCCGAGGTCTGGGGCACGCCGGACGATGCACAGTGGCCCCTGGTTTTGCCGCTGCGGCAGCGCTTCATCGACCGGTGGCGGGCGATCCTGAACGCCGGTCCCGGCACGCTGACCACGGTCGAAAGCGTGACCCAAGGGGTCCACCAGTTGGTCGAGGCTTTGCCGGACGCTGCCCTGCGCGGCAAAAGCCTGCTGGTCGCGGCGGATTGTTTCCCCTCCAACCACTTCCTGCTGAACGGCCTTGGCAAGGCGCGCGGGTTCACCCTCAAGACCGTCCCCCTGCGGCAGGGCGCGTCCTGGGTCGAGGATGAGGATATGGTTTCCGCCTGGACGCCGGATGTGGGGCTGGCGCTTCTGACCTGGGTCTCCTCCACCTCCTCGCACCGCAGCAACCTTGCGGCGCTGGTGGCGCATGGGCGGCAGATGGGGTCGCTGGTGGGCGTCGATATCACCCAGGCGGCGGGGTTGTTGCCGTTCGACGTGACCGAGCCTGCGGTGGATTTTGCCGTGTCGACCTCGCTCAAATGGATGTGCGGGACGCCGGGGGCCGGGGTTCTGTACGTCGACCCCGCCCTGATCGCCCGCTGTGAGCCTGCCTTGCGCGGCTGGTTCAGCCAGCCCGATCCGTTCAACTGGGACATCACCCGCTTTGCCTATGCCGCCGATATCCGGCGGTTCGATGCCGGGACGCCCTCCTCCATGGCTGCCATCGCCTCGCTTCCCGCGCTTGATTGGCATGCGGGGCAGGACCACGCGGCGATCCTGGCTGCGAACCGGGCGCTTACCGAACGTCTGTTCACTATCGCCGAGGATTGCGGCCTGCCCCCGGTCACCCCAAGGGCTGAGGCGAAGCGCGGCGGGTCGGTGATGCTGCGCCTGCCCGAGGTGCATCCGGCCGCCGGGGTGGTCGCTGGCCTCCGCGCAGCAGGCATCTATGCCGACAGCCGTGGCCAGACCCTGCGGCTGTCGCCCGGCGTGATGACCAGGGAAGAGGGGTGTGACCATCTGGCAGCAGTCCTGCCCAAGCTTCTGCGCTGACAGCTTTGCAACAGCGCGGTGACAGCCCGCTTCGGGGCCTATACAACCGCCCGGCCTGCCTGCTAGACACCCTACACCCGGATTTCAGGACGTGACCATGGCAAAGGCGACACCGGACGGCTTTGACCTTGTCGTGGTCGGCGCGGGCATCGTCGGGCTGGCCCATGCGCTTGCCGCCCGCAGGCTTGGCCTCTCTGTCGCCGTGATCGACCGTGAGGCGGAGGCGATCGGTGCCTCGGTCCGCAACTTCGGCTTTGTCACCGTGACCGGGCAACAGGCGGGCGACTGCTGGCGCCGCGCCGTCCGCTCGCGCGCCGTATGGGGTGAGGTTGCCCCAAAGGCCGGCATCGCGGTGGAGCATGAGGGGCTTTTGGTCGTCGCCCGCCGCCCCGAAGCGATGGCGGTGCTGGAGGCGTTCCGTGCGACCGGGATGGGCGAAGGCTGCGACCTTCTGACCGCCGCCGAATTGACCGCCCGGCATGGTGCGGTGCTGGCGGATGGCCCCTTCCAGGGCGCGCTCTGGAGCCCGCATGACGCCCGCGTCGAAAGCCGCACCGCGATCCCCAAGCTCGCCGCCTGGCTGGAAGGCGGGATGGGGGTCACGTTTCACCGCCAGACACTGGTGAAGTCGGTCAGTCCGGGCTTGGTGGAAACCACCGCCGGGGCGCTGACCGCCGGGCGCATCGTGGTCTGTCCCGGCGATGACCTCCTGTCGCTCTTCCCCGACCGCATCGCCGCGATGGGGATCAGCCGGTGCCGTCTGCACATGATGAAGGTGATGCCCGCCGACCCCAGCTTTCGCCTGCCCGGCTCGGTCATGTCGGACCTCTCTCTGGTGCGCTATCTGGGGTATTCCGAGCTTCCCGAAGCGGCCGCGCTTCGGGTGCGGCTCGAAGCCGAACAGCCGGAATTTCTGGCCCAGGGCATCCACCTTATCGCCGTGCAGGGCGCGGATGGCGGGCTGGTCGTCGGCGACAGCCATCACTATGAGTGGAGCCCCTCTCCCTTCGCCATCGGTCGGGTCGATGACCTGATGCTGGAGGAGATGTACGCCACCCTGCGCTTGCCCGGGGCCACCGTGACCGAACGCTGGATGGGCACCTATGCCAGCCTGCCCGAGAGGTTGATGATCCGCGACACGCCGGATGAGGGGATTCGTCTGGTCATCGTCACCTCGGGTACCGGGGCCAGCACCGCCTTTGCCATCGCCGAAGAAACCATTGCCGAATTGTTTGGAGAAAGCGCATGACTTCGATATCCCTGAGCGCCGTCGTCTTTGACTGGGCCGGAACCATGATCGACCACGGCAGCCAGGCGCCGATGGGGGTGTTCGTCAAAGCCTTCGCGCAGTTCGGGGTCGAGATTACGGTGGCCGAGGCGCGGGGCCCGATGGGCATGGCCAAGCGCGACCATATCAAGACGCTCCTGTCCCAGCCCCGGATCGCGGCGGCCTGGGCGAAGGCGCATGGGGCCACCCCGACCGAGGCTGACATCGACGCAATCTATGCCGTCTTCGTGCCGATGAACGTCGCCGTCGTCACCGACTTCGCGCAGTTGATCGAAGGGGCCGCCGACCTTGCCAAGCGCCTCCGCCACCGGGGCCTCAAGATCGGCTCCACCACCGGCTACACGCGGGAGATCATGGCCCCGCTCCTCCCGCTCGCCGCAGCGCAGGGCTATGCGCCCGACAATCTGGTCTGCGCCGGGGATCTCGCGGAAGGCCGCCCCTCGCCCCTGATGATGTACCGGACCTTCCTCGACCTTGGCGTCTGGCCTGCCGCATCGGTGGTCAAGGTCGACGATACCGCCGTCGGGATTGCCGAAGGCCTGAACGCCGGCTGCTGGACCGTGGGCGTCGCGCTGACCGGCAACGTCTTCGGCCTGAACCCGGCCGAGACCGAGGCGCTGGACGGCGCCACCTACCACCGCATGCGCGCCGAAGCCTACGCCACCCTGACCCGCGCCGGAGCGCATTTCGTCATCGACTCTGTCGCCGATCTGGACGCCGTGCTGGACGAGATCGAGGGTGCCTTGGCGCGGGGTGAGCGTCCCTGAGGGGAACGGGCTTACCCCTCTGCCCCTCTTTCGTTTCAACCGCCCCCCACCCCCTTCCCACGGGGGGGAGGGGGGGGCACCCTTCCGCGCGCGTTTGCACAAGACCAGCCCAGCGCCCGGTTCGGCACCGGGCCGAGGCTGCTCAGGCCTGGTGCTTCCCTCCCCCCTGGTGGGGGTGGGAGAGGGTGGGGGCCTCCTGCGGGTATCCTGCATCCGTCCCGCCGCAAGCCCCCCTCCTCCTTCCCCTCCCCACGGGGGG
>NCDS01000145.1:2322-10972 GCA_002280315.1 Rhodobacterales bacterium 32-66-7 | reverse complement strand
GGGGTTGCAGCGCGAAATCCTTGTCCTGCGCGAGGCTTTGGCCGTCCAGCGCGTGGAATGGGCCTATCTTAACCGCCCCGACCGGCTGCGCGCCCTTGCCGCCGCCAACTTTGACCGCCTGCAGCTTCTGCCGATGGAGCCGCACCAGTTCGGCACCCCGGGTGAGGTCGCCTATCCGGGTCCTGCCCTGCCGACCATCAGCCAGCCGGTCGAAATTCAGGGCACCGAAACCGCCGCAGAGGGGCTATAGATGCGCACCCCGCTCCGCCCCCTTGCCCGGATCCTGCAAGCCCGCGCCGAGGGGCTGAACCCCGACGTGATCGAGACGGAAAACCTGCGCTCCCGGCACGAGGCCTGGCGCGAACGCAACCGCGTCCGGGCCGAGCGGCGTCTGATGTTCCTCAGCCTCGGCTTCGTCATCGCCTTTCTGGCCATTGGCGGGCGCATGGGACTGACGGCGGCCACCGAACCGGTGGAACCCCGCGCCAGCGCTCCGGGGAATGAGATCATCGCGCTCCGCTCCGAAATCACCGACCGCAATGGCCGCATCCTGGCCACCAACATGACGACCTATGCGCTTTATGCCCATCCGAAGGTCATGGTCGATCCGAAGGGTGTCGCGACCAAGCTTGGCGCGATCTTCCCCGACCTTGACGCGGCGGCGCTTGAGCGGCGGTTTACCGACGGGCGCAGCTTTGTCTGGATCCGCAAGGTGCTCTCGCCCGAACAGATGCAGGCGGTGTACGAGATCGGTGATCCGGGCCTCTTGTTCGGCCCGCGCGAGATGCGGATTTATCCCAATGGCAGCCTTGCCGCCCACGTGCTTGGCGGCGCGTCCTTCGGGGCCGAAGGGGTGAATTCGGCCGAGATCATCGGTGTGGCCGGGATCGAAAAGGCGCTGGACGGGCGGCTTCGTGACCCGGCGCAGGCCGACACTCCGCTGACCTTGTCGCTGGACCTGTCCCTGCAAGCCACGGTCGAGGAGGTGCTGGGCGCGGGGATGACGATGCTGAACGCCAAGGGGGCTGCCGCGATCCTGATGGATGTGCGCACCGGCGAGATTCTGGCGCTGGCATCCCTGCCGACGTTTGATCCGAACGACCGGCCTGCGCCAATCGTCGACAAGACGGCCGATCCTGGTGACAGCCCGCTTTTCAACCGGGCGGTACAGGGGGTCTACGAGCTTGGCTCGACCTTCAAGATCTTCGCCGTGGCGCAGGCGCTCGACCTTGGCCTGGTGCGCCCCGACACGCTGGTCAACGCCGACGCGCCGATGACCTGGGGCAAGTACAAGATCAAGGAGTTCGAGAACAAGAACTACGGCCCGCTTCTGTCGGTGACCGAAGTCATCGCGCAATCCTCCAACGTCGGTACGGCGCATATCGCGCTGATGATCGGGGCCTTGCGGCAACAGGCCTTCCTGAAATCGCTCGGGTTCTTCGAGCCGACCCAGGTCGAACTGGTCGAAGCACCAGGCGCGCGCCCGCTGATCCCCAAACGCTGGCCAGAGATCGTGACCATCACCACCTCTTACGGGCACGGGATGTCGGCAAGCCCGATGCATCTGGCCGCCGCCTATGCCGCCATCGCCAACGGTGGTGTAATGCTGAAGCCCACGCTCTTGAAGCGTGACGGGGCGACCTCCGGCATAAGGGTGATGAGCGAGGCGACGGCGGCCGAAGCGGTCTTGATGCTGCGCCGCGTGGTCACCGACGGGACTGCCAGCCTTGGCGATGTGCCGGGCTATGAGGTGGCGGGCAAGACCGGCACTGCGGACAAGCCGAACCCTTCGGGCGGGTATTACGCGGACAAGGTGATCAATACTTTCGCGTCGATCTTCCCGGCCTCGAACCCGCAATATGTGCTCGTGGTAATGCTGGACGAACCGCTCGATACCGCCGGATCCGAGCCGCGCCGCACCGCTGGCTGGACGGCGGTTCCGGTGGCAGGCGAGATCATTCGCCGCATCGCCCCGATGATGGGCCTCAGACCAAGGCTTGAAGCTGCCATTGAGGGTGCGATACCAGTCTCGGGACCAGTCTTGGGACCGGTCTCGGACAACTGACTGGTCCTTTGGTCACGAACGGATACGATCCTGATGACGGCGCGCGACACACGGCTATCCGACCTTGGGCTGACCGGCAGGGCAGGGCGCGACCCTCAGCTTGCGGGTCTGACCGCCGACAGCCGCGCGGTCCGTGACGGCATGCTCTTCGCGGCCCTGCCGGGCACGACGGCGCATGGGGCTGCGTATATCCCCGCCGCGCTGGCGCAGGGGGCTGCCGCCATCCTGACCGATGCCGAAGGTGCGCGGCTGGCGGCAAGCGCGCTGGCGGAAACCGGCGCCGCGCTGGTGCTGGCGGAGGACCCGCGCGCGGCTCTTGCCGCAGCGGCAGCGCTCTGGTTCGGGGGCCAGCCCGAAACCATGGTCGCAGTGACCGGCACCAACGGCAAGACCAGCGTTGCGACCTTTACACCACCGGCATCGAAGGCGCGTGGGAGGCCCCGTCAAGCCACACCACCCCCGATGCGGTCACCCTGCACAAACTCCTCGCGGCGGCGGCAAACGCTGGGGTCACCCATGCCGCGATGGAGGCCTCGTCGCATGGGATCGACCAGCGACGGCTGGACGGGGTGCGGCTTGTCGCGGCGGGCTTTACCAACCTCACCCAGGACCATCTGGATTATCACGGCACGATGGCGGCCTATTTCGACGCCAAGGCGCGGCTTTTCACCCGGCTTCTGCCCGAGGACGGGGTGGCCGTGGTGAACCTTGACGGCGCGATGGGCGACCGGATGGCCGAGCTTGCCCTGCCGCGACACGGGCGAACGGGGCTGCGGTCTATGTCGACTACGCCCATACCCCCGACGCGGTCGAGACGGCGCTGAAGGCGCTTCGCCCGCATGTGATGGGCCGGATCATCATCGTCTTCGGCGCGGGCGGCGACCGCGACCGGGCCAAGCGCCCCCTGATGGGGAAAGCCGCCGCCGCCCATGCCGATGTCCTTTACGTCACCGACGACAACCCCAGGACCGAAGACCCCGCCACCATCCGCGCCGCGATCCTTGCCGCCTGCCCCGACGCGCATGAGGTTCCCGACCGCGCCGAAGCGATCTTGCGCGCGGTGGATGCCCTCGCCCCCGGTGATGCGCTGATCATCGCAGGCAAGGGGCATGAGGCGGGCCAGATCATCGGCACCGACATCTACCCGTTCGACGATGTCGAACAGGCCAGCGTCGCCGTCGCCGCCCTGGATGGAGTGATCTGATGCCACACCCCTCGCCCTACGATTTCCTTTCTGCCCGAAATATCCTCGGGGGGAGGGGCCCCTTGGCCCCGTGGGGGGCAGAAAGCCCCCCGCTTCGGCGGGCAAAGGACAAGCCGGTGGCGGCAAAGCCCGTCCCCCGGGCCAGCACGCTGCCCACCGATCCCCGCACCGATCACCGCACGACCACGCCCAACCTCCGTCTAAAGCCCCACCAGCCGCTCCGGGTGCCTCCCTCCCCCCTCTGTGGGGGAGGGTCGGGGTGGGGGGGCTGCCTTGGCAAGTTTGCAGTCTCCACCTCCCTCGCCCCCCCTCCCTCTCCCTCCCCCACAAGGGGGGAGGGAAGCTCCCTTCCCGAGGCAGGTGTTCTCCGGAACAGGTCGGCGCAGGGCGCTTTCGACCGTCGCCATGGCCATCGCAGTCAACCGGGACCATGGCACCGCCGACCAAAGGGCAACCGCGTGATGATCGACACCGGCACCGATAACCGCTCGCACACGCACACGCTCCTTCTAAAGCCCACCAGCCGTCCCGAGTGCCTCCCTCCCCCCTCTGTGGGGGAGGGTCGGGGTGGGGGGGCAGCCTTGGCGCATTCTCTGTCCCACGCCCGCTGCCTCCCACCGGCGGGGGTAGGTCAGCCCGCATCTTCCCGCAGGGGCTTCATTGCCGAGGTTGCCACATGACCCTTTGGACCGCCGCCGAGGCCACCGCCGCCACCAGGGGCAGAAACACCGCCGACTGGCAGGCATCGGGGGTGTCCATCGACACCAGGACCCTGAAGCCGGGTGATCTCTTCGTTGCGCTGACCGACCAGCGCGACGGCCATGATTTCGTCGCCGAGGCGCTGGCCAAGGGGGCTGCCGCCGCCCTTGTCAGCCACCAGCCGCCGGGCGTCCCAGACTCGGCTCCGCTTCTGGTCGTCCCGGATGTGCTGGCCGCCCTGACCGCCCTTGCCCGGGCCGCACGTGACCGGACCCGGGCGCGGGTGGTGGGCGTGACCGGCTCGGCGGGCAAGACCTCGACCAAGGAGATGTTGCTGGCGATCCTTGCCCCGCAGGGGGCCACCCACGCCTCGGCGGCCAGCCACAACAACCACTGGGGCGTGCCCCTGACCCTGGCACGGATGCCCGCCGCCACCAGCTTTGCGGTGATCGAGATCGGGATGAGCCACCCGGGCGAGATCGCCCCCCTGGCTCGGCTGGCCCGGCTGGACGTGGCGCTGATCACCACGGTCGCCGCCGCCCATCTTGAAGCCTTCGACAGCGTCGCGGGCATCGCGCATGAGAAGGCCTCGATCTTCGACGGGCTGATGCCGGGTGGCACCGCGATCTACAACGCCGACGTCGACACCCTGCCGATCCTGCAGCACAAGGCGCAAGCCGTTGGTGCGCGCCGCGTGAGCTTTGGCAGCACCGGTACGCCCGACTGGCGGTTGGACGAGACGCAGATCCTGACCGACACTACCGTCGCCCGCGCCACCCGGCGGGGCGAGCCGATCCTCTTCAAGGTCGGCACCCCTGGCCGCCACTTCGCGATGAACGCGCTGGCAGCCCTCGCCACGGTCGAGGCGCTCGGTGCCGATCCGGTGATTGCCGCCTGCGACCTTGGCCTCTGGCGTCCGCCTGCAGGCCGGGGCCAGCGCGAGCGCATCCTTCTCGACACGATCGAGGAGACGTTCTTCGATCTGATCGACGACGCCTTCAACGCAAACCCCGCCTCGATGGCTGCCAGTCTTGACGTCCTGATCGGGTCGCGGCCGACGGACGGCATCGGTCGGGTCGGCGGCGGACGGCGCATCGCCATCCTTGGCGACATGCTGGAGCTTGGAGTGACCGAGCGCGCGCTCCACGAAGCGATTGCCCGCCATCCGGCCCTGGGGTCCGTCCATCTGGTACATTGCGTCGGCCCAAGGATGCAGGCCCTGCATGACGTGCTGCCGCGCAAGCAGCGGGGCGACTGGGTGGCGAGTGCGACCGAACTCCTCCCTAAGGTCCGCAGCCTGATCGACGCCGGGGACGTCATCCTCGTCAAGGGCTCCAAAGGCTCGAAGGTCAGCCTGATCGTTGACGCGCTTCGGAAAATCGGGCAGGGCAGTCCTGCGACATAAAGGAACCGGGTGAATGTTCTTCTGGCTAAGCGGCTTTTCTGATGGCGGCGGTTTCTTCAACCTTTTCAGCTATATAACCGTTCGGGCCGCTGGGGCCTTCGTGACCGCGCTGATCTTCGGGTTCCTCTTCGGTCCGCCGCTGATCGAACTTTTGCGCCGCAAGCAGGGCAAGGGTCAGCCGATCCGCGACGACGGACCGCAAAGCCACCTCGCCAAGGCCGGGACGCCGACGATGGGCGGGCTGCTGATTCTGTCGGCGCTGATGGTCTCGACCCTGCTTTGGGCGCGGCTGGACAATCCTTTCGTCTGGATCGTCGTTCTGGTCACCCTCGCCTTCGGGCTGATCGGTTTTGCGGACGATTATGCCAAGGTCACCAGGCAAACCTCCAAAGGCGTGTCGTCACGCCTGCGCCTTGGCCTCGGCTTTCTGATCGCCGGGCTTGCAACCTATGCCGCGTCGATGTTCCACCCGGCCGAGTTGACCGGCCAGCTCGCCCTGCCGTTCTTCAAGGACACGCTGATCAACCTTGGCTTCCTGTTCGTGCCCTTCGGCATGGTCGTGATCGTCGGCTCGGCCAATGCGGTCAACCTGACCGACGGGCTGGACGGTCTGGCCATCATGCCGGTGATGATCGCGGCCGGCACGCTGGGCATCATCGCCTATGCCGTGGGCCGGGTCGACTTCACCGACTATCTTGAGGTGCACTATGTCCCCGGCACGTCCGAGCTTCTGGTCTTCACCGCTGCCCTCTTCGGCGGCGGGCTCGGGTTCCTGTGGTACAACGCCCCCCCGGCCGCGGTGTTCATGGGCGACACCGGATCGCTTGCGCTTGGCGGCGCGCTGGGAGCCATCGCCGTCTGCACCAAGCACGAGATCGTCCTGGCCATCGTCGGCGGGTTGTTTGTGGTGGAGGCCCTGTCGGTGATCATCCAGGTCCTTTACTACAAACGCACCAAGAAGCGCATTTTCCTCATGGCCCCGATCCACCACCACTTCGAGAAGAAAGGCTGGGCCGAACCGCAGATCGTGATCCGGTTCTGGATCATCAGCCTGATCCTCGCGATGATCGGGTTGGCGACGCTGAAGGTGCGGTAGGGGTCCTGCCGACTGCCAGGGTCGCCCGCCCCGTGTGGGCCAGCGGTGATGCCCGCGCGCCAATCCGAAACCAGGCCCCCTTTCCCTTTCCCCCCACCTCGCCTATCCCTGTCGCCCTGATCAAACGGAGACGGCGATGATCCCGGTCAAGGGCTACAAGGAGCAGAAGGTTGCCGTCCTCGGCCTCGGGCGCTCCGGTCTTGCCACCGCCGCCGCCCTGCAGGCCGGGGGGGCGGTGCCGCTTCTGTGGGATGACAGCCCCGAAGCGCGGGCCAAGGCGATAAGCGAAGGCTTCGCATTGACCGACCTTACCCGGCACGGTGCGCTGGAGGACGTGGCCACGCTGATCACCTCGCCCGGCATCCCGCATCTTTACCCCGCTCCCCATCCGGTGATCGTCCGCGCGCTCGACCTTGGCGTGCCGGTCGACAACGACATCGGCCTGTTCTTCCAAAGTGCTGCCTCGGACGACTGGGCAGAGATGGAAACCCCTCCGAAGGTCATCGCGGTCACCGGATCGAACGGCAAGTCGACGACGAGCGCCCTGATCCACCACATCCTGCACGAGTCCGGACGACCGACGCAGATGGCGGGAAACATCGGCAAGGGGGTGCTCTCCATCGACCCGCCTCAGGACGGCGAGGTGGTGGTGCTGGAACTGTCGTCCTACCAGACCGAGCTTGCCCGCGCGCTGACCCCCGATATCGCGGTCTTCACCAACCTCTCGCCCGACCACCTCGACCGGCATGGCGGCATCGGCGGCTACTTCGCGGCGAAATCCCGGCTGTTCTTGCAAGGCGGGCCGGACCGGGCGGTGATCGGCGTGGATGAGGTGGAGGGGCGGTTCCTTGCCGGGCAACTCGCGCAAGGGGCGGGCGACGACCGGGTGATCCGCATCTCCTCGGGCCAGAAGCTGGAGGGGTTCGGCTGGGCGGTCTTCGCCCGCAAGGGCTTTCTGGCCGAATGGCGTCGAGGCCGCCAGGTGGCCTCGATCGACCTGCGTCAGGTCAAGGGTCTGCCCGGTGCGCACAACCACCAGAACGCCTGCGCGGCCTATGCGGCCTGTCGCTGCCTTGGGCTGGCCCCAAAGCTGATCGAGGCGGCGCTGGCCAGCTTCGCCGGCCTGCCGCACCGGAGCCAGCTTGTCGGTGAGCGGGACGAGGTCCGGTTCGTGAACGACAGCAAGGCCACCAACGTCGACAGCGCCGCCAAGGCCTTGCAGGCCTTTTCGCGCATCCGCTGGATCGCGGGCGGGCTTGGCAAGGAGGGCGGGATCGCCGGATTGACACCCCATCTCGGCTCGGTGGTGAAAGCCTATCTGATCGGCCATTCCGCCCGCGACTTTGCGCTGCAGCTGGGCAATACCCCGCATGAGATCTGCGAGACGATGGCACGCGCCGTGGACCGCGCCGCGGCCGAGGCAGAGGCGGGCGAGGTCGTCCTCCTCGCCCCCGCGGCGGCGAGTTTCGACCAATACCCGAACTTCGAGAAACGCGGCGAGGATTTCACCGCCTGCGTCCAGGCGCTGCTCGGCTGACTCCGAGGGAAACGGGGCGCCCAAGCGGGCGCGCACCTTTGCCTCGCCTCTGCGCGCCAGGGCGCGCAACCGGCTCAGGCGTTGGGGGTTCACACCCCCAAACCCCGTGGGATATTTTTCCAGAAAGGAAGGCCAAAGGCCCGTTCTGCCATTCCTTTCTGCCCAAATATCCCGGGGAGCTCGAGGGGCGGCTGCCCCTCGTCAGCCTCGTCCCCGCGCTTTGCGGGGACGAGAGAACAGGCTTGCGCCGGACCGGCGCTCCGCCTGGTTGGCGTCAGAGGGGGCGCAGCAGGCCATGGTCGGTTGCCGAAGCCTCGGCCTGATCGAGCAGCCGTTGCAGCGCCGCGCCGCGGGCGAAGTCCGGTTCGGCTTTGCCGCTGCCGCGGATCGCGGCGATGAAGTGCTCGTAGATCGTCGGCACCGGCGGGCAGTCGATCTCTGACCATGCCGCTGTCGCCACGTCGGCGCCAAGGCAGGCGCGGAGGCGGCTCGTCGCGTTCTCGAAGCTGACCTCCAACCCGCCGGTCTGGCCGTAAAGTCGAAGCCGCAGGTCGTTCAGGTGGCCGGTGGCAAAGCGGGTGGCCGCCACCGTTCCAAGCGCACCGTTGGCCAGACGCAGTTGCAGCGTGGCGCTGTCGTTGGCG
>NCDS01000145.1:0-2298 GCA_002280315.1 Rhodobacterales bacterium 32-66-7 | reverse complement strand
AGGACACCGCAACTGCATCCATTCCGGCGATGTAGGTGACGAAATCGAGGATGTGGATGCCGACATCGCCCAGCACCCCTTTCGAGCCATGCGCGGTCGAAAGGCGCCAAAGCCACTTCGGATCGCTGTCCCAGGGTCCCCAGGCGGGTTGGGTCAGCCAGCTTTGCAGGTAGGATGCTTCGAAATGTCGGATCGTCCCGATCTCTCCATCGCGCACCATTGCCGCCGCCTTTTGCAGCGCGGGGACGTTGCGGTAGCTGAGGTTGACCATGTTCACCACGCCAGCCGCGACAGCCGCGTCGGCCATCTCTGCCGCGTCGGCCGCCGTGGTGGCGAGGGGTTTTTCGCACAGGACATGCTTTCCCGCCGCAAGAAACGGCAGGGTGGTGGCATGGTGCGCGGCGTCCGGGGTGACATTTGTCACGGCGTCGAACAGCCCCCAGGCCAACGCGGAGTCGACCGAGGCAAACCCCTGGGGAATGCCATGGCGTTCCCGAAACGCGGCCAATTCGTCTGGCCGGGTGTCGATGCCTGCGACCAGGCTGACCCCGGGGATCGCCGCAAAGGCTTCGGCATGGTTCGCGGCCATCCCTCCGGTGCCAAGGATCAGCAAGCGTACCGGCTGCATCAGCGCAATCCCGCCTCGCCGTCGTGATGGAGGCGCGGCCCGCGTTCCACCACCGGCTCCAGCGTCTGGCCGACCGGGCGGTTCGGGGCGGCGTTCGGATCGGTCAGCCGCGCCTCGGGGTTGTGTGCCCAGCGGACCGCGTTGGCGATCACCTGCTGCACCACCGGCTGGTGATAGGTCGGATAGGTTTCATGGCCCGGGCGGAAGTAGAAGATGTTCCCCGCCCCCCGCCGCCAGGTCAGGCCGGAGCGAAACACCTCACCGCCCTGGAACCAGCTGACGAACACCGTCTCCAAGGGTTCGGGGACGCCGAAGGGCTCGCCATACATCTCTTCGTGCTCGATCTCGAAATGGTCGGGCAGGCCGCGCGCGATCGGGTGCTGGCGTGAGGTGACCCAGAGCCGCTCCCGCTCTCCCGCCTCGCGCCAGGACAGGTTGCAGGGCGCGCCCATCAACCGTTTGAACGGCCGTTCGGCGATCTCGTCCTTGACCTCGCCATGGGCGGCGTGGCCCCACCAGATCAGCACGTCGGTCGCGGCCAGTTTCGCAGGCGTCAGGCCATGCTCGGCATCCTGGAGCGTGACGGTGCCGGCGCTGATCCCCCCGGCCTGGTTCAGCGCGGCGGCGATGGTGCCGTGCATGGTGGCGGGATAGATCTCGGCGACGGCACGGTTCTTCTGTTCGTGCACGTTTTCGCCCCAGACGGTTACGCGGATGGTCATGTCGGCCTCTTGCTGCGGGCAACGGGCCGGTGCGACCCAAAGCGTTTCGGATCGACGATATCGTGGCTGCAGCCCGGACGCCAGAGCCGAGACTGCCGGGACGGGCGGACCTGGAACAGGTGGCTGGCGGCAATGCATCGTCGCACCGCCGGGCCGCTGGCGAGACCCCTTCCACACCCGCCGGTTGCATTCGCGCAGACCCCTGCAGCCGGAGCAGCGTCCCAGGCGTAGCATGCCTAAAAAATAAGCGAAACCAGAAGCTTGCGCCCGTGCCCGTGCCCCATTCACGTGGTCGTTGACAGCGATGGGGGATATCAGAGTATGCTCTGCGCGCATGGCCCGGGTCAGGTGACTGACACAGGCCTGTTACCGTTTGGAGATACCGCGTGTCCGATGCGCAGGCGACTGTGCAGCTGCCGAGAATGCCGGGGACAGTCCTCGCATTCCATCTTCTCAATGAGGGAGACTTCCGTGAAAAATTCTTACGCCGCTTTCAGCCGCCGCCGGTTCCTGCAAGGGTCCGCTGCGGGCGCTGGTCTGCTTGCCGCCCCGGCAATCATCTCGTCCAAGGCGCTCGCCTCGTCGGGCGAAGTCAACTTCACCGGCTGGGCGGGCTATCCGACCCTGGCTGAAAAAGTGTTCCCGGCGTTTGAAGCTGCAACCGGGATCAAGGTGAACTTCACCGAACTGCCGGACCAGGACAGCATTTTCGCGGCCGCCAAGGTCGCAATCGACGCGGGCGGGATCGACGTCGCTGAACCGACGATCGACCGTTGGGGTGGCTGGAACTCCAATGGCCTCGTGCAGCCGTTCGATGAATCGAAGCTGGCGATGGAGAACTACCTACCGGGTCTTGCCGATGGTTCGGCTGGGGAGCGTAGCCGGGCAGAAGGTGCCCTTTACTACGTGCCATCAATCTGGGGCACCGAATCGCTGGTGGTGAACACC
>NCDS01000144.1 GCA_002280315.1 Rhodobacterales bacterium 32-66-7 | reverse complement strand
AGCTTTGCGACTGGGTCAAGGCCGACGGGCTCTGCGGCCACCGTCTCGACCGCGACGGGGTCGGAGGCAACCGGTTCGGCGATAACGGGCTTTGCGACAACCGGCTCGGCGACAACCGACTCGGCGCTGACGGTTTCCGCGACCTCTGCGACTTCGGCTGCATCGACCTTTGCGGTGCCGCCAGCCTCGTCGACGGCGGAGGCCACTTCGGGGGCCAGGTCGGGGGCCACTTCGGGGGCCAGGTCGGGGGCCAGCTCGTTAACCGGCTCTTCAACCGGTTCAGGGGCGGCGATGCCCGCAACCAGTGCCAGCTCTTCCAGCGTCTCGCGCTTGAACGGCGTCTCGAAGCGCGAGGTGACCTTGCCCTCGGCGTCGATCTGGTCAACCCGCAGCGTGTAGATGCCCGGCGGGGTGTCGTTCAACGTCAACAACCATTGCCCGGTTTCCGGCACGACCAGGCTCGTCTTCTCGACGGTATCGACATAGACCCGCAAGCCTGCCCCCGGCATCCCGCGCCCGCCGATCTGAACCTCACCCAAGGGGGTGTAGGCGATGGTGTCGATCATCACATTGGTCTTCAGAACGGGATCGGCCGGTTCGGCCCCCTGCAGCACGACCGCCCCGTCGCCCGTCAGAAGCAGCGCTGCGGGCGCAGCCGTTTCCGGATCGGCGGGCTCGGCGACCGCCCCGGACCCTGCAAGGTCCTGCGGTCCGGCAATCGGACCAAGTGCCACCACCGCCTCGGACAGGGTCCGCTCCCCTTCGGGCGGGGTCATGGCAAGCGTCATCAGGCTGGGCGCGTCATTGCCCTGAAGCGTGAACTGCAGCACGAATTCCCCCGAAGCCGCCGCCTTGCCCGAGGCGACGGTCACGCCATCGACCAGCACCTCCACCGCGGCATCCGGGGCGGCAAGCCCGGCGACCAGCGCCTCGCCATCCGGGGCGACGCGCCAGGTATCGATCAGCGGCAGGGCGGCTTTGGCGGCATCCTCGGTCACCGGTTCAGCGGCAGGGGGCGCGACCTCGACCGATGAAAGGGGCACCGGCACTTCGGCAGGCCGGGTCAAGCTCCAGCCAAGATAGCCCGACCCCAGCGCCAGCACCGCACCCGACCCCAGGATCAGCGCCCGCGTCCCCGCGCCCAACGCGCCCCATGCCGACATTGCCACCCCCGCTTTGTATCCCCTGCGCGCTGCCCGGACCTGCTTTCCTTGCCGCGCCTGTCTTCTATATCCTATCACGAATGAAACGTCTCTGGGAGGAGATCATGACCAGGCTGTCGCTTTGCGTGTTCTGCGGCGCGCGCCCGGGCGCAAAGCCGGTCTATGCCGCCGCAGCGCACGAGCTTGGGCTGGCCATCGCCCGCAGCGGCTGGCGGCTGGTGTTCGGTGCGGGCGATGTCGGCCTGATGGGCGAGGTGGCGCGCGCCGCCATCACCGCCGGGGCCCCCAGCCTGGGCGTGATCCCGCAGCATCTGCTCGCGCGCGAACAGGGCCGGCGTGACCTCTCCACCTTGGTGATCACCGAGGACATGCACGAGCGGAAGAAGGTCATGTTCATGAACTCCCACGCGGTGGTGGTGCTGCCAGGCGGGGCCGGGTCGCTGGACGAGTTCTTCGAGGTGCTGACCTGGGCGCAGATCGGGCTGCATGACAAGCCGATCTTTCTGGTCGATGTCGAAGGGTATTGGCAGCCGCTTCTGGCGCTGATCGACCATGCGATTGCCGAAGGCTTCGCCGAAGCAAACCTGCGCGCGCTATTCCAGACCGTGCCCGATGTGGCGACCCTGATCGAAAAGCTGAAGGCCGCCTTTGCCAAGCGTGATCACGGTCACCTCGGGTGGACGGCCTAGGCGTTGCGGTCGCAACGCTGCACCCCGACCGGTCGGCGCCAAGAATTTTCGCCGAAAATTCTTGGCGGGTCCAGCCAGCCGGGGAGCGGTTACATCCGGGCCGCGACGGCCTCCCAGTTGACCAGCTTGTCCAGGAAGTTCGACAGGTAAGCCGGACGCTTGTTGCGGAAGTCGATGTAATAGGAATGCTCCCACACATCGCAGCCCAGAAGGGCGGTCTGGCCGAAGCACAGGGGGTTCACGCCGTTTTCGGTCTTGGTGACCTTCAGGCTGCCGTCCTTGTCGCGGACGAGCCAGGCCCAACCCGAGCCGAACTGACCGGCACCGGCGGCGGCGAAGTCTTCCTTGAACTTGGCGACCGAACCGAACGCCTCGACCAGGGCCTTTTCCAAAGCCCCCGGCATTGCCTTGCCGTTCGGACCCATCACCTCCCAGAAGAGGTTGTGGTTCCAGTGCTGGCTGGCGTTGTTGAAGATGCCGTTCTGCGCCACGGCCCCGGCCTGATAGGAGCCGCGCACCACGTCCTCCAGCGCCGCCGATTCCCATTCCGTGCCGGCGATCAGCTTGTTGCCGTTGTCGACATAGGCCTTGTGGTGGAGGTCATGGTGAAACTCCAGCGTCTCTTTCGACATGCCAAGGGGTGCAAGGGCATCGTGGGCATAGGGAAGGTCGGGAAGGGTGAAGGCCATGATCAGCTCCTGATGGGAAAGGCTTGACCCTGGAGATAGGTCGCCCGCCCCCCCAAGGTCAAGGCTTCGCGGCCCGGACCGGAGGATACCGGCCCAGCGGCCTTTACCACTTTTCGCGCACGCAGGTGCCGGGCGCGCTGAATTCCAGCGAATCGCCGGTCGCACTCTGGATCTGCAAGCTTGCCGTAAGGTCCGATTTCTTGATCAGAAGATCGTATTGCAGGTTGATCGCGGTGTAACCGGTGGCTTCGTTCGTGACGTCCACGACCCAGCGCAGCGAGAGGCGGCCATCGGTATCGGGAACAGCCGACGTGTATTCCATCCACAAGATTCAGGCCAGGTCCCGAAGCTTGCCCGTCCGCGTCGATAGGATAGGCCGGGAGTCAACCGCTGCGGGCAGCGTTGGCCAGTATGTCGAACACGTAACGGCCAACCGACCGGAAGGCGACAAGGGTGATCCCGCCCCCTTCCCGCCAGAGGGCGCAGGGGACCTGGGCGGCGCGGGTGCGGCGCAGCTCGCCTACCGGCAGGCGGTCGATGTCGATGGGGCAAAGCTTGCGGATCGCGTCGTCGGCCCCTGCCCCGGTTATCCGAAAGACCGTGCGGGCGTCGGACACGTCGACCGCGAGGTGGTGCTGACCGGCCAGCGCCGTCGCGAGGCCCGCCAGCCTGGCCGCGACCTGGTCGTAGGGCAGGATCAGCAGATATTCGTCCGGGCTCATCCAGCCGCAGGCGCGGTCACCGGCACCCTCGATCCGGCGTTGGGCGGGCACATCGGTGCCGACCGCCGGCCTGATCGCGGCGTCCAGGCCCGTCAGCCCCTGTGCCCGAAGCGTGATCATGCCAAGGGGGCCGATCTCGCGCACCGTGGCGATGCCGTCAAAGCTTGCGCCCCCAAGGGCCGTGACCGGGTCAGACATTCTGCTTCGCTCCGTCCTTGTCGTAGAACACCGTGTCGCGCACCCGCGCCTTCACCGTGCCGCCGGTCACCGTGTTGAACTCCACCACCTCGCCCATCCGGGACGGGCCATGGTGCAAAAGCCCCATCGCAATCCCCTGGTTCAGGGTCGGCGAATGGTAGGTGGAGGTGACGCGGCCTTGCGTGTTCCGCTGGCCATTCGCATTGTCGCCATTGGCGACCACATAGGCCCCGTCGGGGATGACCGAGCCGTCAAGGGTTTCAAACCCCACCAGCTTCCAGCGGTCGGGGCTGGCGAGGTAGGTCCGCTCCTGCCCGCGCTTGCCCAGGTAGTCGGGTTTCTTCTTCGAGATCGCCCAGTCAAGGCCAAGGTCCTGCGGGATCACCGTGCCATCGGTTTCATCACCGATCATGATGAAGCCCTTTTCGGCCCGCATGACATGCAGCGCCTCGGTCCCGTAGGGCATGGCGCCCAGCGCCTGACCGGCCGCCGTGCAAGCCGCCCAGAACGCCGCGCCATGGCTGGCCGGAACCGCGATTTCATAGGAAAGCTCACCCGAAAAGCTGATCCGGTAGACCCGGACCGGGAAGCCGCCCAAGGTGCCGTCTGCCCATTGCATGAACGGCAGAGCGTCCTTGGACACATCCATCCCGCCCAGGGCTTCCAAGAGCTTCCGCGCGTTCGGGCCGACCACGGCGACTTGCGCATATTGCTCGGTCACATTGGCGGTGTAGACCTGCCAATCCCACCATTCGCATTGCAGCCAGTCTTCCATCCAGCCATGAATCCGGTCCGCCCCACCCGAGGTGGTATGGCAAAGCCAGGTATCCTGATCCAGCCGCGCGACCACGCCGTCATCCGACAGGAACCCCTGTTCGTTGCACATGAGGCCGTAGCGGCATTTGCCCACCGGCAGCGTGCTCATCACCCCGGTGTAAAGCATGTCGAGGAACCGCCCGGCATCCGGACCCTTGACGATGATCTTGCCAAGGGTGGACGCATCAAGAAGGCCCAGCCTTGACCGCGTGTTCAGCACCTCACGCTGCACCGCCTGCGCATGCGTCTCACCGTCGCGGGGAAAGCAGTAGGGGCGGCGCCAGAGGCCGACGGGTTCGAAATAGGCCCCCGCCGCCTCGTGTGCCGCGTGGAGCGGGGTGCGGCGCAGGGGCTGGAAGATCTCGCCCCGCGCCTCACCCGCCAGGGCTCCGATGGTGACCGGAGTATAGGGCGGGCGGAAGGTGGTGGTGCCGACCTGCGGGATATCCTGCCCCAGGGCATCAGCAAGCACGGCGAGACCGTTGATATTGCTCAGCTTGCCCTGATCGGTCGCCATGCCAAGCGTGGTGTAGCGCTTGGTGTGTTCGACCGACTGATACCCCTCACGCGCGGCAAGCTGGACGTCGGACACCTTCACATCGTTCTGATAGTCGAGCCACATCTTCGACCGCAGCGCGAGGGGCGCGCCCTGCGGCATCATCCAGACCGGCGGGATGGTGACGGGATCGACCGGCGGCTTCTTCTTCGCGGCAGGCTTGGCAAAACCAGCCTCGATCGCGGCCAGCGACAACTGCCCCGCTGCTGCCCCCACGGCCGAGACCATGGCGCTGCCGTCATGCGTGATCGGCGGGCAGGCCGGATCGGGGACAAAGGCCGAGATGGCGGTATCCCACAGAAGCTTGCCGCCACAATGGCTCCAGAGATGGACAACCGGCGACCAGCCGCCGGACATGGCGACTGCGTCACAGGCAATCTCCTCCAGCACGGCACCTTCCCCGGCCTGGGCACAGATCGCCACACCAGTGACACGCTTGCCGCCCTTGACCGATGCGATGCCGCGCCCGATCAGGACCCGGATGCCGGCCGCGCGGGCAGCCTCGGGCAAGGGGCCGCTTGCAGACTCGCGGGCGTCGAGAATGACCGGCACCTCCAGCCCAGCGGCTTTAAGCGCGAGGGCGGTGCGATAGGCGTCGTCGTTGTTGGTGACCACCACGGTACGGTCGCCGGGTGACACCGCGTGGTTGCCCACATAGTCCCGCACCGCCGAGGCGAGCATCACGCCCGGCACATCGTTCCCCGCAAAGCTGAGCGGGCGTTCGATGGCCCCGGTTGCGGTGATGATCTTGCCCGCCCGGATCCGCCACAGCCGCTGCTTTGGCCGCCAGTCGCCGGGGGTGTGGTCGGAAAGGCGTTCATCGGCAAGGACATAGCCGTGGTCATAGACACCGAAACCGCAGGTCCGGGTTAGGATGGTCACGCTGTCCCGCGCGCGGAGGTCGGCCTCGATGGTGTCCAGCCAGGTGGCGACGGGTTGGCCCTGAGCCTCGGTCTCGTCCACCGGGGCGCGACCGCCAAGGGTCGGGGATTGCTCCAGCAGGATCACCCGCGCACCACCATCGGCTGCGGCCTTTGCGGCCATCAGACCCGCGACGCCA
>NCDS01000143.1 GCA_002280315.1 Rhodobacterales bacterium 32-66-7 | reverse complement strand
GGTCACGGTCATGCCGTCGTAGGCGGGGGTGATGTGGGGGGGAAGCTCGGCCTTCAGGGTGTCGTAATCAAGGTCGATGTGCATGTTGGTCAGGATCGCGCGGGCGGGTCTGGCACGCGCGATCCAGTCGAGGGTCATGGCCAGATGGGCATGGGTCGGATGGGGTTTGCGGCGCAGGGAATCGACGATCCAGCACTCCAGTCCGGTCAGGAGGGGCCAGCTTTCCTTTGGGATGGCGACGGCATCGGGGAGGTAGGCAAGGGGGCCGATCCGGAAGCCGAGCGCGTCCATGCTGCCATGTTCGGCGCGGAAGGGGGTCAGGGTCACCGCGCCACCCGCGCCGTCGATGGTCACCGGGCCAGTGATGGCGTGCAGATCGAGGATCGGCGGATAGGGGCTGCCGGGGGGTTGCACGAAGGCGTAGCCGAAGCGGGACAGGAGCGCCTCTTGCGTCGGGCCGTCGGCCCAGACCGCCAAGCGGCGGCCGAGGTTGTAGACCACCTGGCGCAGGTCGTCGATGCCGTGCATGTGGTCGGCGTGGCTGTGGGTGTAGACCACCGCATCGACCGCGCCGACACCTGCGTCCAGAAGCTGCTCGCGCAGGTCGGGGGGCGTGTCGATCAGGACGCGGGTGGTGCCGCCGTCGGTTTCGCGGGTCACCAGAAGCGCGCAGCGGCGGCGGCGGTTTTTCGGGTTCGTCGGGTCGCAATCGCCCCAGTCATTGCCAAGCCGGGGCACCCCGCCAGAGGAGCCGCAGCCGAGGATGGTGAAGGTCAGCTGCGCCATCACTTTGCCCCTTGTGCGGCGCGGGGGAAGAGTCGGTCGAAATTGGCGGTGGTGACGCTGGCAAAGGCCGCTGGCGTCAGGTCGAACAAGGGGGCCAGCGCGCGGGCGGTATGGGCGACATAGGCCGGTTCGTTGCGCCTCCCCCGATGCGGCGGCGGGGCGAGATAGGGGCTGTCGGTTTCCAGGATCAGCCGGTCGAGGCGCGTCCTGGCAAAGATATCGCGCAAGGCCTGGCTTTTCGGAAAGGCCGCGATGCCCGAGATGGAGAGGGTGAACCCCATCTCCACCGTCGCTTCGGCGAGGCGGGGGCCAGAGGAAAAGCAGTGCATCACGCAAGGGAACGGCCGCTCTGCCATGGCATCGGCCAGGATACGCTCCATATCCGCGTCGGCGTCGCGGGCGTGGATGATCAGCGGCAGTCCGGTTTCCTGCGCCGCTTCGATATGGATCCGCAAGGAGGTCTGCTGCACCGCCTTCGTCGCGGCGGTGTAATGGTAATCAAGGCCGGTCTCGCCGATGCCGACGAAGCGGGGATGCTGCGCCAGGGCGACCAGGCCCTCGACGGTGGCGAGGGGCTCTTCGGCCGCACTTATCGGGTGGGTGCCGGCGGCGTAGAAGACCGCGCGATGCGCCTCGGCGATGGCGCGGACCTGGGGTTCGTTTCGCAGCCGGGTGCAGATCGTGACCATGCGCCCGACCCCGGCAGCCGTAGCCCGGGCGATGACCGCGGGCAGTTCGGCCGCAAGCTCGGGGAAGTCGAGATGGCAGTGGCTGTCGACCAGATCGAGCGGGACCTCGGGGGGCACAGGAGTCGGGCGATCTTCCACCGGGCATTACCTCTGGGCCAGACTGCCCGCCGTCGCGTCTATCCGCAGGAGGATATCCATCAGAAGCGCCGCAGGGTCAAGGTTCACCGCCTTGCCGCGCCGCGCGCGGGAGGAGAGGCTTTCGGCAAGCTCGGCCCAGGCGCGACCGTGGCGGGGGCCCGGGGCAAGACGGGCCAGAAGCGCGGCTTCGCCTGGTGCCGCCTCGGGCACCGCGACCCCGGTCACACCGCGCCGTGCCAGGCGGGCGAGGAACAGGTCGATCAGGGTCAGGATCAGATCGAAGGTCTCGACCGCCTTGCCAGCCCCGAGTTCCGCCAGGTGCAGCGCCCTTGGACGATCCAGCCGGGGCAGGCTGGTCATCAGCCCGATCAGGCCTGCGTAAAGCCGGATGCCGTCGAGGTTGGTCAGCCGGAACGCCTCCCCCACCGAACCGGCGGAGAGTTCGGCGAGCGCGGTCTGGTCCTCGGGCGCGACCTCGCCCCCGGCGGCGGCCAGCGCAAGGGCCAGGTCATCGGCGGTTAAAGGGGCAAGGCGCAACTCGCGGCAGCGCGAGCGGATCGTGGGCAGAAGCCGCGCCGGGCGATGGGCGACAAGCAGGAGGGTCACGTTCGCGGGCGGCTCCTCCAGCAGTTTCAGAAGCGCGTTGGCCGAGGCGGGGTTCATGTCGTCCAAGGCGTCGATGATCGCGGTGCGGCGGCCGCCATCGGCGGCGCTGAGGGCGAAGAAGGATTTCATCTTCCGGACATCATCGACCGCGATGACCTGCGAGAGGGCAGTCTCCTTGTCGTTGGGACCGCGCCGCAACAGGAAATGGCGCGGCTCGGCCAGTTGCAGCATCCGGCGGGAAACGGGATGGTCGGTGGCCACGTCCAGCGTGGCCGGGGGGGGCGGCGCGAACATGCCGCCGTCGGCGTCGGGGGCGGCCAGCAGAAACCGCGCGATGCGCCAGGCGAGGCTCGCCTTGCCGATGCCCTTTGGCCCGGTCAGCATCCAGGCGTGATGCAGCCGACCGCTGTTGAACGCCTGCAGGATCGCCGCTTCGGCTGCCGCATGGCCGTGGACGCGAGCTGTTTCGCGCGGGTGTGGGGCACCCTCAAGGCGGTCGGGGTCGGGAAGGGGGTCGGATGCGGCCATGGCCAAGGATGGCATGCGGCATCCGCAGGGGAAAGGGGCAGCGCCGCGCCTTAGCCCAAGACAGCCTTGACGGCGCGAAGCACGGAGGCCGCGATATCCTTTACCGCGCCATGGCCGTCGATGACAAAAAAACGGGGCTTGCCCGCCGCAAGGGCCAGAAACCCGGCCCTCGCCTTTGCTTGAAACGCGAGCCCCATATCCTCGAACCGGAGTTCCCGGCCCGCCCGTGCCGTGGCGCGTTCCAAGCCAAGGCGGGGGTCGATGTCGATCAGGATCGTCAGGTCAGGCTCGACCCCGATCATCAGCGCATGGAGGCGGTCGACCGTGTCGGAAAGGTCACCCCGGGTGATGCCCTGGAAGATCCGGGTCGAATCGGCGAAGCGGTCGGTGATCACCACCTCGCCCCGGACAAGGGCCGGGCGGATGGTCCTTTCCAGATGGTCGCGACGGGCTGCGGTGAAAAGAAGGATTTCGGTCTCGGGCGACCAGCGGTCGGTTGCACCTTCGAGGACCAGACGGCGGATATCTTCGGCCCCCGGACTGCCACCGGGTTCTCGGGTCAGGGTGACGCTCCGGCCTTCGGCGCGCAACGCATCGGCCAGAAGGCGCGCCTGCGTCGATTTGCCAGAGCCGTCGATGCCTTCGAGACTGACGAACATTCAGCTGGCATTCAGCTGGCCGGTGCGGCCACGTAGCGCTGATAAAGCGCCTGGCCCGCACCGATCATCCGGCCCACAAGCCCGGCCTTGCCCACATCTGCCTCGGCCACGAGGGGGATGCGGCGATCCGGCAGGTCGGGAATATACACGACGAGTTCGGCCACCGTCGTGCCCGCAGCAATCGGGGCGATCAGGGGGCCGCTGTAGACTACCTCGGCCTTGATGCTGTCGCGGACGATTGCGGGCACAAGGACGCTGATGTCTTCCGCCGGGACCAGACCGACGGTTTCGGCATCGCCCAGATACACCTCGGCTTCGGCCACCCTGACGCCCGCCTTGGCCACGGTCTTTTGCGAAAACTGCCGCAGGGCCCAGGTGGCCAGCTTTTCGGCCTCTTCCGCCCGAGCCGCTTCTGAGGCGAGGCCGGTGATCACGAAGATCACCCGCCGGTCGCCCTGTTTCGCTGACCCGGCAAGCCCGTAGCCCGCCTCGATCGTATGGCCGGTCTTGAGGCCGTCAGCCCCGATCGACAGCTTCAGGAGCGGGTTGCGATTGAACCGGTTGTCGGGCGCGCGGTCCTTGTAGTTGTATTCGGTCTTGGAGAAGATCGGGTAATATTCGGGGAAATCCTCGATCAGGTGCAGCGAAAGGATACCAAGGTCACGCATCGACATGCGGTGCTTCGGGTCGGGCCAGCCGCTGGCATTGGCGAAGGTCGAGGCGGTCATGCCAAGCGCGCGGGCGCGTTCGGTCATCTGGGCAGAGAACGCTTCTTCCGTCCCCGCAAGCCCTTCGGCCACCACGACACAGGCATCGTTGCCCGAATTCACGATCATCCCGTGAATGAGCTCCCAGGTTGTCGGCCGGTCGCCTTGTTGCAGAAACATGGTCGATCCACCCATCGCCGCCGCCCGTTCGGACACGGTGAATTCGGTGTCCATCGTGACCCGCCCGTCCTTAAGGGCTTCGAACAGCATGGTGATGGTCATCAGCTTCGACATCGAGGCGGGGGGTAACGGCTCGTCCGCGTTCTTGTCCAGAAGCACGGTTTCGGTCGCCACGTCATAGACCCAGGCCGCCGTCGCCGCCGTCTCGAACGCCCGGGCGGGGTGGGCGAGGACGGGCAGGGCAAGGACAGCGACAAGCGCGATCAGATTGCGGAACTCATGGCTGCGAAAAAGATGGAGCATTGTGCCTCGCTATGCCTCACTGCAGGAAATAGGCGTCGGGGTATCCGGCACCACGGATCGTCTTCAGGGCGGCGACATCACCGGTGGCCATGATACCCCAGACCGGCTTGCCGCCAACCTCGGTCTTGCGGACCTGCGCGGTGACGCCAAGTTTCGCCAGATCGGCGATGGCCCGGGTCGCGTTCGCCTCTTGCGAGAAGGTCGCGATCTGGATCGGGCGGGCGGTTCCGCCGGCAGGGGTCCCTGTGGCGGGGGCGGCTTCGGGAGAGGTGGTGGCCGGGGTCTTGCGCTCAGCCTCGTCGGTCGGAGCGGTCTCGCCGGCCGCTGCGGCTGCGGCGTCGCTGACCTCGGCGCTACGGGCATCAAGCGGGGCCGAGTCTATCGGTTCGACACCGATCCCTGCGGCTGTCCCTTCGACCGCCCCGTCAGCCGCTGCCGCAGCCTCGGCCTTGGCAGCCTTTTCGGCGGCCTTCTTTGCCTCACGCGCAGCGCGCGCTTCGGCCCGGCGTTCCTTGGCCGTCTTCGGCGCCGCTGTGACGACTGCTGCGCCTGCGTCGGTTGCGCCTGCGTCGGCTGCACCTGCGTCGGCTGCACCCGCGTCGGCTGCGGCGGGGGCACCTTCGGCTTCAGCCAAAGCGGCTGCGGCAACTGCCGCCGTGCCTTCCGGCCCGGCTTCGCTGCCGCCATCTGCAGCCACATCCGAAGCAGGATCCGCAGCCGGATCGGTGGGTGCCACCTCGGTCTGGACCGGCACCTCCGGCTCGGCGCGGCGAAGCGCGGTGACCCGAAGCTCCACCGGCTGGCCGGCAAGGACCCCCAACGCCTCGGCCGCGTCGGATGAGAGTTGCAGCGCCGGGCCGGGATTGTCGCGCTCACGCCGGAACAGCGCACCCTCGACCGTAAGGCCGGTGGCAAGGTTTTCCATCAGCACCCGCTCGGGGTCGACCGCATCGGGGGAGGCGACCCAGATCCCGCCAAGCGAGGGGCGGCCATCCCAAAGCGCCGTATCGGTGGTCTGAAACACCTCGGGCGCCTCGATGTCGCCGCCGGGCTTGGCCGAGGCGGCGGGCGCAAACGGCGTCACCGCAGCCCCCTCGCTGTCGACGCATCCCGCCAGAAGACCGCCTAACACCAGCGCGACGACACTGTGCCGAACCGCAATTCCTGCCATGTGACACCCTCGATGTCGCGCGATCTGAGTATGCCGCGCTTCTTGCTGATCGCGTCCGGACGATGGCACCTCTGCCGGGACGCTGCCGCCCTCTTGCCGTTCGGTTCGCCTTGCCTCGCCCGGCAACATACCGGCTTGTTGCCCCGCTGGGAAGGGCGGACGCGGCAC
>NCDS01000142.1 GCA_002280315.1 Rhodobacterales bacterium 32-66-7 | reverse complement strand
GCTGCGCGGCGCGCTCCGCGATGCGGCGCTGCGGGAAGCCACCCTGACCCGCAAGTTCGAGGCGCAACGCGACAGCATCGGGCGGCTTCTGGGTGTCCTTGCCACGATGGAGGCGAACGCGAGCCCGCTTCTCCTCCTCCATCCCGAAGGGGCGCTTGCCTCGGCCCGGTCGGGCATGGTGATGGCCGAAGTGACCCCGGCACTTGAAGCCGAAGTGCTGCGCCTGAAGGCTGAACTGCAAGAGCTTGCCGATCTGCGGACGCTGCAACTGTCGGCGGGCGACACCCTGGCGCAGGGTCTGGCCGCAGCGCAGGCCGCAAGGACCGAACTGTCGCAGGCGATGTCGGACCGCACCGACCTGCCGCAGCGGTTCCTTGACGACCCCGAGGCGCTGCGGACCCTTCTCGACAGCGTCGATACGCTCGATGCCTTTGCCGCCGGTCTCACCCCCGACCCGGCGGGCGGTACCAGCTTTTCCACCGCGAAAGGGACGCTTGACCTGCCGGTCCTTGGCAAGGTTCTCCGCCGCCCAGGCGAAGCGGATATCTCAGGCACCCGCCGCCCCGGCGTGACCCTGTCGACCGATGCGCGCGCCCTTGTGACCGCGCCCTGGCCCGCGACGATCCGCTTCGTCGGCCCGCTTCTCGACTACGGAAACGTGATGATCCTGGAGCCTGGGGACAGCTATCTTCTGGTTCTCGCCGGTCTTGATGTCCTTTATGGCGATGTGGGTGACGTGGTGGCCGCCGGTGCGCCTTTGGGCCAGATGGGCGGGGCCGAGGCCGCCTCCGAGGAATTCCTGACGCCCGCCACTGATGGCTCTGGCGGACGTCAGACAGAAACGCTTTATATGGAACTCAGACAGGGCGCTGAACCGGTTGATCCATTGCCATGGTTCAAGGCCACTGCCCGCACAGGAGACTGACCTTACCATGAAGAAACTCGTGATGGCCGCCGTGGGTGGCACCCTGGCCGGCGTCGTGGCCACAACCCAGATCGCCGGTCCCCTGATCGCGCAGGAGGCCGTGCAGGACTCCACGGTCTACGAACAGCTCGATCTTTTCGGCGACATCTTCGAACGCATCCGCAACCAGTATGTCGAGGAGGTGTCGACCGAAGACCTCGTGACCGCCGCAATCAACGGCATGCTCACCTCGCTTGACCCGCATTCGGGCTACCTTTCGGCCCGGGATTTTGAGGATATGCGGGTCCAGACCCAGGGTGAGTTCGGCGGCCTTGGGATCGAGGTCACCCAGGAAGAAGGCTTCATCAAGGTCATCTCGCCGATGGACGGCACGCCCGCCGAAAAGGCCGGCATCATGGCAGGCGATTTCATCACCCATGTGAACGGCGAATCCGTGCTGGGCCTGGTTCTCGACGATGCGGTGGACCTGATGCGCGGCCCGATCGGGTCGGAAATCATCATCACCGTGGTCCGCGAGGGCGCGACGGAACCCTTCGACGTGTCGATCATCCGCGACACGATCAAGCTGACGGCGGTCCGCGGCCGCGTGGTCGGCAAGACCATCGTCCTGCGGATCACCACCTTCAACGACCAGACCACCAGCGGCCTGACCGAAGAGCTGAACAAGGCCGTCGAGGAACTGGGCGGGATGGAGAATGTCAGCGGTCTGGTGCTGGACCTGCGCAATAACCCCGGCGGCCTTTTGGACGAAGCGATCACCGTGTCGGACGCGTTTCTCGACAAGGGCGAGATCGTCTCCACCCGTGGCCGCGAGGCCGGAAGTGGTGAGCGTTACAATGCCCGGACCGGCGATCTGATGGAGGGCAAGCCGATCGTGATGCTGATCAACGGCGGCTCGGCCTCGGCGTCCGAGATTGTGGCAGGCGCGCTGCAGGACCATCGCCGCGCCATCGTGGTCGGCACCAAAAGCTTCGGCAAAGGGTCGGTCCAGACGCTGATCCCGCTGCGCGACGATGCCGCGATGCGGCTGACGACGGCACGGTATTACACGCCCTCGGGCCGGTCGATCCAGGCGCTTGGCATCTCGCCCGACATCGTGGTGAACCAGCCGCCGCCGGCGCCGGCCGACGAAACACCGGAAGAAGCCGCCAGCGCTGCGGGCTTCGACCGGTCCGAAGCCAGCCTGCGCGGCGCCATCGAGAACGACTCGATGACCGAAGACGAAAAGCGGCTTTACCAGGAAGAGCAGGCCCGGGCCGAGGAATCGGCCAAGCTCCGGGATGAGGATTACCAGCTGGCCTATGCCATCGACATCATCACCGGACTGACCGCCATCGCCCCGGCCCAGCCCTGAACGTGGCGTCTGCCATCTTGCCCCAACGGTCGTGCAGCACCTCCCTCCCCCCCTTGTGGGGGAGGGTTGGGGTGGGGGGGCGTTCCTGAAAATGACCGATCCCGAAACCCTGCCCTACCGCCCCTGCGCCGGAGTCGTCCTGATCGACAAGCGCGGTCTGGTGTTTGCGGGCCAAAGGCTCGACAACCCCACCCCGGCCTGGCAGATGCCGCAAGGCGGGATCGACGGCGACGAGACGCCAAAGGAAGCCGCCTACCGCGAGCTCTGGGAAGAAACCGGCGTGACCCGCGACCTGGTGGAGCCTTTGGCCAAGACCCATGGCTGGGTGACCTATGACCTGCCGCCCGACCTTCTGGGAAAGGTCTGGGGTGGCAAGTATCGGGGCCAGAAGCAGAAATGGTTCCTGTTCCGGTTTCTTGGCAAAGACAGCGACATCAGGATTGCAACCGCCCACCCGGAGTTTTCAAGCTGGCGCTGGATTCTCGCCGATGAGATGGTCGACAGCATCGTGCCCTTCAAACGCGCCGTTTACGAAGAAGTGGTGCGCAGCTTCCGCGCCTACCTGGCCTGACCCGACCCCCTCCTCGTTCGACGTCGTCTCCTCGTCGGTTGCATCCAGCGAGGAGTGACGAAGTCATCGACGAGCCTTCGCCGAGCCATGCTGGAAATTCGTCTGCCCCTTTGCCGCAGTGCAGAATTGCGGACCGCCTTCGCCCCTCGCCCCGCGATTTCCGCCTTTTCCACCAGCATTCACCGCAGCATCGCTTGAATTCCGCCCCGATCCCGCGTTACGGACCCGCGCATCCGGCGGCGCTTCGCCGCGCTGAAAGGTCGAACCCATGTCGCTTGCCAACCACGCCCCGATCCCCGAGCTTTACGTCTCCTACGACTCGGCCCAGAAGCTGAAGATCGAGGCGGGCAATCTGCCGTCCTGGGACCTGACCGCCCGGCAGGTCTGCGATCTGGAGCTTCTGATGAACGGCGGCTTTCATCCGCTGAAGGGCTTCATGGGGCAGGCGGATTACGATGGCGTTGTCGCCGACATGCGGCTGGCGGATGGCACCCTTTGGCCGATGCCGATCACGCTGGATGTCTCCGAAGCCTTTGCCGACAAGGTCGCCCCCGGTCAGGACATCGCGCTTCGCGACCAGGAAGGCGTGATCCTTGCGATCCTGTCGATCGACGACAAATGGGTCCCGAACAAGGCGCTGGAGGCGGAGAAGGTCTTTGGCGCCGACGACCTTGCGCATCCCGCCGTCAACTACCTTCATCATCAGGCGGGCAAGGTCTATCTCGGTGGCCCGGTCATCGGCATCCAGCAGCCGGTCCACTACGACTTCAAGGCGCGCCGCGACACCCCGAACGAGCTTCGCGCCTTCTTTCGCAAGATGGGTTGGCGGAAGATCGTCGCGTTCCAGACGCGGAACCCGCTTCACCGCGCGCATCAGGAACTGACCTTCCGCGCCGCGCGTGAGGCCCAGGCCAACCTTCTGATCCATCCAGTCGTCGGCATGACCAAACCGGGCGATGTCGACCACTTCACCCGCGTCCGCTGCTATGAGGCGGTGCTGGACCAGTACCCGGCGCAGACCACCGCCCTCAGCCTCCTCAACCTCGCCATGCGGATGGCCGGGCCGAGGGAGGCGGTCTGGCACGGCCTGATCCGCAAGAACCACGGCTGCACCCACATGATCGTCGGGCGCGACCACGCCGGTCCGGGCAAGAACTCCCAGGGGCAAGATTTCTACGACCCCTATGCCGCACAGGAGTTGTTCGCAAAGCACGCGACCGAGATCGGCATCGAGATGGTCGATTTCAAACACATGGTCTATGTGCAGGAAAAGGCGCAGTACTATCCGGCGAACGAGGTGCCGAAGGGCTCCACCGTGCTGGATATCTCCGGCACCGAACTCCGCCGCCGCCTGCGGGAAGGGCTGGATATCCCCGAATGGTTCAGCTTCCCGCAGGTGGTGGAGGAGTTGCGCAAGACCAGCCCGGCGCGGTCAAAGCAGGGCTTCACCGTGTTCTTCACCGGCCTTTCCGGCTCCGGCAAATCCACCATCGCCAACGCCCTGATGGTCAAGCTGATGGAGATGGGCGGGCGTCCGGTGACCCTTCTGGACGGTGACGTGGTCAGAAAGCACCTCAGCTCAGAACTGGGGTTCTCAAAGGAACACCGCGACCTCAACATCAAGCGCATCGGCTATGTCGCCTCCGAGATCACCAAGAACGGCGGCATCGCGATCTGTGCCCCCATCGCGCCCTACACCGCCACGCGGCGGGCGGTCCGCGAGATGATCGAGGCCTTCGGTGCCTTCATCGAAGTCCATGTCGCGACCAGCATCGAAGAATGCGAACGCCGCGACCGGAAGGGTCTTTACAAGCTCGCGCGTGAGGGGAAGATCAAGGAATTCACCGGGATTTCCGACCCCTACGAGGCCCCGACCCATGCTGAACTCGTGGTCGACACCGAGAATGTGGATGTCGACCACTGCGCGCATCAGGTGCTTCTGAAGCTGGAACAGATGGGGTTGATCCGCGCATGATCCGGGTTCTGGTCACAGCTTTTGCCCTTGCCACCGGGTCCATTGCCTCCGGGCAAGAGCTGTCGCCGAACGACTTTCAAAGCCGGACTGAAGGCCGCGCTTTCGGCACCTACTTTCCCGACGGCAGGCTTCTGGGGATCGAGATCTTCCTTCCTGGCCGGCAGGTGATCTGGCAGGCGGCGGACGGTACCTGCCAGAAGGGCATCTGGCAGGTGCAGAACGGCTATGTCTGCTATCTCTATGAAGGCTTCAACCCGGGCCACTGCATGCGTTACCGGGCCGAGGGAGACACGATGGTCGGGACAACCGACACGCGTGAGACCTTCATCCTGCGGCAGGGGTCTAAGGACGATGTCACCTGCCCGACGGACGAACCCCTGCTGTCAATGGACACTGACCGGGGTGTAGTCATTCTCGCGCGCGAGGTGGAAGGCGAGGTTGCGGTCGGCAACCAGCGCCAACTGCTCGCCATCCGCGCCGTGGACTGAGTAGATCACGTCATAGCCGGTCATCTGTTCCTGCACCGCGTCGGGCAGATCCTCGACCGCGATCTCACGGACATAGACGATGCGGTCGCCGCCTTGCGGCAGGCCGTTGAAGGGCGTGTTCATGTGATGCTCCCGTTCTTTTGTCCGATGCGGATGGTCTGGACCACGGTGTCCGGCACCTGACGGCGCAGATCGACGTGAAGAAGGCCATGCTCCATGCTGGCACCGGCAACCTCGACCCCGTCGGCAAGGACGAAGCTACGCTGAAAGGCGCGGGCGGCGATACCGCGGTGCAGAAAGACCCGGTCACCGGTGTCTTCGCCCTGACGGCCGCGCACGACCAGCTGGCGATCCTCGACCGTGATGGCAAGGTCATCCTCACGGAAACCGGCGACGGCAAGGGTGATCCGGTAGGCGTTTTCCGCGACCGCTTCGATGTTGAACGGGGGATACCCCTCGGCACCCGATTTGGCGGTGCGTTCGACCAGGCGTTCAAGCTGCTCGAACCCCAGAAGATGCCCCAGGCGAACTCAACTTCGAGGAAATGCTCCGCATCAAGCTTGAGGTTCTCAGGCGGGAACACCGCGACCTTGATGACGCGATCCGCGCGCTGGATGACACCGGCCGTCCGGACCAGCTGACAATGCGGCGGCTGAAGAAACAGAAGCTGGCGCTGAAGGACCAGATCGTGAAGATCGAGGATATGCTGATCCCCGATATCATCGCCTGAGACTTCGCGTGACAGGCTTGCCCCGGTCTCTGCGCCAAGGTAAGCGCGCCCAGCAAGGGTGGAGGGGCGCATGACCGTTCAGGTCGGAATCATCATGGGGTCGCAAAGCGACTGGCCGACGATGAAGGAGGCCGCCGCGATGCTGGATGCGCTTGGCGTCCCGTATGAGACCCGCATAGTCAGCGCCCACCGCACGCCCGACCGTTTGTGGGACTATGGCCAGACCGCTGTCGACCGGGGTTTGCAGGTGATCATCGCCGGGGCGGGCGGGGCGGCGCATCTGCCGGGGATGATGGCCTCCAAGACCCGGCTGCCGGTGATCGGCGTGCCGGTCGAGACGAGGGGGCTTTCCGGCGTGGATTCGCTATATTCCATCGTGCAGATGCCCAAGGGCTATCCGGTGGCGACGATGGCGATCGGCGGGGCGGCCAATGCCGGGCTGATGGCGGCGGCGATCCTGGCCCTTGGCGACCCTGCCCTCGCCCAACGGCTGGAGGCTTGGCGCGCCGCCCTGTCCGCCTCGATCCCCGAGGCGCCGACGGATGGCTGAGCCGCTGCCGCAAGGGGCGACCATCGGCATCCTGGGCGGTGGTCAGCTTGGCCGGATGCTGTCGGTTGCCGCCAGCCGCCTTGGCTATCGCTGCCACATCTATGACCCCGGCCCCGCGCCTGCGGGCGATGTCGCCCATGCCGTCACGACCGCCCCCTATGACGATACCGCCGCTTTGCGGGCCTTCGCCGCGTCGGTCGCGGTCATCACCTATGAGTTCGAGAATGTCCCGACCGCCGCGCTCGACCTGTTGGAAAGCCTGGTGCCGATCCGTCCGAACCGGCGCGCGCTGGCGATCAGTCAGGACCGTCTGGCAGAAAAGGCGTTTCTGAACGGGCTTGGGTTGCGGACGGCCGACTGGGCTGCGGTCGCGTCCGAACCCGACCTGCATGCAGCCGTCAGCAAGATCGGCCTGCCCGCAATCCTGAAGACCACCCGGCTTGGCTATGACGGCAAGGGGCAGGTCCGGCTGGACCACGCCAAGGACATACCCGCCGCCTGGGCTGCGATGGCGGGGGCCGATGCGGTGCTGGAGGGGTTTGTCCCCTTTCAGCGCGAAGTCTCGGTCATCGCGGCGCGGGGCATCGACGGCGCGGTGTCGGTCTATGACCCGGGTGAGAATGTGCACAAGGATGGCATCCTGCGCACCACCACCGTCCCTGCCCAACTCACGTCATCCCAGCGCAGCGATGCGGTGCTGCTGGCTGCCCGCATCCTGACCGCGCTCGACTATGTCGGGGTGATGGGGGTGGAGCTTTTCGTGACGCCCACGGGTCTTGTGGTGAACGAAATCGCCCCCCGGGTCCACAACTCCGGCCACTGGACGCAACAAGGCTGCGTGGTCGATCAGTTCGAACAGCACATCCGCGCCGTGGCGGGCTTGCCCCTGGGCGATGGCAGCCGCCATGCCGATGTGGTGATGGAGAATCTGATCGGCGATGATATCCAGCGCCTACCGGCTCTTCTGAAAACCCCGGACACCGCGCTGCACCTTTACGGTAAGGGCAGCCCGCGTCCGGGCCGCAAGATGGGGCATGTGAACCGCATCCTGCGCCGGGGGGTCTAGGCCCGCCCGCTGGACAAACCCTTCCGTTCGTCGCAGCGTGGCGGCGATGCCCCGCCAACCCAGCCCCCGCATTGCCGTCCGCGCCCTGATCCTGCATGAGGACCGGCTTTTGCTGGTCAACGCCTATCCGGGCGGTCGCTCTGACCTGTGGTGCGCGCCGGGGGGTGGGGTCAATCCCGGCACCTCCCTGCCGGACAACCTCATCCGCGAGGTGCATGAAGAGACCGGCCTGACCATCGCCGTCGGCCCTCCGGCCCTGGTGAACGAGTTTCACGATCCCACCACCGGCTTTCATCAGGTCGAGGTGTTCTTCCGCGCCCGGATCACCGCAGGCACGCTTGACCCCGCCTGGCGCGACCCCGAGGCGGTGGTGACCGACCGACGCTTCTTTGCCCGCGACGATCTGGCGCTTGGCCGCGTCCGCTTCAAGCCGGGCAGCCTTGGGCAGGCGGCCTGGGGGGAGGGGCTGCTCTATGACCCCCTCGAACGGCTGGTGCGCTAGCTGCGGCTGGCCAGCGCCACCCCGCCCAGCACGAAAGCCGCTGCCGCAATGAACCGGGCATCCACCGCCTCGCCCAGAAACACGATCCCCGCCAGCGCGGTCAGGACCGGCACGCTAAGCTGCGCGACCGCCGCCCGTCCTGACCCAAGCGCGGGCACGACCGAGTACCAGATCGCATAGCCAAGGCCCGAGGTGACCGCGCCAGAGACCACTGCAAGCAGAACCTCAAGCCCGGTCGTCCCGGCTGGCATCACCCCAAGCGCCAGACCTGCGGCCAGGCCCAGGGGTACGCTCAGCACGAAATTCCACGCCGTTCCCGCCAGGGGGTCGCCCGCCCTTCGCCCGGCCAGCGAATAGACCCCGAAGCCCACCCCGGCCCCCGCCATCAGCACGGCGTGCGGCAGCGACAACGGCACCCCCATGCCCGGCCACAGAAGCACAACCAGCCCGGAAAAGGCCATCCCCGCCCCAGCCCAGCGCAAGCGCGGCACGACATCGCGGGCCAGAAGCGCTCCACCAAACATGGTGATCTGCACTGCGCCAAACAGGATCAGCGCCCCCGCCCCGGCATCCAGCGCGACATAGGCGAGCGAGAAGGCAAAGAGGTAGAAGGTCAGCCCCAGCACCCCGGCAAGCCGCCCCGGCCACCCCGGCCAGACCACCCCGCCGGCCAGACTGCGGAAGCCCACCAGCACCGCCAGCATCGCAGCCCCGGCCAGAAGCCGGACCACGGCAAAGCTGACCGGATCGATCTGGCCCATGCCGACCGCAAACCGGTTCAACACCGAATTCGCGGCAAAGGCGGTCAGCGCCAGCGCCGTCAGCAGAACCAGACGCATTACCCATCCTCCCGGACATGAAAAAGGGCACCGGAGGGGTGCCCTTTTCCGTAACATGCCTTGGGTCGGATCAGAAATCCATCCCGCCCATGCCGCCCATGCCGCCGCCGCCGCCAGCGCCGCCGCCGTTCGACTTCGGCTCGGGACGGTCGGCGATCATCGCTTCGGTGGTGATCAGCAGCGACGCGATCGAGGCTGCGTCTTCCAGCGCGGTCCGGGTCACCTTGGCCGGGTCAATCACGCCGAACTTGAACATGTCGCCATATTCTTCGGTCTGCGCGTTGAAGCCAAAGTTCTTGTCGTTCGATTCGCGGATCTTGCCCGCGACCACAGCCCCGTCCACACCGGCGTTCTCGGCGATCTGCCGCAGCGGCGCTTCCAGCGCGCGGCGGACGATCTCGATCCCGGCCTGCTGGTCGCTGTTGGCACCCTTGAGGCCGTTCAGCCCCTTGGCCGCCTGCACCAGCGCCACGCCACCGCCGACGATGACACCTTCCTGCACGGCCGCACGGGTCGCGTTCAGGGCGTCGTCAACGCGGTCCTTGCGCTCTTTCACTTCGACTTCGGTCATGCCGCCGACGCGGATCACGGCAACGCCGCCAGCCAGCTTGGCCACACGTTCCTGCAGCTTTTCCTTGTCGTAGTCCGAGGTGGTCTCCTCGATCTGCGCGCGGATCTGGGCGACACGGGCTTCGATCTCGGCTTTCACACCGGCACCGTCGATGACCGTGGTGTCATCCTTCTTGATGATGACCTTCTTCGCGCTGCCCAGCATGTCAAGCGTGACGCTTTCCAGCTTCATGCCCAGATCATCGCTGATCACCTGACCACCGGTCAGAATGGCGATGTCCTGCAGCATCGCCTTGCGACGGTCACCGAAGCCCGGAGCCTTCACGGCCGCGATCTTGAGGCCCCCACGCAGCTTGTTGACGACGAGCGTGGCCAGAGCCTCACCCTCGACATCTTCGGCGACGATGATCAGCGGGCGCTGCGACTGGATCACCGCTTCCAGCAAGGGAACCATCGGCTGCAGCGACGACAGCTTCTTTTCGTGCAGCAGGATGTAGGCATCCTCAAGCTCGACGATCATCTTGTCGGCATTGGTGACGAAGTAGGGCGACAGATACCCGCGGTCGAACTGCATGCCTTCGACGACGGTGGTCTCCGTCTCGAGACCCTTGTTCTCTTCGACGGTGATCACACCCTCGTTGCCGACTTTCTGCATCGCGTCGGCGATCTGGCGACCGATTTCCGCTTCGCCGTTGGCCGAGATGG
>NCDS01000141.1:12584-13842 GCA_002280315.1 Rhodobacterales bacterium 32-66-7 | reverse complement strand
GATCAGCAGCACCGCCAGGGTCAGATGGCCCAGCAGCGCCAGCGAGAGCAGACCCGCAGCAACCCTCGGCAGGTAGGGTGACAAAAGCGCTGCTGCCGCCATCCCCCCCCATCGTCAGCGCGGCAAGCCCGGCGCGGCCCGGCAGGACCCGCAGATCCTCGACCACCACCCTTGGCCGCCGCACCAGCTTGGCCAGATAGGCGAAGGCGGCAAAGGCCCAAAGCGCCAGCGCAAGGCCCGCCAGAAGTTCCCCCGGACCCCGGTCCCAGCCAAGCCGGTCCAGCGAAAGCCGCACCGCCCCGGCCAGCGCCAAAGCCCCCAGGATCGGCGGGAAGATCACCGGGGGCGTCCGGGCAAACCGCGCAGCCTTGCGGGGCGGGAACTCGGGTGGCGGAAACGGCTTTGGCGGGGCTGCGGCCCCTGACGGGTCGGTCATCAAACTCTCCTGGCCGCCAACGGATCGGCAGCGCGACTAACGCAGCACTGGAAACCAGTCTTCCCGAAGCCGCTCTCCGGCCCGCATCCCGTGGCCCGGAAAGGGGGGTGAGGTCGGCCCCGGCCGCTTGACATACCGCGCATCGTCGCCGACCAGCCGCAACGAGAACGCCCGCCGCCGCGTCGCTGCAAGATTGCCGCGCGCACCGTGGAGGGTGCGGAAGTGGAACGCAACGGCATCGCCCGGCTCCATCGCCCATTCGCGGATCGTCATGCCCTCGGCGTCCGGGTCGGGCACCGGGATATAATCGTGGTCGCCGGGATAGAAATTCGTCTCGGCCATCCAGCGGGTCGGCAGCACGTCCTTGTCCCAAAGATGCGAGCCTGCAACGCAGCGCAAGGTCGCCTCGCGCACCGGATCGAGCGGGGACCAGAAACTGACGGTCTGCCGCCCCTCGACAAAGTAATAGGGGCCGTCGGTGTGCCAGGGCGTCGGTTTCAAGGTCCCGGGTTCCTTGACCAGCACATGGTCGTGAAAAAGCTGCACCCGGTCCGACTGCATCAGCCGCGCCGCAACCTTGGCCACTTCGGACTGGCGGATGACGGCGGCAAACTCGGGGATGCGGGTCCAGTTGCAGTAATCATCGAAGAACGCGCCTGCCTCGCCCGGCTTCAGAGTTGGCATCTGATGTGTCGGATTGGCCATGTTGCGGGCCACACCGGCACGAAGCATCGCCACCCAATCGGCCCAAAGCCCCTTGACCAGCACCACGCCGTCGCGCTGGTAGGTTTCGACCATCGCATCCGTCACCTGAACCATCGC
>NCDS01000141.1:6053-12566 GCA_002280315.1 Rhodobacterales bacterium 32-66-7 | reverse complement strand
CCCTGCCCCGCGCCCCCGCCCAGGGCAAGACTAACAGAGTGGCACCGAGAGGTTTCACTGCCGCCCCGGTGCCAAGCTTGAAGCGCGCAAGGCCGGGAGCCTCCTCGGTATTGATCGACCCGAGGTCGAGCCAGCGCACCCCTTCGTCGCGCAAAGCCATTGCCGCCTGCCACAGCATCAGCGTGTGGACCTGCGCCCGCCGTGCCGCGTCATTGCCCCAGGCCATGTGGTAGCTTGCGGTCGTGCCATGACGGACAAAGCACATCGCGGCGCTGACCTTCCCCGCAGTCTGCCACTCCCACAGCCGCAGCGCATCCTGCGGCAGCGCGAGCGTGAAGCCCGGCGTCAGGGTTCGGTAACCGCGCTGGCCGCGCTGCGCCGTTCCATTCGTGACCAACCTTGCCAGCGCCCCGGGTTGATCGCGCAGCATGGTGGCCCCCGACCGCTCCACAGCCGAAAGGTGGTTGCGCCACTTCCGGTCCAGCCTTTGGCGGGGGTCGCCCGCAAGGTCCCAGATGGCATGCGTGGTCGGCGTGACCAGCGGGATCAGGCCAAAGCCGGCCAACCCTTCCTCTGGCGTGGCCAGCGTCACCCCGGGCCAGCGCGCGAAGCGGCGCAGGGCAATGCGCCGGGCGGTCGCGGTGGAGCCCTCCTCCCAGACCGGCCCGCGTGAGATCAGGCGCATCCGTCCGCGCTGGACGACAAGCGCCTGCCCGATGCCAAGATCGGCCCGGAACACCCTGGCCCCACAGGCCGCTGCGGCCTGCGCGTACGCCGTGCTTTGCGGAAAAGGCTGGAACAGCATCCCGGCATTAACAGGGCGGAAAGCTTTCGGCGTGGTTAATGGCGGGGATGAAACGGTTCACCAGATCCCTCGCCCCCGCCCCCCGGTTGACGCTTTGGGTGCCGGTCCTGATCTCCACCGTCCTTGGGCTGGGGTGGCTGGTCCTGACCGCGATCCTCTAGCGGTATAAAAGCGAGGTGCCGTTCGCGAAGATCTGCACCTTGTCGGGGTCGGCGGTCAGGGACAGCGTCTGGTGCCGCAGGTTCGGCCGGATGCCGGGCAGTTTCGCCACCAGGGGGGCGGCGCCCTCGCTCGCGGTGAAATACAAAAGCGTCACCTCACCAAGGGCTTCGGTGATTGCCACCTCACCGGTGAAAAGCGCGTCGCCATCGGTTTCGCGCAGATGCTCGGGCCGGACGCCGACATTGACCCGCAGCCCCTTGTCGGCGGTCATCGTCGGCACGGCAGAGCGTGCAAGCCCCCCGCCATCCAGCCGCACGATGGTTTCCTCACCGATCCCGACCACCTCACCGCCCAGAAGGTTCATCGCCGGGCTGCCGATGAACTGGGCGACGAATTCGTTCCTGGGCCGTTCATAAAGCTCCAGCGGGGTGCCGACCTGGGCAATCGTGCCACCCGCCAGCACGACGATCCTTGAGGCAAGCGTCATCGCCTCGACCTGGTCATGCGTGACATAGACCATGGTGGAGTTCGGCATTGCCTCTTTCAGCTGGGCAATCTCGATCCTGGTCGCAGCGCGCAGGGCGGCGTCGAGGTTGGAAAGCGGCTCGTCGAAGAGATATACCTTGGGGTCGCGCACGATGGAGCGGCCGATGGCGACGCGCTGGCGCTGGCCGCCGGACAGGGCCTTGGGCAAGCGGTCGAGGTAGGGCGTCAGTTGCAGGATGCGCGCGGCCTTGTCGACGGCGGCGGCAATCTCGGCCCGGGACTTGCGGGCGATCTTCAGGGCAAAGGACATGTTGTCGCGCACCGTCATGTGCGGATAAAGCGCGTAGGACTGGAACACCATCGCAATGCCGCGCTGGGCCGGGGGCACGTCGTTCATCCGCACGCCGTCGATGCTGAAATCGCCGCCCGTGATCCGCTCCAGCCCCGCGATCATCCGCAGAAGGGTGGACTTGCCGCAGCCGGAGGGGCCGACGAACACGATCAGCTCCCCCGTCTGGATATCAAGGTTGATGTCCCTTAGGACCTTGACCTCACCATAGGCCTTTTCGACGCCTTTCAGGACCAGATCGGCCATGCCACCCCCTTCATTTCACCGACCCCGCCAGAAGGCCCCGCACCAGGAACCGTTGCAGCGAAAAGAACACCACGAGCGGCACCAGGATCGACACGAAGGCCGAGGCAGAGAGAATCTCCCAATCCCCGCCACGGCTGCCCATCAGGTTGACAAGGTTGCCGGTCAGCACCTGCTGGTCGTTGCCCGTGCCAAGAAACACCAGCGCCACCAGAAGGTCATTCCAGGTCCAGAGGAACTGGAAGATCGCGAAACTCGCCAGCGCGGGAAAGGACAAAGGCAGCACGATCCGGGTGAAGATCTGGAAATCGGTGGCCCCATCGACCCGCGCGTTTTCAATGATATCGCGTGGCAGGCCGATCATGTAGTTGCGCAAGAGATAGATCGCGAGCGGCAGGCCGAACCCGGTATGGGCCAGCCAGATGCCCAGATACCCCTTCCCGATGCCGATCCAGTTGTGAAACTGCAAAAGCGGGATCAGCGCCAGTTGCAAGGGCACCACCAGAAGCCCCACGACAAAGGCGACGAGGAGCGCCCGCCCCGGAAACTCCATCCACGCCAGCGCATAGGCGGCAAAGGCGGCGACCAGGATCGGGATGATCGTCGCCGGGATTGCCACGGTCAGGGTGTTGAGGAAGGCCTGCCCGATCGACTGCCCCGCCAGGGGGGAGGCGATGACGGTGCCGTAATTCTCAAACGTGAATTCCGGCGGCGTCGCGGCGGTGGCAAAGACGCGCGGCATGCGAAGGTCGGCCATCGTGCTGGGTGAGGACAGCACATAGCCGCCATCCACCGCCACGGTCAGCGTGACACCCCCGTCGAGGTCTGCGACAGCGCCCGGCGCATAAGCCTCAGGCGCGACCGATGAGGTGCCCCAGGCGCTGACCTCGGCCCCGGCGGCGAAAAGCTGGCCTTCGATGACGAACACGCCGTCGCGGGCCACTTCATCTCCGCCAAGGCGAACCGCGGGCAGTTGCTGGACCTGGGTCCCCACCGCCTCCCACCAGCCGGAGCCGACGATCTGGTCCCCGGTCCGGAACGACGATACCAGAAGCCCCAGCGTCGGGATCACCCATAGGAGGACCAAGGCAAAGGCCGACAGATGCACCGCCCAGACAAGGCCCGATTTCCTGCCGGCGATCTGGCTCATCAGCGCATCTCCCGCCGGGCGTTCCAGACGTTCCAGACCAGGATCGGGGTCACCAGCGCCATGATGATCATCGCCGCCGCCGAGCCCATGCCCCAATCCACCGCGCGGAAGAACTTGTCATACATGTAATTGGCCAGAACCTGCGTTTCCCACTGACCATTGGTCATGGCAAGCACGATGTCGAAGACTTTCAGCACGGTGATGGTGATCGTGGTCCAGACGACGACGATGGTCCCGGCGATCTGCGGCACCTTGATGCGAAAGAAGATCTGGAACGGTCCGGCCCCGTCCAGAACCGCAGCCTCCACCGTTTCCTCCGGGATCCCGCGCAGGGCGGCAGCAAGGATGACCATCGCAAACCCGGACTGGATCCAGATCAGGACCACCATCAGGAAGAGGTTGTTCCACAGCGGCAGTTGCAGCCACTGCACCGGGTCCGCCCCGGTGACCCAGACGTAAAGCGCGTTCAGAAGGCCGATCTGGTCGGTGCCTGCCGGTCGCGCCTCATAGACCAGCTTCCAGATGACCGAGGCTCCGACGAAGGAGATCGCCATCGGCATGAAGATCAGCGATTTCGCGATATTGCCCCAGGCGATCCGGTCGGTCAGCTGCGCCGCCAGTAGCCCGAATGCGGTCGAGGCTGCGGGGACCACCACCAGCCACAGGATGTTGTTGAAAAAGCTTTCGCCGAACTTCGGCTCGGCGAACATCAGGCGGTAGTTCTCAAAGCCGACAAAGCTGTTGTCCCGCTGGAGCGACATCCACGCGGTCGCGACCACCGGATAGGCGAGGTAAAGCCCCAGGAAGGCCAGCGCCGGGAACAGGAAAAGCCAGGGCCGGATCAGGTTCGCGCGGTTGGTGTTGCGCCCGGCATTGGCCCCGCGCGCAGGAAACAGGACCTTGTCGAGGATCAGGTTCGACAGAAGGAAATAGGCGATGCAGCCCCCCACCGCGACGGCGACCACCACCAAGGCCTGCAGCGCAGGATGCATCCGTCTCCCCCCTTGGTGCCGCCAACCCATCTGACGGGGCTGGTCCGGCTGCCCCGCGCCCCGGGAAAGCTTACCCCCGGGGCCAGGACTTGTCAGTCCTTAATGACTGGTCACTTCGGCCAGCTCGCCTGGATCGCATCGGCGACCTCTTGTGCCGACTTCCCACCGACGAAATCGACCATCCCGGTCCAGAAGCTGCCCGCCCCCACCGCGCCCGGCATCAGGTCAGAGCCGTCGAAGCGGAAGGTGGTGGCGTTGGCCAGGATCTCGCCCTGCTTTCTCAGCGCGTCACTGCCGTAAAGATCGGTGTTGACCGACTTCAGCGGAGTCACGAAACCGGTCTGCGCCATCCAGATCTCATGCGCGATCGGGGTCTTCAGCCATTCGATGAAGGCGCGCGCGGCCTCGCTGTCCTTCATGATGAAGGCAAGCGTGCCTGCCCCCAGCACCGGCTGGCCAAGGTCTTTTTCGGCATAGGCCGGGAAGTAGAAGAAGTCGGATAGGGCAGATGCTCAATCGGCAGACCGATTACAAACGCGCCAAACGGGAATGCAATCGCCATTGAGAGCGCGATATAGGAGTTGCCGGCGAGCGCCGCGGAAGTCGGTCGCAGCGACGGCGGCGGCCCCACCGGCGACATAGGCGTCGTTCTTGGCGAAATACCCGAACTCCTCCATCGCGCCGACAACCTCGGGGCTGTTGAAGGGAAGCTCGTTCGACACCCAGGCGTCATAGACCTCGGGGGCCTGGGTGCGCAGCATCATCTCTTCGACCCAGTCGGTTGCGGGCCAGCCGGTCGCCCCGCCTGAACCAAGGCCGATGCACCAGGGCGTGCCACCATCGGCGACGATCTGGTCGGTCAGCGCCTTCAGCTCTTCCATCGTGGTCGGGACGGCGTAGCCTGCGTCGGCGAAGTTGTCGGGGCTGTACCAGACCAGCGATTTCACATCGGCCTTGTAGGGGAGCGCATAAAGCGCCTTTGTCCCGTCCGGCCCGGCATAGGTGCCAAGCGCGGCCCAGCTTGGGCCCGCGCCATAGTTCTCGGCCAGCCAGGTTGCGGTTTCCTCACCCAGCGGTACGACAAAACCCTTGGCGGCCAGATCGCCGATCAGACCCGGCTGCGGCAGGACCGCGACATCGGGGGGCGAGCCCGCCTCGGCGTCGATGATCAACTGCTGCTCATAGCCTTCAGAGGACGAATAGCTGACGCTGACACCGGAGGCCGCGCTGAAATAGGCCAGCATGGATTCGACCAGCACCTGATCCTCACCGCGCCAGGGGCCGAAGATCGTCAGGCTTTGGCCGTCAAGGTTCGTCGCCTCGTCATAGGCGGTGTAGCTGGCCCAGTTGAAGGCACCCTCACCCACCGGGAATTTCAGGTCCTGCGCCGAGGCCATGCCCGCCAAAACCGCCAACGCCGCAGCGCTGGCCAGAAGTGTCGCCTTCATTGTCTTCCTCCCGTTGCGCCCGGACGGTTGCCGGGCCTTTGACTGGTTATTGGACGGGCGATGCAGATTCGCCTCAAACCGCTTTGGTGGGGAAAGCGTCACCGATCACCGACCCCAAGTCAATCCAACCTGCGGCAAAGGGCGGCGAAACGGACAATTGCCGCAGTTGCAGCGCCCTGTGACCGGAAAACGTTGGCGGCTTAAGGCTTTGACGCCGGATGCCCGGCTGGCTAAGGTGACGCGACTTGAAACCGTTTTGAGCAGCCCGCCCATGAATCTCAAGCAATTGGCCGCCGGACTTGGCCTCTCGCCGACCACGGTGTCGCGGGCGCTGAATGGCTACCCCGAAGTCAATGAGGCGACGCGCGACCGGGTTCTGGCGGCGGCGAAACGGCACAATTACCACCCCAACACCCGGGCGATCCGGCTGGCCACCGGGCGGGCGATGGCGGTGGGTCACGTCATCCCCATTGCCACACGGCATGAGATCATGAACCCGGTCTTCGCCGATTTCATCGCCGGCGCGGGCGAGGTTTACAGCCGCCACGACCATGACATGATCCTGTCCGTCGTCCCGGATGAGGAAGAGCATCAGGCCTACCGCAGCCTTGCAGCCAAGGGCAGCGTCGATGGCGTGATCGTCCACGCCCCGCGGATGAACGACGCCCGCATCCCGCTTCTGCGCGAGATTGGCCTGCCGTTCGTGGTACATGGCCGCGCGTCGCATGTCAGTGAGGCGTATTCCTGGCTTGACGTGAACAACCGCCGCGCGTTTCAGCGCGCGACCGAGTTTCTGCTGGACCTTGGCCATGTGAAGATCGCGCTGGTGAACGGGCTGGAGTTCATGGACTTCGCCGAACGCCGCCGCCTCGGCTATA
>NCDS01000141.1:0-6044 GCA_002280315.1 Rhodobacterales bacterium 32-66-7 | reverse complement strand
GGACGAGATGACCGAAGTGTCGGGGTTTCGGGCGGCGCAGGCGATGCTGGCCCTGCCCGATCCGCCGACCGCGATCCTGGCGTCCTCGATGATCTCGGGCATGGGGGTGCGGCGCGCCATCGAAAGCGTGGGGCTGGTGTTGGGGCAGGATGTGTCGGTGATCATCCACGACGACGACCTCAGCTACATGAAGAATGGCGAGGATGTGCCGATCTTCACCGCCACAAGGTCGTCGGTGCGTGAGGCGGGGCGGCTTGCGGCCGAGATGCTCCTCGCGCTGATCGCCGACCCGTCCGCCGCCCCGCAGCACCGGCTGATGGAGGCGGAGTTGATCATCGGCCAGTCGACCGGCCGCGCGCTTGACCACCGTCAGCGGCGGAAGGGCTGAAGATGCCGCCCGAACCCCTTGCCCGGGCACAGTTTCCCGATGGCTTCCTGTTTGGCGCTGCAACGGCCGCCTATCAGATCGAAGGCTCAAGCTTCGGCGGGGCGGGTCCGTGCCATTGGGATAGCTTCGCGGCCACGCCCGGCAATGTGGTCCGGGCCGAAAACGGTGCCCGCGCCTGCGACCATTACCACCGCTGGGAGGCGGACCTTGACCTGATGCAGGCCGCCAACCTGGATGCCTACCGGTTCTCCACCTCCTGGGCGCGGGTGATGCCGGATGGGGTGAATGTCAACCCGGAAGGCATTGATTTCTATGACCGTCTGGTGGATGGCATGCTTTCGCGCGGCTTGCAGCCGTTCCAGACGCTATACCACTGGGACCTGCCCTCGGCCCTGGCCGACCATGGCGGCTGGACCAACCGCGACACCTGCCACCGCTTTGCCGACTATGCCGAGGTCATCACCCGCCGGATCGGGGACCGTGTCGCCTCTGTCGCCACGATAAACGAGCCGTGGTGCGTGGCTTGGCTTTCGCATTTCATCGGCGCGCACGCCCCCGGTCTGCGCGATATCAGGGCCACGGCGCGAGCGATGCATCATGTGCTCTTGGCGCATGGCCTGGCGGTAGGGCGGTTGCGCGGGATGGGTCAGCCGAACCTTGGCATCGTGCTCAACTTCGATCATGCCGCTCCGGCAAGTGACGCGCCGGAAGATCATGCCGCCGCAGGGCGTTACGACGCGATCTTCAACCGCTGGTTCATCGAAGGCATCACCCGGCAGACCTATCCGGAGGAGGTTCTGGCAGGTCTTGGCCCCCACATGCCCGCGAACTGGCAGGACGACATGGCGCTGATCGGGCAAAAGCTCGACTGGCTGGGGGTGAACTACTACACCCGCCACCTGCACGCCGATGCCCCCGGCACGCCGTGGCCGTCACTCCGCGATGTGGCGGGTGACCGCCCCCGCACCCAGATGGGCTGGGAGATCTATCCCGAGGGGTTGCAGGGCTTTCTGACCCGCCTTTCGCGCAACCATGTCGGGCAGATGCCGATCTATGTCACCGAAAACGGCATGGCGAACCCCGACCGGGTTGAGGATGGTCAGGTAACCGACGCCGTGCGTGAGGATTTCCTGTTTTCCCACCTTGCCGCCACCCGGGCTGCGATTGCCGAAGGGGCCAATGTAAAGGGCTTCTTCTACTGGTCGCTTCTGGACAATTACGAATGGGCCGAGGGGTATGAGAAGCGCTTCGGTCTGGTGCATGTGGACTTCGACACACTGGCGCGGGTGCCGAAATCCTCTTATCACGCTCTCGCCCGCGCATTGGCGCGCAACACCTGACCTGCGCGCTGAAGCCCAACCGAAAGAGACGCTGATGACCCTGAACGTTCTGGCCGATATCGGCGGCACCAATACCCGTGTCGCGCTGGCCGAGGGGATGGCGGTCAGGCGCGACTCCATCCGCCGGTTTCCGAATGCCGAATATCAGGCGCGCGGGCAGGATATCGCCCAGGTGCTGCGCGATTATCTGGCCGAAACCGGGGCAGGCGTGGCGGGCGTCTGCGTGGCTGCGGCGGGGCCGGTGCAGGACGGTGTCGCCACGATGACCAATCTTGACTGGGTGATCGATGCGGCCAAGCTTGCGGGGGCAACCGGGGCGGGGAAGGTCGCGATCCTGAACGATCTTCAGGCCCAGGGTCAGGCCTTGGGCCATATTCCGGCGGCGAACCTGCGGCTTGTGGTCGACGGTCCGGTCCAGACCGGTGCGGCGATGCTGGTCGTGGGGCTGGGCACCGGGGTCAACGCAGCGCCGGTCCATCCCTTGCGCTCGGGTCGGGTGGTGCCGCCGTCGGAATGCGGCCATGTCTCGATGCCGGTCCGCAGCGCCGAGGATCTTGCGCTGGCCGGGTTTGTCGCCGCACGGCTGGCGGCGGCGGGTGAGGCGCCCCACGCCGGGGTCGAAGAGGTGCTGGCCGGGCGAGGTCTTGTCAACCTTTACGCCTTTGCCGCCGATGTGGCGGGGCAAAGCGGTACGCTCAACTCTGCCGAGGTGCTGAAGGCGGTTGCGGCGGGCGATCCGGTGGCCGACCACGCCGCCCGGCTTTATGTCCGGATCCTGTCGCAGATGCTGGCCGACCTTGCGCTGATCCACCTGCCCTATGGCGGCATCTTCCTGATCGGCGGCATGGCCCGGGCGATGAGCGCGCATTTCGCGCGGCTTGATCTTGCCGGGCAGTTTCGCGAACCCCGCCGGGTCGACCTTTTGCAGACCGCATTCTCGGTCACGGTGGTCGAGGATGACTATGCCGCCCTGACCGGCTGTGCCGCCTATCTGGCCCAGGTCTAGCCCTGCGGCGGCACGGGCCCGATCTTCAACCGCTCGCGGATGAATTGCAGCGCGACGCCAAGTCCGTCCGGCGCGATGCCATGCGCTGTGCCGCGCATCACATGGCCGAAGGTTTCAAACCCCGCCGCAATCAGCGCATCGCCGGACCGTGCCATGTCGGCAAAGGGCACCACCGGGTCCTCATCGCCATGCACCAGAAGGACCGGCGGCTTCGACAGCACCTCGGCCGCAAGCCGCTCGGGGAACAAGAGCCGACCGGAGATGGCCACCACCCCGGCCACCGGCAGCGCCCGCCTGGGTGCGACATGCAGGCACATCATCGCCCCCTGGCTGAAGCCGACCAGCACCAGCGCCTCGGGGCCAAGCCCGGTCTCGGCCAGGCGCGCGTCGATGAAGCGGTCAAGGTCCTTGGCCGCAACCTCGATCCCCGCGTCCGACGCCGCTTGGGGCGAGCCGTCAAGCCAGGGCACCGGAAACCATTGCCGCCCGAAACTGCCCTTGCACGGCTCGATCGCGTCGGGTGCGATGAAGGCAACCTCGGGCAGATGCGGGGCGAGCACATCGGCAAGACCCAGAAGATCAGCCCCGTCCGCGCCATAGCCGTGCAGAAAGATGACCAGGGCCTTCGGGTCAGCAGCGCCTTTCCGGGCAAACTGCAACTTTCGCATCAAATCACTCCGTCTCTATGCTTGATCCCAGCATACCATGCCCACAAGAGCCGCGCAGCAACAGACCGCCACGGCGACCAGGCCTCGGCCATCCGGCGGAGGGTTTTCTCACCGGGCCGGTCGTCCAGGTCGAACAGATCCCGCGCGCCTTCCTGCAGCGCAAGATCGCCCGGAGCGAAGACATCCGCCCGGCCAAGCGCGAACATCGCGTAGATCTCGGCGGTCCAGACCCCGATGCCCGGCACGGCTACCAGCGCCGCGACCACCTCGGCATCGGGCAGCTGGCGGAGCGCGGCGAAATCGATCCCGGCGGCAGCAAGGGCGCGGCCATAGCGCGCCTTCTGCCGCGAGAGACCCGCGGCACGCAGATCATCGTCTGACGCATGCGCCATGGTGGCAGCCGTGGTCAGACCCGCACCCTCCAGCCGCGCCCAGATCGCACGCGCGCTGGCCACCGAGACCTGCTGGCCGACGATGGCGCGCAAAAGGGCCGCAAAACCGTCCGCCTCCCGGCGGAGCGGCAAGACCCCGACCAGACCCCGCGCGCGGGCAAAGGCCGGGTCGGCCGTGGCAAGCCACTCGGCCCCCTCGGCAACGCAGGCATCGGTCAGGATGATCCGGCTGGACATGCGCACTGTCTACAAGGATGGACGGCAGAGGCAACTGCCGTTTGTGCCTTGCCCTGCGACAGGCGAGCCCGTACCGATACCCTCATGATCACGGATGCCACCGCCAAGCGCAACGTCATGGTCCTTGTCGCCGCGCAGGCGGTTCTTGGGGCGCAGATGCCGATGATCTTCACCATCGCGGGCCTGGCTGGGGCAAGCCTTGCGCCAAGCGTCTGCTGGGCCACCTTGCCGATCTCGATGACGGTGATCGGCTCGATGCTGACCGCAACGCCGATCTCGGCGGTGATGCAGCGCTTCGGCCGCCGGACCGGCTTTGCCATCGGCGCGTTCGGCGGGGCGCTGGGGGCGGCGGTCGGGGCCTTGGGGCTCGCCACGGGCAACTTCGCGCTCTTTTGTCTGGGCGGGTTCTTCAGCGGCATCTACATGTCGGCGCAGGGGTTTTACCGCTTTGCCGCCGCAGACACCGCGTCCGAGGCGTTCCGGCCAAAGGCGATCAGCTGGGTCATGGCGGGCGGGCTTCTGTCAGCGGTCTTCGGCCCGCAGATCGTGAAGCTGACGGCCGAGGGGATGGCCGTGCCCTTCCTTGGCACCTATCTTGCCGTGATCGGGCTGAACCTTGTGGGCGTATTCCTGTTTCTCGGCATCGATATCCCGAAGCCGGTCGCGGCAAGCCCCGGGTCCGCCGCCGGTCGCACCCGGAGAGAGCTGCTGCGCACCCCCACCATCGCCGTCGCCATGGTCTGCGCCACGGTGTCCTATGCGCTGATGAACCTTGTCATGACCTCTTCGCCGCTCGCGGTGGTCGGCTGCGGCTTTCAGACCCGGAATGCGGCGGATGTGGTGACCGCGCATGTGCTGGCGATGTACGCGCCCAGTTTCGTGACCGGCCACATCATCGCGCGCTACGGGGCCGAGCGGGTGATCGCCCTTGGCCTGACCATCCTTGCCGGGGCCGGAGCGGTGGCGATTGCGGGGGTGGAGCTCGGCAACTTCTTCGGCGCGCTGATCCTGTTGGGGATCGGCTGGAACTTCGGTTTCATCGGCGCGACGACCATGCTGACCGCCGCCCAACGCCCCGAGGAGCGGGGTCGCCTGCAGGGGCTGAACGACCTGATCGTGTTCGGCGGCGTGACGATGGCCAGCTTTTCTTCGGGCGGGTTGATGAACTGTTCGGGCGGGTCGGTGCAGGCGGGCTGGCAGATGGTGAACCTTGCGATGCTGCCGTTTCTGGTGCTGGCCGGGGCGGCGCTGATCTGGCTTTGGCTGCGCCCGTCAGCGATGCGCGACTGAAGCACCGCTCTTCGTCGCATTTCATGCGCTCATCGCTGGGGTCCTGCGACGAGGCGACGACGTCGAACGAGGAGCCGCCTACCAGCGCCCGGTGAAGGCCTGCCACAAAAGCCGCCAGCGTTTGCCCACTTCCGGCAGCGCCGGGGTGACCGCGCCGCCAAGCACCTGCCGCAAAAGCCCCTGCGTCTGCCATCCGGTCAACAGCGCCGGGGCCACGGCTTTCGGCACCGCCCGCCGCCGACGGTGCGCGCTGGCCAGCCTGTCGAGCCCGATCCGCGCAAGATCCTGCGGCGTGACCCCGTCCGGCAGGGGATGCCGCCCCCGGGCCGCAAGGTCCGGCACCGCGCGCAGGTAATTCGCCGCCGCTGCCGCCCAGCCATAATCCCGAACCGGTTCCTCTGCCGTCGCAGGCGCACCGAGGGCGAGGGCCGCCAGCCACATTAGCCCCGCGCCGGTCGCGTCAAGATAGGCCTCCAGCGCGGCGAGGTCTGTATGCGGCTCCTTGTGGATATCCCAGCGCCGCGCCGCCACCAGCCGGTCCAGCACATCGACAGGCAACCCCGCGCTGCGGATCAGGTCATGGAGCGGCCCTGCCACCTCATGCGCGCGGGCGGCACCGGAGCTTGCGTTTTCCACCACATCGCGCCACCACTGGAGCCGCATCTCGGCGATGAGCGGTTCCTCCGTCACCCAGGGGGCGCGGGCAACTTCAAGGTTGAAGGC
>NCDS01000140.1 GCA_002280315.1 Rhodobacterales bacterium 32-66-7 | reverse complement strand
GGGAGGCGGTCCATCAGGCGGCCCTCCGATCAAGTGGGCCCGAGGCCGCTCGTTGCGAGACGGATCCTACGACCAGGCAACGCCCCCCCACCCCAACCCTCCCCCACGAGGGGGGAGGGAGGCGCTTGGCCCCGAGCGTGGTCTTGTCCTGCATGATCCGTGAGTCCGGTCCAGGCAGACCGCCAAAATGCGCCGATGACCGGGATTGCGAGCCTCCCCTCCCCCGTTGTGGGGAGGGGATGGGGGTGGGGGGCTGGCGGTAGATAACGATCATCACGCCGCCTCTCCTTGCGCTGACCGGGACGCAGTCATCCCCGCCATCATCATGCCCAACTCCCGCTCATCCGTCTTGTCCGGCTCACGGAAGCCCATCAGGTGGCCGTCAAACATCACGGCGATGCGGTCGGACAGCGACATGATCTCGTCCAGTTCGACGCTGACCAGAAGGATCGCTTTCCCGGCATCGCGCAGGGCGACGATCTGTTTGTGGATGAATTCGATCGCGCCGATGTCCACGCCGCGGGTGGGCTGGCCGATCAGCAAAAGCTCCGGGTTCTGTTCCATCTCGCGGGCGACGACGATCTTTTGCTGGTTCCCGCCAGAGAAGTTCTTGGCCTGAAGCCAGGGGTCGGGTGGGCGGACGTCGTATTTCGCCATCTTGCGGCTCGTGTCGTCGCGGAGCGCCTCATTATCCATGAAAAGCGCATTCTTCTGGTACTCCGGTTCGTTGAAATAGCCGAAGGCGACGTTCTCCCAGGCGGTGAAGTCAAGGATCAGGCCATGGTGATGCCGGTCTTCGGGCACATGGGCAATGCCAGCACGGCGGCGGCTTTGACCGTCCGAGCCTTTGCCGGTCAGGGGCAGATCGGACCCGTTCAGGTTGACCTTGCCGGTGGCGCGGGCCATGCCGCCAAGCGCGGCGAGAAGTTCCGACTGGCCGTTGCCTGCGACCCCGGCGATGCCGAGAATCTCGCCCGCCCTGATCTCGAAGCTGACGCCTTTCAGACGTTCGACCTTATGGTCGTCAAGCACCCGCAGACCGTCGACCTTCAGGACCACAGCGCCGGGCGTGGACGGTTTTTTCTCCACCTCCAGCAGGACCTTGCGGCCGACCATCAACTCGGCCAACTGCTCGGGGCTGGTCTCGCTGGTCTTGACCGTCGCGACCATGGTGCCGCGCCGCATGACGCTGACGTTGTCGGTCGCCTCCATGATCTCGCGCAGTTTGTGGGTGATGAGGATGATGGTCTTGCCCTGATCGCGCAGGCCCCGAAGGATGCGGAACAGATGGTCCGCCTCGGCCGGGGTAAGGACGCCGGTCGGTTCATCGAGGATCAGGATATCGGCCTGGCGGTAAAGCGCCTTGAGGATTTCGACCCGCTGCTGATGCCCGACGGACAGATCCTCGATCAGGGCATCGGGGTTCACGTCAAGCTCGTAGTCGCGCGAGAGGCCCGCGAGCACCTTGCGCGCCTTGGACAGGCTGGTGTTCAAAAGCGCCCCATCCTCGGCCCCCAGAACGACGTTTTCCAGCACGGTGAAGTTCTGCACCAGCTTGAAATGCTGGAACACCATGCCGATCCCGGCGCGGATGGCGCTTTGGCTGTCGGGGATCAGGGTGGGCTGGCCGCCGACGAAAATCTGTCCGGCATCGGCCTTGTAGAAGCCGTAAAGGATGCTCATCAGCGTCGATTTGCCCGCACCGTTTTCGCCGATGATCCCGTGGATCGTGCCCTTGGGCACGGCGATGTTGATGTCCTTGTTCGCCTGGACCGGACCGAAGGCCTTGGAGATGCCCTTCAGTTCGATGGCAAGGGCGTCGTCCGCCATGATTACCCCCTCTCAGCGCCGGATGTGCCCGCTTCTGTCGCGCGGGTTGCGGTCATCCTGCGAAAAATGCCGCGCCATCGACTGGCGCGGCATCCGGTTGCCTGACGATCCGGCTTAGAACGTCGCCGCCGGGCAGGTGTTGTCGGACATGTAGTCATGCACGACCAGCTCACCCGACTTGATCTTCTCGGCGGCAGCATCGACCGCTGCCGTCATCTCGGGCGTCACCAGGGCGGCGTTGTTTTCGTCCAGCGCATAGCCCACGCCACCAGCGGCAAGGTCCATGCGGGTGACGCCGGGCTGCAGGTCGGTGCCGGTCTTGAACGCCTCATAAACCGCGTTGTCGACCCGCTTCAGCATTGAGGTCAGGACCTTGCCCGGGTGCATCCCGTTCTGGTTGCTGTCAACGCCGATCGACAGGATCCCCTCATCCGCCGCCGCCTGCAGGACACCCACGCCGGTGCCGCCAGCCGCCGCATAGATCACGTCCGCGCCTTGCGCTTTCTGGCCCTTGGCAAGTTCGGCGCCCTTGACCGGGTCGTTCCACGCGGTCGGCGTGGTGCCGGTCATGTTGAGGACGACCTTCGCATCGGGGTTCGCCGCCAGCACGCCCTGGGCATAGCCGCAGCCAAAGCGGCGGATCAGCGGGATGTCCATGCCGCCGATGAAGCCGACCGTGCCGGTTTCCGAGGCGAGGGCGGCCATCATGCCGACCAGATAGCTGCCCTCATGCTCGGCAAAGGCGATCTGCGTCACGTTCGGCAGATCCAGCCAGTCAACGTCGATGATGGCGAACTTGGTGTCGGGAAAGTCCGGGGCCACGGTGCTGAGGACATCGCCAAAGGCAAAGCCGGTCATCACGACCGGGTTCGCGCCAGCCTCGGCCAGACGGCGGAGCGCCTGTTCGCGCTGGGCTTCGGACTGCATCTCCAGCTCTTTGTAGGTGCCGCCGGTTTCCTTGGCCCAACGCTCAGCCCCGTTGAAGGCGGCTTCGTTGAAGGATTTGTCGAACTTGCCACCCAGATCGAAGATGATCGCAGGTTCGGCAAGGGCGGCACCTGCGGTCAGGGCCATGGCAGTTGCGCCCATCAGGGATTTCATGAAGGTCATCGGATGCTCCCGGTCGGTTGTTGTTATACGTCATGCCACGACGTGCGGGGTCGCATCGCAAGGCGATGCAGACTCGACGCTGGCACTGATTTTCAGGTTGGGCCGGTTCTCTTCGGGCGGTCAAGCGATATTGCGTTCGGGCTCGGTGAATTTTGACCGTCCGGTCAGGTTACGGGCCGCTCCGCTGTCAAAGGCAGCGGTCGGCGCAGGACCAGCGCGTCACGGACCTGCTTGTCCGGCCCGGCATAGTAGCCGCGCCGCCGCCCGGCCCGGACAAAGCCCGCCCCGGCATAAAGCGCGCGGGCGGCGGCGTTGTCGTCGGCCACCTCGAGAAACGCGCTGTCGGCGCCGCGCAGCCGGGCCTGATAAAGAAACCGGTTGACCAGTTTGCGCGCCAGGCCCCGCCTGCGCGCCTCGGGGGCGACGGCGAGGGTCAGAAGCTCGGCCTCGCCCGCCACGGCGCGGCCCAGAAGGAAGCCCGCGTCACCTTCGAGCAACAGGAACACCAGGGGATCGGCGAGGAAATCGCTGAACTCGGCCACGCTCCACGGGCGGGGCGTGGTGAAAGAACGGGCGTGGAGCGTGGCAAGATCGTCGGGCGTCACGGCAGGATGACCGGTGGCGGGTCAGACGGCGGCGCTGCATCGGCGGAGCGGAGGTAGAACGGGGCGGGGGATGGCTGCGGGGTCCGGGCGCGAAGCGCGCCGATGCGGGCGATGGCTTCGATCAGCGGCACGGCGGCAGGAAGGGCGCCGGGGCCTGCGGCAGTGCCGGTTCGCGCCCCCGGGCTGTGGGCACCCGCCGGTTCGATCCGCGCGGGGCCGGGTCCGTCGACGGTGAAGGACTGGACATAGACTTCCCCCCGGCGCGCGTCCTGCACCACGGTCAACGGGCGCGGGAGATCGAAGGCTTGCGCCTCAAGCAGCGTGACGCCGATGGCGGGAATCTTCAGCCCAAGCGCCAGCCCGCGCGCCGCCGCAACTGCAATCCGGACGCCGGTAAAGTTGCCGGGACCGGTGCCCACCGCCAGGGCGCTGAGGTCGTGCCAGCCGATGCCGCCGTCGGCAAGGATCTCTTCCAGAAGGGGCATCAGGCGTTCGGCCTGACCCTTCTCCATCGCCTCTTCGCGCAGGATCAGGCGGTCGGGCAACAGCAAAGCGGCCGCGCAATGCGCGACCGAGGTGTCGAAGGCAAGCAGGGAAAGCTCCTCGTGCGACGTCGTCTTCTCGTCGACGGGTGCCCCGCGAAGAGCGACCCGAAGGGAGCGATGAGCCGTCACGGAAGCTCAGGCGGCAACCGGGCGGACTTCCAGCACTTCGGGGATGTAATGCCGCAGAAGGTTCTCGATCCCCATCTTCAGCGTCAGGGTCGAGGACGGGCAACCCGCGCAAGCGCCCTGCATGTGAAGGTAGACCACCCCCCGGTCAAAGCCGTGGAAGGTGATGTCGCCGCCATCCTGCGCGACCGCAGGCCGGACCCGGGTATCCAGAAGCTCCTTGATCTGCCGCACGATGTCGCCATCCTCGCCGACATGTTCGGCATGGCCCCCGGCGGCGGTTGCGCCCCCGTCCATCACGGCGGCACCGGACTGGTAATGCTCCATGATCGCGCCAAGGATTGCGGGCTTGATGTGCTGCCAGTCAACGTCGTCGGCCTTGGTCACGGTCACGAAATCGGTGCCGAAGAACACCCCCGTCACCCCACCCGCCGCAAAGATGCGCCGCGCGAGGGGCGAGGCTGCGGCCGCGTCGACACTGGGAAAGTCGGCGGTGCCAAGCTGCAGCACGGTCTGACCCGGCAGGAATTTCAGCGTCGCGGGGTTGGGCGTCGACTCGGTCTGGATGAACATGGCTATCTCCGACAATTCCACTAAAGTATGGGGCTTCCGGTCGGTGCCGTCAAGTTTGCCGCCGAACCGCAGCCTCGACCGGTGCGTAATAGGCATACATCTGGTCAAGCGCGGACATCGGGCGCAGCGCTGGGATCGGTGTCGGCAGCCGGACGAAGTAAGCCAGCGGATCCTCGGCCCCAACCGGGGCGCGGAGCGGGTTTGGTGCGATGAACGTCATGGTCGTCTCCTTGTCAGCCTCCCCCCGGTCAAAGATGGACCGCGTGCTGCACCGCAGAAAGGTCTGCCGGCGCATGGTTGATCTGTGTGGAGCGCATGGCTTCCGGGCCGACCGGTCAGGTGATGCTTTCGAGCCGCTCCTTCGACATGTCGCCCGGCACGATGGTGATCGGGATCGGCAGGTTGCCGGAGGTTCGGCTCATCGCGGTCACCAGGGGGCCGGGGCCGGATTTGTCCGTCCCGGCCCCAAGGACGAGGACCCCGATCTCCGGGTCATCACGGACCTGGGCCAGAATCTCGGTGACCGGGTCGCCCTCGCGGATCACGAGTTCGGGGTTGATGCCCTGCTTGTCGCGCATCCATTTGGCGAAAACCTCGAAATGCGCCTCGATCCGCTCGCGCGCTTCGGCGCGCATCAGATCGGCGACACCCATCCAGTCCTGATACTCCTCGGGTGGGATGATCGACAGGATCGTGACCCCGCCCCCGGTCCGCGCAGCCCGGAGTGCGGCAAAGCGCATCGCGTTCAGGCATTCGCGGCTGTCGTCCAGCACGACCAGAAATTTCCGCATAATATTCCCCTTTGGCGCGCGGCATGATGGCCCGGCACCGGGGCAAAAGGCAACACTTGGCTAAGGGGGGCAAAGACGTCATACCACCGAAGGCCGATGTCGGAACAGTTTGTTTCGGCTTCAGTCCACGCGGTCAGTAAGTGACGGCAGCGGCGCCAGCATCAGGCCCGAGGAGGCCACGTGCACCGCAAAGTGCGAGCGGAAGTAAGGGTAGGTGGTGAATCGCGCCAGCTTCTTGAAGTAGAGTTCCACGTACTCCTCTGGCGCGTCTTTCAGGCCACTATAGGCAACCATATACTCGGTTGACAGCTTCATCGCCTTAGTGCGCCCAGCCCGAACCTCGGCAGTCCAGAGGTAGCTGCCGGCAGCGATGCCCCGCTCCGACATGAAGGAGTGTCGGGACGGGGTACCAGTGTAGGATTGCTTGAGCTCCGTCCCGTCACCCAATTCCACGGCCATGAAGCTCATGACCTTGGCGCTGTAGGCACTGTTGACC
>NCDS01000139.1 GCA_002280315.1 Rhodobacterales bacterium 32-66-7 | reverse complement strand
TCGGTGCCGTACGCTGTCGTCACATCGCAGGTCGCGCCATCGGGGCTGAGGAGGGCCGAATTCGTCGCCGCGAACCCCGGCCGCGTGTACCGGGTCCCCGCCTCGGTCTCCTCCCGGTCGGTCCAGCCGAAGAGCCCGAAGGTCGGCACCGCCGCCGTGACATCACCCTTGATGCCAAGGCAGGACACATACCCCTCCGCCGCGCGCAGGTCGATATCGCTGATCTGCGCGAACGCGGGGCTGGCGAGGAGGGTGAGGAGGAGGAAGACGGTGCGGATCATGGGTGCACCAGACGAGTTCCCTGGCTGCCGGTGAAGCCATGGCGCATGATGCGGGTGGATTTGTTTAGGAGGAGGGGCATTAGTTTACCGCTAGCCCAAGTCGGAGCGATCTAGTCTTGTAGAGTTTGATGGCGGTCTCGCGGCTAATTGCGCTTAGCGCACTTTCAAAAGCAGCAGCATATGGCTGCACGGTTGCCATTCCACGTTGAGTTACCATGTCATTGGCCAAGTCGGACGCAACCATAACGCAAAGTGCGCTCACAATTAAATTGGCCCCGTCAAGGATCGAAGGCTCAACGAGATCGACGGTGCTCAATACGTTTTCCTCGCATTCCCAGTATTCTTTCCATCGCTCTTCAGCAGTCGCCGTTCCAGCATCCGTGAGCGACGTCAATGAGAGAGCAACTAGTAAGGGTTTCACCCCCGCACCGCCTTCACGATCTTCTCCGCCCCGTCCTTCAGATCATCCGCCGCAATCACATTCAGCCCTGACTTCCGAATGATGTCCTTGCCAAGTTCGACATTCGTCCCCTCAAGCCGCACCACCAGCGGGACCTTGAGGCCGACTTCCTTCACCGCCGCGATCACGCCTTCGGCGATGATGTCGCAGCGCATGATGCCGCCGAAGATGTTGACAAGGATACCTTTGACCTGCGGGTCGGAGGTGATGATCTTGAACGCCTCGGTCACCTTTTCCTTGGTTGCCCCGCCGCCGACGTCAAGGAAGTTGGCGGGTTCGGCGCCGTAAAGCTTGATGATGTCCATCGTGGCCATCGCAAGCCCGGCGCCGTTGACCATGCAGCCGATCTCGCCATCCAAGGCGATGTAGTTGAGGTCGAACTTCGACGCGGCAAGCTCCTTCGGGTCCTCCTCGGTCTCATCCCGCAGGGCGGCGATGTCGGCGTGGCGGTACATCGCGTTGCCGTCGAAAGCCATCTTCGCGTCGAGAAGCTTCAGGGAGCCGTCCTTCAGCACGCAGAACGGGTTGATCTCCAGCATGTCCATGTCCTTGTCGGTGAACATGCGGTAAAGGTTCCGGATGATCGCGACGCAGGATTTGACCTGCGCCCCCTCCAGCCCCAGGGCAAAGGCCACCCGGCGGCCGTGGAAATCCTGCAGGCCGGTGGCAGGGTCGATGGTGAAGGTGTGGATCTTTTCCGGCGTGTCATGCGCCACATCCTCGATCGACATGCCGCCTTCGGTCGAGGCGACGATGGAAATGCGGGAGGTCGCCCGGTCGATCAGGAAGGCCAGATAGAACTCGCGGTCGATATCGCTGCCGTCTTCGATGTAGATGCGGTTGACCTGTTTGCCCGCCGGGCCGGTCTGGATGGTGACCAAGGTGCGGCCCAGCATCTGGCGGGCAAACTCCGCCGCCTCACCGGTGCTGCGGGCCAGGCGGACGCCGCCCTTCTCGCCGGCTTCGGCTTCCTTGAAATGCCCCTTGCCGCGCCCGCCGGCGTGGATCTGCGCCTTGACCACCCAGAGCGGTCCGTCAAGCTCGGCCGCGGCGGTCTTGGCTTCCTCGGCGCGCAGGACGACGCGTCCGTCCGACACCGGGATGCCGTAGCTGCGCAACAAGGCCTTGGCCTGATATTCGTGGATGTTCATGCGGCGGTCCCGGGCTGAATGGTGACAGGGTTTGCGCGACGGGTTTGGCATGGATCCCTGCCCTCACCAAACGCGAAATCGCGCCCAAGGCAGCGAAACCGGCGCAAAGCGAGGATTGTGATCACGCTTGCAAAACCTGTGATCACGCAAAGACTGCGCGTGATCACAAAGGGGAGCCACCCCCGGACGGTGCGCCTGCGTTGACAAGCGATTTTCCGGCTGCGACACCCTCAGCCAGGCCGCATCGGTCGGAAAGGGGCGTCCAGACCATGCCGCATCCAAGCGCGAACGACATCACCAGCGGTCCCCTGCCGAAGATCTCGCACGGGCGCGGGGTCTATCTCTGGGATACCGAGGGGCGGCGCTATATCGACGGCTCGGGCGGGCCGGCGGTGTTCAGCATCGGGCATGGCGACCCAAGGGTGAACGCCGCGGTGGCCGCGCAGATGGAGCGGGTGGCCTACGGCTATCGCTACCTCTTCACCAGCGACCCGCTGGAGGAGATGACCGAGATCATCGTCCGCGCGACCGGCCTTGCCGGAATGGTCTTCACCACCAGCGGATCGGAGGCGGTGGAAAGTGCGGTGAAGATCGCCCTTCAGTATCATTACGACCGGGGCGATCCGCGCCGGGTGCGGTTCATCGCGCGCGAGCGGTCCTGGCATGGCAACACGCTGATGGCAACGGCGCTTTCGGGGTTCGAAGAACGCCAGCGCGCCTTTGCCGGGGCGCTGCCGATGGTCGGGCGGGTGAGTGCGGCGAATGCCTACCGACTGCCCGAAGGGGTGAGCCGCGATGGGCTGGTGGCGCATCTCGCCGCCGAGCTTGAAGCCGAGATCGAGCGGTTGGGACCAGAGACCGTGGCGGGGTTCCTCTTCGAGCCGGTGGTCGGCGCGGCGGGCGGGGCCCTGCCCGCGCCTGAGGGCTATGCGGCGGCGATGGCCGAGGTGTGCCGCCGCCATGGCGTCCTGGTGATCGCGGACGAGGTGATGTGCGGTTCGGGCCGGACCGGGGTCTGGCGCGCGAGCGCCGAGGACGGGATCGCGGCGGATATCGTCACGGTGGCGAAATCGCTGTCGGGCGGGTATCTGCCCTTGGGTGCTGCCGTCTACAGCCGCGAGATTGCCGAGGTGATGGCGGCAGGCCACGGCGGACCGCTGACCGGGCATACCTATACCGGCCACACCGCCTGCCTTGCCGCCGGCGTGGCGGTGCAGAAGATCGTGGCCGAAGAGGGTCTCTTGGCCCGCATCCGGGACAAGGGCCCGCGCTGGCAGGCCGATCTTCGGGCGCGGCTCGCGCATCTGCCCGAGGTCGGCGATGTGCGGGGACGCGGCTATTTCATCGGCGTGGAACTGGTGCAGAACCCAAAGACCAGGGAGCCGTTTGCGGCGGCACTGGGTGTGAATGCCCGCATCCGCGCCGAAGGGTTGCGGCAGGGTCTCATTTGCTATCCGTCCGGCGGGCATGTGGACGGAGTCGCGGGCGACACGGTGATCCTGGCGCCGCCGTTCAACACCACCGACGCCGAGCTTGACGAGATTGCGGGCAAGCTCGTCGTGACGCTGGAGCGGGTTCTGGCCGACCTGCCAAGGTCCCGCATCCAGCCCTGATGCGAAGGAAATAGTGCGCGTTCCGCGCGCGCCTTTGCCTCGCCTCTGCGCGCAGGCGCGCAACCGGCTCAGGCCTGCTCCGCAGGGGATATTTGCGGCAGAAAGGAAATGGGGGTCAGTTCAGGAACACGGCGAAAAGCATGGCGTCGCCCTGGACCAGACGCTCGAATTCGGTCCAGGCGAGGGGGGTCGCGCGGGGGCCCTTTTCGGCGTAGGGCAGGAGGCCTTCGCCCTGGATGAAGGTAAGAAGGTCGATCGCGGGCGGGTTGTCGAACAGCTTGGCCAGGTTGATCCCGGCTTCGGCGCCGAAGCGCCAATGCGGGATCAGAAGGTCGCCCTGCAGGATCTTTTCGGCATCGGCCAGCACGGCCTGCCAGCGTTCGCCGGTGCCGGGCGGCATGATGATGCCAAGGCCGGACACCTGGCGGTCGTTCGGCACCCATTCGTTCCTGTTGTCAGGCTCCAGCGCGACCTTGGCCCAGAAGCGGCGGTTGTCGGCGATCATGGCCAGAAGATGCGCATGGGCATCCCGGGCGAGGTCTGCGTCCGGGGTCCTGGACAAGGCCAAGAGCACCATGGCGACACGGTCGACCTGACGGCCGAACATCATGTCCATCGCATTGGGCGGCGGGGTGTCACCCCAAAGTGCGTAGATTGCGGCCGAGCTGTCGATGACGCGCTGGATCGCCGGTTCGGGGTCATAGGCGAGGGCGGTCGCGGCGAAGGCGGACAGGAAATGGGTATAGGCCGAAAGCCAGGCGGCATCGGCGGTATCAAAGGTGATGACCGGGGCTTCGACCGCCACGCTTTGGATCCGGCCGCCGCCGAGGAGGCCTGCCACGGCGGCGACCTCTTCGCCCGGGTCGCGCTGGCCGTTGGAATTGATGTCGAACCACAGATCGGCCATCGCGATGTCAAGTGCGAAGGCGCGACCGTCGAGTTGGTCGAGCGCGGCGCGGGCGGCCTCCATGTCGGCATCAAGGTCGCGGATCAGCCGGGTGAAATCGGCCGGGACAAAGGCGCGGGCGTCGGGATTTTCCGGGATCGGCAGCCGCAGGATCGGCAGTTCCGACCAGTCGGCGCGGATACCGGTCTGCCAGCGCAGTTGCAGCGCAGCCTCGACCCCGCCAAGAAAGCGGAGGCCGGCGAGGCCGAACAACTCTTCGGTGCTTGGCGTCGCAAGGCCGCTGAGCCGGGCTTCGGTCGCGCGGATCCCCTGGCGGGCGATTTCCTGCGACAGGGTCTCGGCCGCGGCGGGGGCGGACAGAAGGGCAAGGGCAAGGCAGAGCAGTCGCATCCTCGGGTCCGCGCGCTGGTGACGGGGTGCCGTGATCCTGCGGGGAAAGTGGCCCCTGTGGCAAGGTGGAAACGTGGCCTGACCGGAACGCGGCACGGTCGGAAGGGGTTTACGAAGCCGGATGCGGCACCTAAGCACGGGGTATGCGTCACGTCATTACCCTCTCAAGCATTCCGCCCCGCTTTTCCAGCCTTGGACCGTCGCTCAAGTCGCTTCTTGCCCAGACCTCACGGCCCGAAGCGGTGGAGCTTTACATCCCCCGGTCCTACCGTCGGTTTCCGCAGTGGAGTGGCGGTCTGCCCGAGGTGCCCGAAGGTGTGCGCATCGTGCGGGTGGAGGAGGACCTTGGCCCGGCGACCAAGGTGCTGCCGGCCGCCAAGGCCTATCGCGGGCAGGATATCGAGATTCTCTATGTCGATGATGACCGGCATTATGACAGCAGTATCGCGGCGGCCTTTCTGAAATGTCGTCGGCATCATCCCGGTGAAGCACTCTGTACGGAAGCCATGTCGATCAGCGAACTGGGCTACGACTGGGTTGCTTCGGGGCCATTGCCGCGTGCATTTCGCGACATAAGGCCATTCTCCGTGTTCCGGAGGAGCGTGCTCCGCGCCGTCGACCGCACGTTTCCGCGCTATTTCGGCCAAGTCCGGCTGAAGGCCTTCCAAACCAGGTTCAGCGCGTCGGGTTATGGTGACGTTGCCGAGGGTTTTGGCGGGGTGTTGGTCCGGCCCGAGTTCTTCGACGACGCGGTATCCGACATTCCGCCAATCCTTTGGGCCGTGGATGACGTCTGGATTTCCGGGCATCTGACGCGGCGGGGCATCCCGATCTGGGTCGAAATGGCGGGCGCAAGGATAAGCAACATCGGCGACATGAATGAGACTTTTGCGTTGTATCGGGCCGAACTGGATGGTGCGCGTCGGGACGATGCCAACCGCGCCTGCGTCGACTACATGCGCGAGACCTATGGCATCTGGGGCGGCAAGGCGGCCCAGAGCACCTGACCGCGTGGCAGGAGCATGGGTCGGCGGCCGGGAGAAAACCCGGCGGCCCGGATCCGCAACTGGGCACCAGACGCGTTCCGGGCGGCGACTTCCCGGTCCAGGACTGCGGCGAGGTATTCCTCGTGGGTCCAGCCGGCGTCACGCGCGTGGTCGGCAAGCCGGGCGGCGGCTTCGGTGATCCGGGGTGCCTTCAACGCTGAGGCGAGGTAGGTGACCTGCTTGAGTGCCTCGCCGGCTTCAGGCTTCTTCGTGGCCATCAGGCGACCTCC
>NCDS01000138.1 GCA_002280315.1 Rhodobacterales bacterium 32-66-7 | reverse complement strand
CGGTCGGGGCGATCAACCGCGTACCGCAGGCGGGTGAGACGCGGTCCAACATGCATGCCGGCGGGCGGCCCGAGAAGATCGGTCTGACCGCGCGAGACCTGGAGATTTGCGCCGCCATTGGACCCATTTTGCGCGAGAAGGGTCAGGTTTTCGTCGGCATCGACGTGATCGGCGACTGGCTGACCGAGATCAACGTGACCTCTCCCACCGGTCTGCAGGAGCTGGAGCGGTTCGACGGCACCAACGCCGCCGCCCGCATCTGGGAGGTGATCGAGGCGAAGCGCGCAGCGCGATAAGGGGGACGTGGGCAGATTGCCCACCCTACGACCAGCGCGTGTCGCGGGCAAATTGCCCATCCTGCCAGGCGGTGGGTGACGTGGGCATAGTGCCCACCCTACGAGGGGCGAGGGTCGCGGGCAGATTGCCCGCCCTACCGGGTGGCGGGTCCTTTGGCAAACTGCCCGCCCTACAAACCCCCGACTGCGGCGGACAGCCGGAAGCTGACCGCTTCGGCGACATGGGGTTTGCGTACCCCGGGGCTTTCATCAAGGTCGGCAATCGTTCGGGCGACGCGCAGGATGCGGTGGTAGCCGCGTGCCGAGAGCCCCATCCGTTCGGCCACGCGCGAGATCAGGTCCTTGCCCTCGGCATCGGGGGTGGCGTGGTCTTCCAGCGCCTTGCCCTCCAGATCGGCATTCACGCGCAGGCCGGGGTCCGCCGCGAACCGCGCCGTCTGCCGGGCACGGGCCGCTGCCACCCGGGCCGCGATTGTGCCGGAGCTTTCGCCCGAGGCTGGCAGGTCGAGGTCGGTGAATGCCACTGGCGGCACCTCCACCCGCAGATCGAAGCGGTCCATCAAGGGGCCGGAGATGCGGCCAAGGTAATCCTCGCCGCAGATCGGCGCGCGGCCACAGGCGCGGGCGGGGTCGATCAGGTAGCCGCATTTGCAGTGGTTCGCCGCGGCAATCAGCAGGAACCGGCAGGGATAGCGGATATGCGCATTGGCGCGGGCGACCATCACCGTCCCCGTCTCGATCGGCTGGCGCAGGGTGTCGAGGACGGTACGCGGAAACTCGGGGAATTCATCAAGGAAGAGGACCCCGTTATGCGCCAGGCTGATCTCGCCCGGTTTGGCCCCCCGGCCGCCACCGACGATGGCGGCCATCGAGGCGGTATGGTGCGGCTCGCGAAACGGTCGGTCGCGCGAGATGCCGCCTTCGGTCAAGAGCCCGGCGAGGGAGTGGATCATCGAGGTTTCCAGCGCCTCGGGGGCGGACAGCGGGGGCAGGATGCCCGGAAGGCGGGCCGCGAGCATCGACTTGCCCGACCCCGGCGTGCCCACCAGGAACAGATGATGTCGCCCGGCAGCAGCGATTTCCAAGGCGCGCTTGGCGCGTTCCTGGCCTTTCACCTCGCGGAAATCGCGCGTGCTGGGGGTCGAGGTGACCTCTCCCGCCTCGGCCGGGGTCAGGGGGGCGCGGCCGGTGTAATGGTGCAGCACCTCGGCCAGCGAGTTGGCGGCGAGGACCTGGGTCGCACCGACCCAGGCCGCCTCGGCCCCGCAGGCGCGGGGACACAGCAGCGCGCGATCTTCGACCGCCGCAGCCATCGCCGCGGGCAGGGCCCCGGTGACCGCGACCAGCCTGCCGTCGAGCGACAATTCCCCCAGTGACACGATCCCCGCCACATCCTCACGCGGGATGATCTCCAGCGCGGCGAGGAGTGCTACCGCGATCGGCAGGTCGAAATGGGAGCCTTCCTTGGGCATGTCGGCGGGTGAGAGATTCACCGTGATGCGTTTGGACGGCAGCGCGATCGACAGCGCCTGCAAGGCGGCACGGACCCGTTCGCGCGCCTCGCTGACCGCCTTGTCGGGCAGGCCGACCAGGGTAAAGGCCGGCGCGCCGGGTGCGATGGCGCATTGCACCTCGACCAGGCGGGCTTCGACGCCTTCGAAGGCGACGGTATAGGTCCGCGCGGTCATCTGGCCAACCGGGAGAGCGGCAGAGCTTCCCTCCCCCCTTGTGGGGGAGGGAGAGGGAGGGGGGGAACGGTAGGGTGGGGGGGCCGCTGCGAGCACCCGGACCGGGCCCCCCACCAAGACCAAGCCCCCCTCCCCCTTCCCCTCCCCACGGGGGGGAGGGGAGGCACTTGCGGCCAAGGTAGATCACGATCCGCCGAGTTGGTCTTCCAGCGCATGTGATCCCCCGCCCGTTCACCAAGGTTAACGGGTAGGGCGGAATGGTTTACGAGTGGTAAAGAGCCATGAAGGCGGGCCAGGCCTCCGGGTCGGCGACGGTCTTGTCGCGGCAGAAGGCGTTGCAAAAGCCGAAGCGGCGGCCGTAAAGCTCCAGCACATGGGTCACCGGGTTGCCGGAATAGGGGCAGAGCGCGTTCTCGGCCTCGGTGCCCGGACGGGCAGATTGTAGGTGGCGATCCGGGTGGCGACCGGGGCAAAGAAGGCATCCGCCGCGGAATAGTCGCCGCAAAGCCAGGGGGTGGCAGATCCGGTCGTGGTGCGCGCCCAGGACCAGAGCGTCTCCAGCCGCGAAAGGTCGGCCCGCACGGCATCGCTGGGCTGGCTGTCGGCGTAACTTGCGCGAAGGTTCATCGGGCAGGCGCTGCGAAGCGCGGTGAAGCCGGCATGCATCTCGGCGGCCAGCACCCGGGCGGTGGCGCGGGCGTGTGGCGCCTTGGGCCAGTGACCGGCATCGGGGTGGCGGGTGGCAAGCTCCTCGGCAATGGCGATGGTTTCGGAGACGACCGAGCCGTCGGGCGTGCGCATCGTGGGGGCGGTGCGGGCGGGGAAGTAGTCTTTCAAGGTCGTCGCCAGCTCATCGGTGTAAAGCCGGGCGGAACGGGTCGTTACCGGCAGCTGGAAGGCATCGAACAGAAGCCAGCCGCGCAAGCTCCAGCTGGAATAGGCGCGGTCACCGATCACAAGGTCGTAAGTATGGGTCATGTCTGTTGTCCTTTTGTGCCCATTTGCGCCTTGCCGGGGCGAGAGGGAAACGCTGAATTGTGGCGAGGGGGATCAGGGCCGGTGATTGATCGTGAACACCTCTGGCGGGGTCAGCTGCAACCGGGTGACGGAAAGGTTGTCGATCCGGTGGGCAAAGACCTTTAGCGCCGTCTGGCGGGTGGCGCGCTGCAGGGCGGCCAGGATCGGGCCGAAATGGGCAACGATGATGATGTCGGGGGCAAGGCCTTGCAGCCGGTCAAGCGCAGCCCCGGTGCGGGCCAGAAGGTCGTTCCAGCTTTCGCCTCCGGGGGGGCGGGTGTCGCCGGGGCTGTCCCAATAGGCGCGGATCAGGGCGGGGTCTTCGGCCTCCACCTCGGCAAAGCCGCGCAGTTCCCAGGTGCCGAAATGGATCTCGCGCAGGTCGGGGTCATGGGGCAGGCGGTGGCGGCCGAGCGTGTCGGCGGTGGCGACCGCGCGTTGCAGGTCGGACGAGATCACCGGGGCCGCCCCGGGCAGGTAGTCGCCAAGCCGCCGCAGGGCGGAGGTGTCGGACAGATCGGCAGCAAGGTCGGTCCAACCGACCATCGTCTTGGCATGGGTGGGCGCGTGGCGGACGAGCCAGAACCGCGTCACGGCAAGCGCCCCTTCAGCACCAGCGGCAGCCCGGCGATCACCGTCACCGCAAGATCGGCGGTTGCGGCCAGTTGCTGGTTGAGGCGGCCTTGCGCATCTCGAAACCGGCGGGCGAGCGCATTGTCGGGAACGATCCCCCAGCCGACCTCGTTTGAAACGACAACGACCGGGGCCGGGCAGGAGAGGAGGCTGGCGATGAGCGTCGCTGTTTCCCCCGCAAGGTCATGGTCGGCAAGAAGATGGTTGGTCAGCCAAAGCGTGGCGCAGTCAACCAGCACAACCTCGTCTGTGCGGGCGTCGGCAAGGGCCTCGGCAAGGTCTAGCGGCGCTTCGACCGTGGTCCAGCCCGGGCCACGATCCGCGACGTGCCGGGCGATGCGGTCGCGCATCTCGTCATCCCAGGCTTCGGCCGTGGCGATGTAGCGGCGCGGGCGGGCGGTGCTGTTGACCAGAGCTTCGGCAAAGGTAGACTTGCCCGAGCGGGCGCCGCCGACGACCAGGGTCACCGCAGGGAAAGTTGCGCGAAGTGATCCGGTCACAGGGGTGCTCCGTAAGAAACCGCAAGAAGCCGCGGACACCCGCAGTCAGCCAATCTGGAGGTCATCATGGCACTTGACGGATACTCTGACCAGACGATGTCGCGTAAGGCGATGCGGGCCGAGCTCTTGGATGCGGAAACCGAATTGCGGCTGGCCTATGCCTGGCGCGACCAGCGGGATGAACAGGCGCTGCACCGGCTGATCACCGCCTACATGCGGCTTGCGATCAGCATGGCGGCCAAGTTTCGCCGCTATGGCGCGCCGATGAACGACCTTATTCAAGAGGCCTCGCTGGGCCTGATGAAGGCGGCGGACAAGTTCGACCCGGACCGGGGCGTGCGCTTTTCGACCTATGCGGTCTGGTGGATCAAGGCCTCGATCCAGGATTACGTGATGCGCAACTGGTCGATGGTGCGGACCGGGTCGACCTCCAGCCAGAAGGCGCTGTTTTTCAACCTGCGCCGGGTGCAGGCCAAGCTGGAGCGTGAGGCGGCCCAGCGGGGTGAGACTTTGGACCAGCATCAGCTGCGGCAGATGGTCGCGGCAGATGTCGGCGTGTCGCTGGCCGATGTCGAGATGATGGAGGGGCGGCTGTCCGGGTCCGACTATTCGCTGAACGCCACGCAGTCGTCGGATGAGGATGGGCGTGAGTGGATCGACGTCCTGGAGGACGATGGTGTGCAGGCGGCCGAGGCCGTCGAAGGCTCGCACGATACCGACCGCTTGCGCGACTGGCTGATCGCGGCGATGCAGGCCCTGAACCCGCGCGAGCGCTACATCGTGGCGGAACGCAAGCTCCGCGATGCCGGGCGGACGCTGGAAAGCCTGGGCGAGGAGCTTGGCCTCTCGAAAGAGCGGGTCCGGCAGCTGGAAGCGGCTGCCTTCGCCAAGATGCGGAAGAACCTTGAAGCGCAATCGCGCGAGGTGCGTCACTTTCTGGTGTAGCCCTTTTCCCCGGCGGTGACCTTGCGGAGCGGGCGCCAAGGGGCGCCCGCACGCCTTATGTCGCCTGCGCGCCGGGGCGCTTGGCTTTGGTGCCTCCGGCGGGGATATTTGACGAGGGAAAGACCTTGAGGGAGTTGAGTTTGCCGGGCTTGGCCCCTACTCCTGAAGGGGAAGCGGCAAGGGGGCCTTGGCCATGCTGTCCGGCAAGCGGATACTGCTGATCATCGGCGGCGGGATCGCGGCCTACAAGGCGCTGGAGCTGATCCGGCTGGTGCAGAAAGCCGGCGGATCGGTCGTGCCGGTCCTGACCCGGGCGGGGGTGGTCGTGGTCGCCCCGTCGACGGCGGATCTGATGGCGAAGATGGCAGGCGGGCGGGCGGATGACCTTGCCTCCACCCTGCTTCTCGCGACGGACAAGCGGGTGCTGGTGGCCCCGGCGATGAATGTGCGGATGTGGGGGCATCCGGCGACCATGCGCAATCTGGGCGTCTTGCGCGGCGATGGGGTGCTGGTCGTCGGGCCGGATGACGGCGAGATGGCCTGCGGTGAGTATGGTCCGGGGCGGATGGCCGAGCCTGCCGCGATTGTCGCGGCGATCGGAGCAGCTTTCGGTGGGGGGCCCTTGGCCGGGCGGCATGTGCTGGTGACCTCGGGTCCGACGCATGAGCCGATCGATCCGGTGCGGTATATCGCCAACCGCTCCTCTGGGGCGCAGGGGGCGGCGATTGCGGTGGCCTTGCGCGATCTTGGGGCGCGGGTGACCTTTGTCACGGGACCTGCGGCGGTTGCACCGCCCTCCGGCGTTACGGTCGTTGCGGTTGAAACGGCGGCCGAGATGGCGGCGGCGGTGGCGGCGGCCTTGCCTGCCGATGTGGCGGTGATGGCAGCGGCGGTGGCCGATTGGCGGGTGGTCAATCCGGGCGGGCAGAAGCTGAAGAAGGATGGCTCGGGTGCGCCCCCGGTCCTGGAGTTTGCCGAGAACGTGGACATTCTGGCGCAGGTCTCGCAAGGGCCGACGCGTCCCCGGCTGGTCGTGGGTTTTGCCGCCGAGACGGTGGATGTCGTGGCGCATGCCACGGCCAAGCTTGCGCGCAAGGGTTGCGACTGGATCGTCGCGAATGACGTGTCGCCCGGAACGGGGATCATGGGCGGGGCGGAGAATGCGGTGGTCTTGATCAGTGCTGCGGGGGCGGATGCCTGGCCCCGGATGGGCAAGGACGCGGTGGCGCGGCGGCTGGGGCTGTTGATCGTTGAGGCCTTGCGCGAGACTGGGGTCGGAGCCTCCGGCGGGGATATTTGAGGACGAAGAATGATGGCAGCAAAGCCTCTCGTCAGGGTGGTGTGGGAGGAGTGGGCCGACCGGTCCCTGCCGTTGCCCGTCTATCAGACCGCCGGGGCGGCGGGGGCGGATATCTGTGCGAACTTCCCGCCCGAGGCGCGCGATGCGGGGCTGGTGCTGGCCCCGATGGCGCGGGCGATCTGTCCGACGGGCATAAGGGTTGCGGTGCCTGACGGGTATGAAATGCAGGTGCGGCCCCGGTCGGGGCTTGCGTCGAAGCATGGGATTACCGTGCCGAACACTCCCGGCACCATCGACAGCGATTATCGCGGGCCCCTGGGCGTGGCGCTGATCAACCTAGGGGTCGAGGCCTTTACCATTCGCCATGGCGACCGGGTGGCGCAGATGGTGGTGGCGCCGGTGGTGCGGGCGGGGTTCACGGTGGTCGAGGCGCTGGACGAGACGGCGCGAGGGGTTGGGGGGTTCGGCTCTACCGGGGTCGGGTCGTGATCGGGCTTTTGGGGTTCGGGGCGATCTGGGGGGCGGCACGGTTTTTCCGCCTGCCGGGTTGGCTATTCTGGACCCTGACCGTCCAGTGGTGGATCATCCTTGTCGTGATGACCCTGCCGCGTTGGGAGGATCTGCCCGAAGGCGGGACGACCGCAGAGCTGGTGGCACGCGAGACCATCGTCGGCGGCGATCCGCGCGCCTGGCTCGCGCTGGGCTTCCTGACGGTCGTCGTGCTGTTGTACCGGGGCCTCTTGGCACGGGTGCGCGGGCTGGCCCGACCTACGGACCCGGAGGCTGAGGCTGCGCCGCAAGCGGCCTTCCGCCCGGTGGAACTGCAGCGCTATTCCCGCCATATCCTGCTGCGCGAGATTGGCGGGCCGGGGCAGAAGCGGCTGAAGGCGGCGCGGGTGCTGGTGGTGGGGGCGGGGGGGCTTGGATCCTCGGCGCTGTTGTATCTGGCCGGGGCGGGGGTCGGGACCATCGGGGTGATCGATGATGATGTGGTCGAAGGCTCGAACCTGCAGCGGCAGGTGATCCATACCGATGCGCGGATCGGGGTGCCCAAGGTCTTTTCGGCGGAAATCGCGATGCGGGCGCTGAACCCGTTCATCGAGGTCAGGCCCTACAACCGGCGGTTTGACGAGGCCTCGGCCGCGCTGGTGGCCGACCATGACCTCGTGCTGGACGGAAGCGACAGTTTCGCCACGCGCCATCTGGTGAACCGGGCTTGCGTGGCGGCGGGGGTGCCGCTGATCTCGGGCGCGATCACGCAGTGGGAGGGGCAGGTCAGCCTCTTTCATCCCGCGACGGGCGCGCCCTGTTATGCGTGCGTCTTTCCGGTGGAGCCTGCGCCCGGCCTGGTGCCGACCTGCGCCGAGGCCGGGGTGGCGGCACCCTTGCCGGGGATCATCGGTGGGGTGATGGCGATGGAGGCGGTGAAGTGGATCACCGGCGCGGGAGAAACGCTCGCCGGGCGGCTGATGATCCATGATGCGCTTTTCGCCGAGACGCGGGTGATCGCGGTGAAGCGGCGGGCGGAGTGTGCGGTGTGTGGCGGTGGGGCGGGTCAGCCCGCAGCGGGGGCCGGGGTGTGACGGCGCGGTTGGCCTGCTGCGCCGGGGCCACCGCATGACCCTGTCCCGGTCGCGCGGTGGGATCTGGCGGTGGATGTGCCAAGGCACCATCGTGGTCGCCCTGACCGTGACGCAGCTTGGCGGCATTGCCTGGCTGGTGGCGCTGGTGTTCCGGCGGCGGGTGGGGGCGAGCCCCTTGCCTTCGGGGTTTTAGGGGCTGCCGCGCGGCGCGGCATGATGATCATATCCATGTGCAGTTGTAGGGCAGCCTCAACCGGCCGCGTCGATCTGGTTGGCGACAAGGCGCTGCAGGGTCCAGAGGCCGCTGTCATGGATGCCCTTCGCCTTCAGATGCGTGACGGTGTTCAAGAGATACTCGGCCCCCGTGCCCAAGGGGCCGCAGGCGCGGGCGAGCATTGCAGCCTGATCCGGCAGGGAAAGCCGCAGATAGGCGGGCGAGGCGCGGTTCATCACGAAGGCCAGCGCCCGCGCCGGTCCCTTGGCGGTGCGGACGGTGATCCACTGCGGCATGGAGTTGATCGGCTTGACCGTGAACTCGCGCCGGAAGAGGCGGGCCAGCGTGGCGGGAAGGTCGTCTTCGGGCAGGTCATAGAGCACGCCCTTGCAGCTGCCGCCCCGGTCCAGCACCATCATCAAGCCGGGACAGTCGGGGGTGGCACGGAAGCGGATCATGCGCAGACAGAAGCTGCGGTGCCAGCCATGCACGGTGGCGAGGGTTTCGGCGGTATGGGCAACCTCGGGCTTCCAGATCAGCGAGCCATAGGCGAACAGGCGCAGGGGGCCGGGGGGTGCGGCTTCGGCGATGCGGGCGACCCAGGCGGCATAATCGGCGTCGGTGTGGAGCTCCATACCCGGGGGCGGACCGGTGTCGGGCACCTCGCGGTGGATGCGGGCGATATGGGCCGGGGTGAGGGACAGGACGCGCGACATCGGGTCGGACCCCTTTCAAGGGCAAAGGGTGCCGCAGCAGGCCGTTCTGGTCAAGAGCCTGGACCGACCGCGCCGGACGGCTGGCATCTTGTGCTTGCCGCGAGGGCGCGGCATGCTTGGTCCAAACATTCGTGACAGGGAGTTCCACCAATGAAACTGAGCGTCGCCATCGGCCTGATGGCCATGACCCTTTCGACCGCTGCCATCGCCGAGGACCTGCCCGATCTTGCCGGACGCGAGGTGGTGGTGGTGACCGAAAACGCCTATCCGCCCTTGCAGTTTCTTGATGCCTCGGGGGCGGCGGTGGGCTGGGAATATGACGCGATGGCCGAGATTGCCAAGCGGCTGAACCTCACGGTCAGCTACGAGACCATCAGCTGGGACGCGATGATCCCGGCGGTGAGCGAGGGGCAGTTCGACCTTGGGATGACCGGGATCACCATCCGCGATGACCGGAAGGAGCAGGTCGATTTCTCGGACAGCTACATGACCTCGGAGATGGTGATGATGGTGCGCGGCGATGAGGAGCGGTTCACCGATGCGGCAAGCTTCGCCGCCGATGCCGACCTTCTGATGGCTGCGCAGCCCGGGACGACGCCGTTCTATGTCGGCGTCTACGAGGTCCTGGACGGTGACGAGGCGAACCCGCGGATCAAACTGTTCGAGACCTTCGGCGCCACGGTCGAGGCGCTGAAGGCGGGCGATGTCGATCTGGTCCTGACCGACGGCACGGCGGGTGCGGGGTATGTCGACGCCTCGGCCGGTGGGCTGAAGATCATCGGCGAAAAGCTCGGGACCGAGGATTTCGGGTTCATCTTCCCCAAGGGCTCGGACTTGGTGGCGCCGATGAACGCGGCGATTGCGGCAATGAAGGCGGATGGCACGATCGCGGCGCTGAACAAGAAGTGGTTTCTTGATTACAAGATCGGCGGCTGAGGTCATGCGCACCGGGTCCGGTTTCCGCCTGCCTGCATGACCCCGAACGCCGAACCGGACAAGGACTTTCCCTGGTGGCTGGTGATCGTCGCGGTCACCGGCCTTTGGCTGTTCTACGAAGTCTGGGCCAGCGAGGTCTATGCCGCTGCCTTCGTCACGCTGGCCAAGGGCATCCGGATCACCGTCGCGGTGACGCTGGTGGCCTATGCCGGGGCCTGCCTGATCGGGCTGGGCCTTGCGCTGGCGGGGCTGTCGCGGTTCGTCGTGCTGCGACAGGCGGCGCGGCTTTACATCGAGGTGATGCGCGGCGTCCCGATCATCGTGCTTCTCCTTTACGTGGCCTTCGTCGTGGCCCCGGCGCTGGTGGCCGCCTGGAACTGGCTTGCGGTTCCCCTGGGGCTGGAGGCGTTGCGGGGGCGGGATTTCCCCCTGCTCTGGCGGGCGGTGATCGCGCTCACCCTGGCCTATTCGGCCTTTCTGGCCGAGATTTTCCGCGCCGGGCTGCAAGCGGTCGACAAGGGGCAGGTGGAGGCGGCGAAGGCGCTGGGGCTGACCGGCTGGCTGCGGTTTCGCCACATCGTCTTTCCGCAGGCCTTCCGGATGGTGCTGCCGCCCCTGGGCAATGATTTCGTGGCGATGGTGAAGGACAGCTCGCTCGTGTCGGTGCTGGGCGTGGCCGATATCACCCAGTTGGCGAAGGTCACCGCCGCGGGCAATTTTCGCTACTTCGAGACCTACAATCTGGTCGCGCTCTTGTATCTGACGATCACGATCGGGCTGAGCCTGGCGCTGCGGCAGCTCGAGGCGCGGTTGCGCGGGCGGGACGGGCGCTGACAGGATGGGCGGTAAGGATGCGGAGCGCGTGCCGCGCGAGGCCTTTGTCTCGTCGTCGGGCTGCGCCTCCTCCTCGGCTGATGGGGGCGTTCCGCCCCCAAACCCCCTGAGAGTATTTGGTTAAAGAGCAAGGGTGGACGGGGGAAAGTTGGCGACCTAGCTTGCGATGCAAAGGAGATTGGCGATGAATGTTCTGTTGCAGCCTTGGGACACCCCGTTTGGCCTGCCCCCCTTTGCAGAGGTGCGGGACGAGGATTTCGGGCCGGCTTTCGATGAGGCTTTGGCACGGGCACGGGCCAACATCGTCGCGATTGCCGAGGGGCCGGGGCAATCGTTTGCCGAGGTTATCGAGGCTTTGGAGCTTGCCGAGGGCGATTTGGACCGGGTCGCGGCTGTGTTTTACAACCTTGCCGGGGCGGACAGCACCGAAGCGCGGGAGGCGCTGATGCGGGAGCTGGCGACGAAGATGTCGGCGTTCTCATCCGAGATCACCAACAACAAGGCGTTGTTCGGGAAGATCGAGGCGCTGTGGCAGGGGCGTGAGGGGCTGGGGCTGACGGCGGAGCAGGGCCGCGTGCTGGAGCTGTACCGGCAGATGTTCGTGCGGTCGGGCGCGGCGCTGGAGGGGGCGGCGGCGGAGCGGTTGACGGCGGTGAAGGCGCGGCTGGCGGTCCTTGGGACGGCTTTCGGGCAGAACCTCTTGGCGGATGAGCGGTCGTGGTTCCTGGAGCTTTCCCCGCAGGACCTGGCCGACTTGCCGGGGTTCGTGCAGGAGGCCGCCAGGGCGGCGGGGGCGGAGAAGGGGTTGGGGCCGGTGGTGACGCTGAACCG
>NCDS01000137.1 GCA_002280315.1 Rhodobacterales bacterium 32-66-7 | reverse complement strand
GGTGGTGACAGAGGGCGACCAGTTAGCGATCCGGTTGACCCCGAAGTGGGGTTGAAGCGGAAAATCCCGGCCGGAGGGGCGCATCACGTCGATCCACGGTGCCCCCGCCCGGTTGCGGGCGTAGACGGCCGCCTTGCCGGTGGGCGGAGGGGATGGAGCGGCGCTGAGCCCCGGCAGGATGGTGGGTTGCGGCAGTTCCACCTGGCCATTGGTGCGGTCGATCTTCAAGGCATCGAAGAAGGCTGAACCATCCGGACTGACCTTGAAGCTGAAATCGTCATTGCCCAGCAGGCCGATCAGCGCCCGGGCCGAAAACCCGGTCTTGAAGGCGAAGGCTGCATCGTTCTCGGCCGCCGCCTTGTTGACGGTCGCTTCGATCCCGGTGCCTGCGTTGTTGAACAGCAGCGCCGGGGTGTTGACCGATACGCGGTTGTAGCTGTCGGCTGTCGCCCCGCCGAGGCCGAGAAGCTGCGCGGTCAGGTTGGCCTGGGGCATGCCGACCTGCGTCACCGCATTGGCGAAGGTGACGGTCGGCGTATTCACGACCGTCGTGCCTGCGGCCCCCGCCGTGGTCGAGCCGATGTTGACGACCGTGGTCGATCCGGATGCGCCGCCGGTACGTTGCCGTGCCGATGCTGGCCGAGGCCGCCGACACCGTAACGGTGCCCGAGGCGGTCAGCGTCCCTGAAAAGGTCTTGTTGCCGCTGAAGGTCTGCGTGCCCGCGAGGATCGCCAACTCGCTCGAGGTGTTCGGCAGGCTGTAGGTTCGGGTCGTACCCGTGGTAATCCCCGATAGCGAAAACAGCGCCTTCTTCGTCGGATCGGCGTCGCTGACGAGGCTGAAGATCGCGTCAGACACATCCTGCGGTACGCCGACCGGGTCCCAGGCGCTGCCGTTCCAGACGAGGAACACCTGCTCGGCCGCGATCCAGACCAGCCAGCCGGGGCGAGGCACCAGGCGCATCCAGACGCCATCAACCCAGAAGGCCACGTTCAGATCCCACCCCGCCCACAGCCCCGTCGCGCCAGAGGCCACGAGGTGCCGGTCGCCGTCGGCGGGGCTCGCGGGCGGCGTGGTCCGCGTGCGGTCGAGGACCGACAGCTGCACCATGGCATCGAGGAGGCGCAGGGCCTCGTTGTGGGTGACATGCTTCTGGGCTTGGGCCGCCAGCAGGTATGGCAGGCCAAGATGGGTGGAGGTGTCGGACATGACGGGCCTTCAGAACTGGAGGGTGACGGTGGCGGGATCGCCGCGACCGAGGCGGTTCGAGAGTTGGTAGATGCGGATCGCCAGTGTCTGGCTGGGGCCAAACGGCGCACCCCAATCGGCGGTCTGCTGGGCGGCGGTGTAGAGGACGGACGTCGTGGTGCTGGTCAGCGTGCGCTTGACGACAGCCCCGTCGAGGATCTGGACGTCGTAGCTTTCCTGGTCTTCGGCCAGCGGCACCTCGACCTGTTCCCAGGCATCGGCCACCAGCGCGCGCGACCGGCGCGACCAGCGGATCGTCAGATCGCCCGGGCTGCGTGCCGCCCGCCACGGCTGCGCAACATGGACCGGGGCGAAGGGCACAAGGCCGCGACCGGCCGGCGTGAAGGCCAGCGCGATGTAGCTTGCGTCAATGACCGCCCGTGCCGCGGGGCCGATCCGCCAGTTCCATGGCAGACCGAGATCGGCCTCCGCGATCGGCAGCGGGGCAAGGGCAGAGTCCAGCACCACCAACCGTGCCCCGGCCGGGGTCGGATTGCCCATCGCGGCTTCGGTGCCGCGCTGGCCCCGTAAAAGCCGGGTCAGGCGATAGCGGCCTGGGGCGATCAGTTCGGCGACACCCGCTTGCACGATTTCCCATTTGCCCGGCGCGGATTCCATGGCCAGCGCGTTGGCGCCGCCGAACAGCGTCACGTCGGTGACGCTTTCCAGCGTACCGGAGGCGAGATCGACGACCAGCGCATTGCCGAGATCGAAGCGCGAGGTCGGGCCCGGGTAGAGGTCCGACACCAGCGTGCCGATCCGCGCGCGACTGCCGAAGGTGGTCAGCAAGGCAAACCCATCCGCCCCCGGGCTGCGGAACACCGCCATCTCGCCCGGCCAGGGAACGGCGTGCGCCGCGACCATTGGCCGGTGCGCGGGCTGGTCCTCGGACAGCTGCGGCAGGTCGAGGAGCACCACATCCGGCGCGCCGAAGACAACGGACCGGGTCAGCGAGGCTGGACGCGGATCGCCGGGCGGCAAATCGTAGGCGGCGCGATCCTGGCGGACGGCCTCGATGCCCCGGCCATCGGAATCGGCGATGGATACCAGCCGCAACTCGATCTCGCGGCCGTCATGGACCAGCCGCATCACGTCGGCGGGGTCGAGTGCCAGCCGTGAGGGTGGCAGGCGGAAGGTGGCGCTCTCGCGGCCGATCCAGGCTTCCATCAGCGCGCGGCGGCAGCGGCGCTCGGCCTCCTCGGGCGGGATTGCCATCGGGAAGGACTCGGAGGCGATGCGGGTGGTGTCGACGGTGATGCGGCGGGCTTCGACGAGCGCTGCGTCATAATCCTCATCGGCCCGCGCGACCTGCCACTTCAAGGCCTGCGGCAGTTCGGTTTCCTGCGCGCGGACCAGTTCCAGTGCCTCGCCTTCGCGGGACGCCACGAGGTCATCGTGCGCCAAGGTCAGAACGGAAGCCCGCCCACGCATGACAAATCGGATCATGCCTTCGGTTTCGATGGCATCGAACCCGAAATGTCGCGCCAGCGTGCTGATCGAGGAGCGCGGCGCTTCAAGTGCTGCGATGGCATAGCCCTCGACCGCGCCCCAGAGGCCGGTGACGTCGATCAGGGCTTCCGGCAGGCCAGCGCGCAGGCAGAGGTGGCGAACCAGCGCCGGAAGCGACACCGCCCCCAGCCGCCCGGTCAGCCAGTGGCCCAAGCGCCAGTTCGGGCCATCAGTCCAGACACCGGTCAATTCCGGAAAGAACGGATAAGGCCGCGCGTCCCAGGTCCAGGCGGCACATTCCGGCATATGGACCATGCGGCCGCCATAGACTGCGGAGATCGGGTTGTTGGCCGCATCACCCCAATGCAGGTAGCTCGCCTCCAGATAGGCCCGCTGGATGGCATCGTCGCGCCAGCCGCGCGAGAAATAGGGCGTGAAGCTCTCCGACGACTTCGGGTCGAAGAAGACATTGGGCTGGTTGGTACCCCGGTCGATGGCCGGGCAGCCCAGTTCGGTGAAGCGGATGGGCTTGGATTGCGGCACCCATGTGGTGGATGCACCGCTCTCCACCCCGCCCGGCCGGTTGTAATGCGGGTTCGTCCACCAGGCGCGGATATCCTTGGGGCGAAAGACCCACGGCTCGCCCGCCGCGCCATCGGTGATCGGCGTGCGGATTTGCGCGGAGCGGTCGGCGGCGCTGGCATAGAACCAGTCGAACCCTTCACCGCCCGCGATGTTCGCCTGCAAATAGGCGCGGTCGTAAATCGCAGGCCAGCCTTCGAGCGCATCTGCATGATCGAAGCCATCCCGCCAGTCGGACAGCGGCAGGTAGTTGTCGATGCCCACGAAATCGATGTTGGCATCCGACCACAGCGGATCGAGATGAAAATAGACATCACCGCTGCCGTCCTGCGGGTGGTGGCCGAAATACTCGGACCAGTCGGCGGCATAGCCGATCTTTGTGCCTGCCCCGAGGATGCTGCTCACGTCGGCCGCGAGGGTCTTCAAGGCGGTGACGGCAGGATAAGTGCTGGCCGCTGACCGGATGGTGGTCAGGCCTGGCATCTCTGTTCCGATCAGGAAGGCATCGACCCCGCCTGCTGCCGCGCAAAGGTGCGCGTAGTGCAGCACCATGCGGCGCAGGCCCCAGTCGCTGGGCGAGCCGGTGAAGGCGACGTTCTCGCCGCTGACGCTGAAGTTGCCTGCCGTCGCCGCCCCGAACAGCGCCGACACTTGCGTGGCCGCCGTGCCGGTCTTGTCCACCGATCCAGCAAAACCCGCTGCCGGAGAACAGGTGATCCGCCCCCGCCACGGGAAGGCGGGCTGGCCCGTCGTTGCGGCGTTGGCGCCGTAGGGGTTCGGCAGGGTGTTGCCGGGGGGCACATCCATCAGCAGGAAGGGATAGAAGGTGACGCGCAGCCCGCGCGCCTTCATCTCCTGGATCGCCTGCACCACCGCGAAATCCGCAGGCGTGCCGCCATAGACCGGCCGATCCTCGGCGTCGCGGCTGACGAGATGCGCGCTGGCGCGGCTGACCCCGTTCACCGACCAGTTGGCGGGGGTGGTGGTCTTGGATGCAACCTCGACACCAGGCTTTACCTTGCAGGATCCTGCGCGCAGGTCGTTGCCGAACCAGGCCACCACGAGGCTGACGCTTTCGACCGCCGGGGCCATGGCCTGCAGCCGGTCCAGCGCCACCACGATGTCGGGCTGGTCGGGCAGCGCGTTCAGGTTCTCGGCAACCGTCGCGCCACCGCTGCCCTTGCGGATGGCGTCGGTAGCGTAGGTGAACTCGCCCGAGGCCGGGATCAGGGTGACGGCGCGGGTCAGCCCCTCGGCGGTGTCGGCATCGGCCAGCGGGCGGAAGACTTCGAACGACAGCTGCGGCAGGCGGTTGCCGAAGGTGGCCAGCGCCAGATCATCGAACACGACGTAAGCCGTGCCGCGATAGGCAGGCGTGTTGGCCGCGCCCATCTTGGCCGCAATGAATGGATCGGCGGTCTGCACCTCGTTGCCGGGATACCAGCGCCAGGTCACGCCGGTCATGTCCATCGCCTTGCCATCCGCCCAGACGCGACCGATCCCGGTGATCGGGCCTTCGCACAGCGCTACGGCAAAGCTGGCATAGTAAAGGTATTCGGTGGTCTTGACCTTGCCGCCACCGCCGCCCTTGCCGCCGCCTTGGGTGGTGGTCTTGGTTTCCTCGCGGAAGTCAGTGGCCCAGATGATGTTGCCGCCGATGCGCATCCGGCCGTAAAGCCGCGGGATCACCGCCCCTTCGGTGGCCGAGGTGATGCGCAGCGTGTCGAGCCGCGCGCCCTCGATCCGCTGGGCCGGTGCCAGCGATGACACGATCCAGCTGTCGACGACCGAGCCCACGGTCGAGCCGATGAAGCCGCCGATGGCCGCGCCGGAAAAGCCGAGGATCGCGCCGCCAAAGGCCCCGCCGATGGCAGTGCCGACAGCGCCGAGGACGAGCGTGGCCATGGGAAACTCTCAGCGTTGGGGAAAGAGGAAGGTGAAGGCGATGCGGCGTCGCCACGTTGGGGTCAGCGGTTCCTCGATGACCCCAAGGCGCTCATAGGCATGGAGGAAGGTGTCGGGGGCGGTCAGGATGCCGACATGCTTGGCAATGGCGCGGGGCATCATGCGGAACAGGATCAGTGCGCCGGGCGGAGCATTGGCGGGTGCGATTTCCGGCATCATGCGGCGCGCGCCTTCGGCCAGCACCTCGCGCGGGCCGCCTTCACCCCAGTCCCGGCTGTAGGGTGGGATCGGGAATGGTTCGGGACCCACCACCTCGCGCCAGACCCCACGGGCCAGACCAAGGCAGTCGCAGCCGACGCCCTTCAGGCTGGCTTGATCGTGGTAGGGCGTGCCGAGCCAGGACCGCGCGATGGCAATGACCCTATCGGAGTCGACCATAGTCACAGCACCGCCCCCTCGTGGCCGCCATCGGTGCTGGCATAGCGCAGGACCGCATCCTGGCCGGGGATATTGGGAAAGCCCCGGAAGTTGGCGACATTAGCGAACTTCGTGCCGCAGGTCGCGATGCGCTTGTCGCACCCGGCGCGGATGGTGAAGGTGGCCGACCCGGCGATGGCGCGCACCGGGGCTTCCAGCAAGGTCAGGATGGCGACGCCGTCGACGAGGTCGTGCGCTAACACCTCGGCCCGCCGCCCGGCATTGGCCCCGCTGGTCCAGTCGAGCGTGCCAAAGGTGAACCAGCCTGAGGTAAAACTTCCGAGACCAGAGGCGGTAAAGGCGCGGTCGCGCAGCATGTCGATGATCGCGCCGGTGCCCTTAAACGCTGGTGCCTCGAGATTGACCCCGCAGCGCGTATCGCCAAGGGCGGCATCGCAGGTCGCCTGAAACGTCCGCCCGACGGTTTGCCCAAGTACGTGGGCAAGGCTGCGCACCTCGGCGACGAAGGCCAACCGCCCGCGCCGGATCTGACCGATAGCGCCACGCCGCATCAGCAGGCGCTGGGAGGTCGCGGCCCAGTTCACCCGCCACACTTCGACAGCCGCATTGTCCCAGCGGCCGTCGAGGATATCGGTCTCCGTGATCCGGTCGGAGCTCAGCACGCCTTGCGCGTCCTGCGCATCGACAGACAGGTCCGATCCCGATCGCACCTCTGAGGCCGCAAAGCCGCTCTCTGGCTCGAAATCGGTGCCGTCGAACGTCAGGGTGCGGTCGTGGTCCGTGAAGCCAAGCGTCACCCCATCTGCTCGCACGATCCGCCAGCACCAGGCCAGCGTCGTCGTGCCCTCGTCGAGATGGGCCTGAAGTACGGGCGGGAGAGCCTTCACTTCCGCCCCCAGCCCCGCCACAGGGCGACCGAGGCCAGTGCGGAGGAAATCACGCCTCCGGCGGTGCCGGTCAGCGCGTAGAGGTTGAAGGGCCGCAGATCGAAGCTACCGGTCACCAGATCGAAATCCGCCAGCCCGGCCATGGCCAGCCCGGAGGCAGCAAGACAGGCCAGATAGACCAGCCCGCGTGCGAGGTTCCAGTTCATGATGTTGCCTTTCCT
>NCDS01000136.1 GCA_002280315.1 Rhodobacterales bacterium 32-66-7 | reverse complement strand
CCTGCCGATGCCCGGCACGACGGTCCGGGTGGCAAGCGGGGTCGGCTCGGCCGCGCATCTTGGCGATATCGCCGGTTACCGACCCGAGGCGCTTGGGTCCGACGACCAGGGGTTTGAGCACTACCGGCTGCATCTGTGATCGGCTAAGACCCCGTCACCCGACGGAGGCCACGATGTACGACGCCCTGCTGTTCGATCTTGACGGAACCCTGGTCGACACGGAAAGCATCGCGCTTGAGACCGGGCTTGCCGCCTATGCCCGACACGGCCACCCGGTCAGCCGCGCGTTTCTGGAAACGCTCGTCGGCATCGATGAGCCGACCGCCGCGCGCATGATCCTTGACGCGTTGCCCGGCATCGACCTTGCGGCGGTCCGCCAAAGCCAGGCCGCAGCCTTTGCGCTCCGACTGAAGACGGGCCTGCCCCTGAAGCCGGGCGTGGTCGAGCTTTTGTCGGCCACCGGGCTTACGGCGGCAGTGGTGACCTCGTCCCACCGGGAAAGCGCGCATCAGAAGCTGGCCATCGCCGGGATCGCGCAGCATTTCGCCCATGTGGTCACGCTGGACGATGTCACCGCTCCGAAGCCAGCACCGGACGCCTATCTGCTGGCCGCAAGCCTGTTCGGTGTCGCCCCTGGGCGCTGCCTTGCGTTCGAAGACAGCGAGACCGGGGCCGAAGCCGCGCGCAGCGCCGGTTGCGTGGTGGTGCAGGTGCCGGACATGGTGGCCAGTACCGGGCGGTTTGCCCATCATCTGGCGCCGGACCTCATGACCGGTGCAAGACTGGCGGGGCTGATCTGACACCGGCCACCGGTCAGCAGATCAGGACCTGCGCCGGGTCGAACAGGAACGGGGCCACGATCCCGCAGGTGTCGGCCAGGGGCAGCAACGTCTCGGGCACGTCCATCCCGATCACCTCACGCATGAACCGCGCCCGCGCATCGCAGCGCCGCGCCACGTTGGGATAGTCCCGGGCCAGGGTCGCGCGCAGGTCGCTGTCGGCGATCACATAGCCGTCCTCCATCCGGGTGGAGCCATAGACCGCATGGCCGGGGATCACATCCATCTGCATCGCCATGCCACTGGCAAGGACATCGGTCGACCCCTCGCGGATCGGCGACGAGACCCATTCGTCAAGACCGATCAGATGCCCGGGGTTCAGGGTCACGCCGAAACGGTCGAATGGCAGCGCCCGCATCATGTCGCGCCAGACCGCCCCGCCGACGACCCCGGGCCGCATCAGCGCGCACCAGTCCGACATTGCCTGCACATAGGGCGCGGCGAAGGCCTCGACGTAGTCCCGGGCTGCGACGGGAAGCTCATCGGCGGACCGCACCATCCAGCCCGACCGGCAGATGTTGGCCCCCCAATGGCAGATGTTGAAGCTGGCCGGCAGACCAAGGGTCAGATGCCGACCGGAGGGGCTGGCAAGCCCCGGCGCATCGCCGACCGCCAGAACCGCATGGCAGCCCAGCGGCAGGCCGCCGATCCGCGCCGCCTCGACCGCCTGGAAATCGGTCATACCGGGGCGAAAGCCGAACACCATCCGGCGCAGCGCCGCTGCAGCCATGTGGTTGGCAAACTCCAGCCGGGCAATCTCGGCCGCGTCCACCCGACAGCGGAGGCCGTGGGCCGGATGCATCAGCAGATCGGTCGCATTCTCCACCCGCCGTGCCAGACGGCGCAGGGGGTCGGCCAGGAAGGCGGGCACATCGACGGCGGTTGCGGGGTCGTCGACCTCGTCCGCGTCGAACCACTTCCAGCCGATCACCCCGACCGTGTCGTCCGTGGCCAGCATCTCGCCCAGCCAGTCCGCCAGCCGCCGCCCGCCCCGGGGCTGCGACGGCAGCGACAGGCTGGCGCAATGGCCGACCCTTACGACCCCCGCCCCGACAAGGGGAGAGATTGCGGTGTAGGCCAGACACTCATTCCCCGCCAACAGAAGCGCGTCGCCCGGCGTGACCACCAGCACCGCCTCTTCAAAGCGGGGGTCAAAGCCGGTCAGCCAGGCGAGGTTTGCGGCATGCTCGCGGTCGCCGTAGACCACGATCACCTCAAAGCCGCGCCCCTTCGCCGCTTGCCGCAGCGCCTCCAGCCGCGCCTGACATTCCCCCAAAGACAGCGGCGGCGGCAGGTCGGGGGTGCCGAAATCGGGCCAGTCGGTGCGGATCAGGCGTGTCATGGCATTCCCCCTTTTGCAGCCAGCACCCCCAGACTACCGCCTTTCCCGCCGACTTGCACCCGTGCCGCGCTTGTCCTATATCTGCGAGTGAGAGGTTGGCGCGGGCAGGTGCCTCGCCAACCCGGTCAGGTCCGGAAGGAAGCAGCCGTAACGAGCCCCACTTGGGTCGTTGTCCAGCCTCTCACCTTTGCCGCCCGCCTTTCGCTTTGCTGATGGAGCCGCCAATGACTGTCATCGCAACCTTCCGGGCCACGGCGCTTTAAGGGTATCCCCGTCGCGTCCTTGCCCGCATCAGGCCGCCCCGCCCGTCCGCATCGGACCGGCACCGGGCATCGCACCGTCTTGCAAGGACCGCCCCAATGACATCCCCATCGCTTGCCAGCCTTGGCTGGACCAACGCCTTCCTGTCGCAACTCGACCCGGATGAGCTTTCCCTTGTCCCGACCCGAATCTCCGCCCTCCACCGGGCGCGGATCGACGGGCTGACTGCGGGTGGCCCGGTCACCCTGCCCCTGACCGGCACGCAGCAGGCGGGGGAGCTTGCCATCGGCGACTGGCTCTTGTCCGACGGCACCCGCGTCATTCGCCGGCTGGAGCGGAAGACCGAGCTTGGCCGCCGCGCCGCGGGGACCGGCAATGCGCTCCAGCTGATCGCGGCGAATGTCGATACGCTGTTCATCGTCACCTCCTGCAACGCCGATTTCAACCCGGCGCGGCTGGAGCGTTACCTGGCCCTTTCCGCCGAAGCGGGGACCGAGGCGGTGATCCTTCTGACCAAGGCCGACACCAGCGCCAAGGCCGAAGATTACCGCACCCGCGCCGAGGCGCTGAGCCGGAACCTGACCGCAATCCCGCTGGATGCACGCGATCCTAAGGTCGCGCAGACCTTGGGACAATGGTGCAGGGATGGGCAGACCGTGGCGCTCTTGGGCACCTCGGGCGTTGGCAAGACCACGCTGACGAACACCCTGACCGGCCTTGCCGCGCCAACCGGCGACATTCGCGAAAGCGATGCGCGGGGCCGCCATACCACCACCACCCGCGCGCTTTATCCGATGACCGGTGGCGGCTGGCTGATCGACACGCCCGGCATGCGCGCGCTGGCGCTGATCGACGCAGGCGGCGGCATCGACGCGGTGTTTCAGGACGTGACCGAGCTTCTGGGCAACTGCCGTTTCCGCGACTGCACGCATGAGGCAGAACCCGGCTGCGCGGTGCTGGAGGCGATTGCCGATGGCAGGCTCGACGAAGGCCGCCTGCGCCGCTGGCAGAAGCTGAAGCAGGAAGATCTCTACCACAGCGAAACCCCGGCCGAGGCGCGGGACCGCCAGCGCAAGTTCGGCAAGCAGGTGAAGACTTCGCTCGCGGTGAAGTCGCGGTTCAAGCGGTAAGGGGGCGGGCAACCTGGCTTGCCCCCGCCCCCCCGGCGGTTTAGGCTTTCCGGCCAAGGGGTGCCCGATGTCCGACCAGCCAGCCTATCAGGTTCTTGCCCGCAAATACCGCCCCGCGACCTTTGCCGATCTGATCGGGCAAGAGGCGATGGTGCGGACGCTGAAGAACGCCTTCGCCGCCGACCGGATCGCGCATGCGTTTGTCATGACCGGCGTGCGCGGCGTGGGCAAGACCACCACCGCGCGGATCATTGCCAAGGGGCTGAACTGCATCGGTCCCGATGGCACCGGCGGGCCGACGACCGAACCCTGCGGGCTGTGCGAGCCCTGCATCGCCATCGCCGAAGGTCGCCATGTCGACGTGCTGGAGATGGACGCAGCCTCTCGCACTGGGGTGGGGGACATCCGCGAGATCATCGACTCGGTCCACTACCGGGCCGCTTCGGCCCGGTTCAAGGTTTATATCATCGACGAAGTGCACATGCTGTCGACCGCTGCCTTCAACGCGCTTCTGAAGACGCTGGAGGAACCGCCCGCGCATGTGAAGTTCATCTTCGCCACCACCGAGATCCGCAAGGTTCCGGTCACCGTCCTGTCGCGCTGCCAGCGCTTCGACCTCAAGCGGATCGAGCCGGAGGTGATGATGACCCACCTCGCCGCCATCGCCGCGAAAGAGGGCGCGAAGCTTGCGCCCGACGCCCTTGCCCTCATCACCCGTGCCGCCGAAGGCTCCGTCCGCGACGCGATGAGCCTGATGGACCAGGCCATTGCCCATGGCGCGGGCGAGACGACGGGCGAGCAGGTCCGCGCGATGCTGGGGCTGGCCGACCGGGGCCGGACGCTCGACCTCTTCGACCTCATCATGCAGGGCGATGCGGCAGCGGCCTTGGCAGAGCTTTCAGGGCAATATGCCGACGGGGCCGACCCGATGGCCGTCCTGCGCGATCTGGCGGAGATCACGCACTGGATCTCGGTGATCAAGATCAACCCCGCCTCGGCCGAAGACCCGACGACGCCGCCCGATGAACAGCTGCGCGGCCGCGACATGGCAGAACGACTGCCGATGCGGTCCCTGACGCGGATGTGGCAGATGCTGCTGAAGGCGATCGAAGAGGTGGCGCTGGCACCGAACGCGATGATGGCGGCAGAGATGGCGGTGATCCGCCTGACCCATGTCGCCGATCTGCCCGACCCCGAGACGCTGGTGAAAAAACTCGTCGATGCCCCCCGCCCGCCGACCCCGGGCGGGGCGCCCGCAGGTGGCTCGGGTGGCAGTGGTACGGTCCATGCCCCGCGCCTTGCCCCCATCCATGCCGCCCCGGTTCACGCAGCACCGACGCGCGGGCCAAGCATGACCGCTGCGGCCCCGGCGCTGGCCGAAAGCCAGTTGCAGGTCTATGCCAGCTTCGCCTCGGTGATCGAGCTCATCCGGCAAAAGCGCGACATGGTCCTCTTGAACGATGTCGAAAGCGGCGTTCGCCTTGTCCGCTACGCCCCCGGACGGATCGAGTTCGAACCCGGCCCCCACGCGCGGCCCGATCTTGCCGCCCGGCTTGGCCAGCAGTTGCAGGCCTGGACCGGGGTGCGCTGGGGGGTGTCGGTCGTGGGGAACGGTGGCGCGCCGACCCTTGCCGAGACGCGCCTTGCCGAACGGGCCGAGATCGACGCCAAGGCCAGCGAAAGCCCGCTGATGCAGGCGATCCTTGCCGCCTTTCCCGGCGCAAGGATCACCGATGTCCGCTCACCCGAGGCGTTGTTGGCCGCCGCCGAAATGACCGCGCTTCCGCTGGCCGAATCGGACGCGGATGACGACTGGAACCCGTTCGAGGAATAGGAACCGCGCCGCCATAGCCTTGGCTTGCGCCACCCGGGCGGTGCCCCTATCTCGGGTCGAACAAAGGAGTGCAGCGATGCTGAAAGGCTTGGGCGGGCTTGGCGACATGGCCAAGATGATGAAGGCCGCGACCGAGATGCAGGAAAAGCTCGCCGAGGTGCAGGCCGAGCTTGGCCGCATCGTCGTGGTCGGCGAATCCGGCGCGGGGCTGGTCAAGGCGCGGGCGACCGCCAAGGGTGAGGTGACGGGGCTGGATATCGACCCGACGATCCTTGTCGCGTCAGAAAAGGAAGTGGTCGAAGATCTGATCCTTGCCGCCATCCACGACGCGCAGGCCAAGGCGAAAGCTCGCAGCGAGCAGGAGATGTCCCGGATGGCCGAGGCGATGGGCATCCCGCCCGGCGTGAAGCTGCCGTTCTGACATGGCCGACGACACCGGGATCGAGGCGCTGATCGACTTGATGGCCCGGCTTCCGGGTCTTGGCCCCCGTTCTGCCCGCCGTGCCGTGCTGGTCTTGTTGAAAAAGCGTGCCCAGCTGATGGCCCCCCTGGCGCAGTCGCTGGCCGAAGTGGCCCTGGCCGCGCGGGAGTGTCGGGTCTGCGGCAATATCTCCACCGTCGATCTCTGTCCGATCTGCGCCAACCCGGCCCGCGCCACCGGCGAGATCTGCGTGGTCGAGGATGTGGCCGACCTTTGGGCGCTGGAGCGGGGGCAGAGCTACGGCTATCGGCTGTTGGATCGAACGGAACGCGACGCCGCCAGCGAGGACGAGGCGGATC
>NCDS01000135.1 GCA_002280315.1 Rhodobacterales bacterium 32-66-7 | reverse complement strand
AGGTCGCTTTCCCGCGCGATGGAGGAGGTGGGCACGTTGACCACCGCGACGATCCTGGCGACCTTGCCTTCCACATGGCGCAGGGCGGCGAGGGTATCGGCGGTTTCGCCCGACTGGCTGACGAAGACCGCCATGGTGCCGGGGGAAAGGACCGGGTCGCGGTAGCGGAATTCCGAGGCGATATCGACCTCGGCCGGGAGGCTTGCGATCTGCTCGAACCAGTATTTCGCGACTTGGGCGGCGTAAGAGGCGGTGCCGCAGCCGACCAGCATCACCCGGTCGATGCCGGTGAAATTGAGCGCCTCGGGCAGGGCGAGGCCGCCATCGGACGTAGTGTAATGCTTCAGCGCATCGGCGATGACCACCGGCTGCTCGGCGATTTCCTTGGCCATGAAATGCTTGTAGCCGGCCTTTTCGATCCGGGCGGAGTCCAGAAGCACCCGCGTCTCGGCGCGGTTGGCAAGCTTGCCTTGGGCGTCGTGGATCTGCGCGCCGCCCCGCGTGATGACGGCCCAGTCGCCTTCCTCCAGATAGGTGATGCGGTCGGTCATCGGGGCAAGGGCAATGGCGTCCGAGCCCACGAACATCTCCCCCGTGCCGTGGCCGATGGCAAGGGGGCTGCCCTGGCGCGCGGCGATGATCAGGTCATCTTCGCCTTCAAAGAGGAAGCAGAGCGCAAAGGCGCCATGCAGGCGGGCAAGCGTGCGGCGGGCGGCGTCCTTCGGGCTCGCACCCTGGTCCATCTCGCGCCGGGCGAGGAGGGCGACAATCTCGGTATCGGTATCGGATTCCTGCGCGTAGCCGTCGGCGGCAAGGTCGGCGCGAAGGGCGCGGAAATTCTCGATGATGCCGTTATGCACCACCGCGACGCCCCCCGCGCGGTGCGGATGGGCGTTCACTACGGTCGGCGCGCCATGGGTGGCCCAGCGGGTGTGGCCGATGCCGGATTTGCCCGCGAGCGGTTCGTGGACGAGGAGGTCGGAGAGGTTGACCAGCTTGCCGACAGCGCGGCGGCGATCCAGTGTGCCGACGTTGATCGTGGCAATGCCGGCGGAGTCGTAGCCACGATATTCCAGGCGCTTCAGCGCCTCGACCAACAGGGGTGCCGCCTCGTGATTCCCCAGGACCCCGACAATTCCGCACATTATGACTGACCTTTTAGCTTGGCGGCCTTGATGGCCTTTAACTTTTCGAACAATTTCGGTGCTAGCCCCGGTTTGGTGACCTGCCGGGCGCGACCGATGGCAATCGCCTCGGGCGGCACGTCATCGGTGATCACCGACCCGGAACCGGTCAGCGCGCCGTCGCCGATGGTGACCGGGGCGACCAGCATGGTATCCGATCCGATGAAGGCGCGTTTGCCGATCACGGTGCGATGCTTCATCACCCCGTCGTAATTGCAGGTGACGGTCCCCGCGCCGATGTTGGTGAAGTCGCCGATATCGGCATCGCCAAGATAGCTCAGGTGGCCGACCTTCACGCCCTCGCCCAGGATGGCATTCTTGATCTCGACGAAGTTGCCGACATGCACATCTTCGGCCAGTTCGGCACCGGGGCGGAGGCGGGCAAAGGGGCCAACCACCGCGCCCCGGCTGATGTGGCAGCCTTCGAGATGGCAGAACGCCTTCACCTCGGCCCCGGATTCCACGGTGACGCCGGGGCCGAAGACCACGTTCGGGCCGATGGTCGCATCGCGGCCGATCCAGGTGTCGAGCGCAAAGAACACGGTGTCGGGCGCGGTCAGGGTGACGCCGTTCTCCAGCGCCTCTCGCCGGGCGCGGGCCTGGAAAACCGCCTCGGCCTCGGCCAGACCGGTACGGGTGTCGATGCCCAGCGTCTCGGCCTCTTCGCAAGTGACGGCGGTGGCGGTCAGCCCACGGGCGCGGGCGGCGGCGGGGATGTCGGTCAGGTAATACTCCCCCGCCGCGTTGTTGTTCTTCAGGCCCGCGACCAGCGTCGCCAGCACGGCCGCATCGCAGGCCACGACGCCGGAGTTGATCAGGGTGATCGCCCGCTCCGCCTCGGTCGCGTCCTTGTATTCGACGATCCTCAGCAGCGTCTCCCCCTCCATCACCAGCCGGCCATAGCGTTTCGGGCGGCTGTCGGTGTGAAAGCCAAGGACGGTGACATCGGCAGGAGAGGCGGCCAGCTTTTCCAGCGTCTCGGGCGTGATGAAGGGCGTGTCGCCGTAAAGGACGATCACCTTGCCCGTGAAGCCGTCCAGCGCGGGCAGGGCCTCGCGAACCGCATGCCCGGTGCCAAGCTGTTCGGCTTGCGTGACGATCAGCGCCTCGGGGTTCTCGGATAGCGCGGCCTTGGTCACCGCCCCGGCCCCGTGCCCGACGACGACAATGGTCCGGTCGGGGGCAAGGCTGATGCTCGCCCGCATCGCATGGTGCAGAAGCGGTGCCCCGGCGAGGGGGTGCAGCACCTTCGGCAGGTCGGAGTTCATCCGGCTGCCTTGACCGGCGGCCAGGATGATGACGGAAACCTGCATTCTGCCCCTTTCTTTCATGCTGCGCCCGTTCTACCCACCACGGCGGGGGTGGCAAGGGGCCGCACTTCACGCCAGGTTACAGGAAGACATCGCATGCGCCCAGACCTGCTGCCGACCGTGGTGTTTGATCTGGACGGGACGCTGGTCGATACCTCGGACGATCTTCTGGCGGCGGCGAATGCGGTGCTGTCGCGGCCGGTGCTCGGGCCGGGTGATCGGCTGACCGCGTTCCACGGTGGCCGCGCGATGCTGCGGCTGGGCTTCACCCGGCTGCAGGAGGAGTGGGAGGAGGGCGATATCGACGCGGCCTATCCCAAGCTTTTGGAGGCGTACCGGGGGGCAATCGCGGTCCAGTCCCGACTTTACCCCGGGGCGATGGCGGCGGTGGCGGCGTTGCAGCAAGCCGGTTTTGCGGTGTCGATCTGCACCAACAAGCCGGAGGGTCTGGCCGACCTCCTCCTCCGCGCGCTTGGAGTGCGCGACGCGTTCGGCGCGCTGGTCGGCGCGGATACCCTGCCGGTGCGCAAACCCGACCCGGCCCCCTACCGCGCGGCGGTAGAGCGGGCGGGTGGTTCGGTCGCGCGGTCGATGCTGGTGGGCGATACCGAAACCGATGCGAAGACCGGGGTCGCCGCAGGGGTTCCCGTGGCGCTGGTCACCTTCGGACCAGAGGGGGCAGGCGTGGCGCGGTTCCAGCCCGCGGCGCTGCTGGACCGGTTCGAGGATTTGCCGGACCTTGCCATGCGGCTGCTGCGGTAGGCAAAACCTGCGCCGGTGGTTTGACTTGGCCGAGACGCCCCCCTAGGGTCCCGCCGCATGAGCGAGACAGCAACCCCTTCCGTGACGGCAAACCCTTCCGTGCCGGTCAGCCGCCACGCGGTGACCTTCGTGCTGATCACCGTGTTTCTGGACATGGTGGGTTTCGGCCTGATCATGCCTGTCCTGCCGAAACTGATCGAGGATGTGGGCAGCGTCGGCATCGGTCAGGCGGCGGTGATCGGCGGCTGGATGTTCGCGTCCTTCAGCCTGGCGCAATTCGTCTTTGCGCCCTTGATGGGCAACCTTTCGGACCGATTCGGACGGCGACCGCTTTTGCTCCTGGCGATTTTCGGGCTGGGGGTCGATTTCATCCTGTCCGCCTGGGCGCCGACGTTGTTCTGGCTGTTCGTCGGGCGGGTGTTCGCGGGCGTCTGCGGCGCGAGCTGGATCATCGCCAGCGCCTTCATCGCCGATGTGACCGCCCCGGCAGACCGGGCAAAGTCCTACGGCTTGATGGGGGCGGCCTTTGGCGTGGGCTTCGTCATCGGCCCGGCGATCGGCGGGCTTCTGGGCGAGTTCGGGCCAAGGGTGCCGTTCTGGGTGGCTGCCGGAATCTCGCTTTTGAACTTCGCCTATGGCTGGTTCGTGCTTCCCGAAACGCTCGCCCCGGAAAACCGCCGCCGATTTGAGTGGTGGCGTGCCAACCCCTTCGGTGCGTTCCGGGTGTTTGCCACCTATCCCGGCGTGTTGCCGATGGTCCTGGTCATGGGCCTCTTTTTCTTTGCGACCTCAGTCTATCCGGCGATCTGGGCGTTTTGGGGGATTGCCAAATTCGGCTGGTCCGAGGCGGTGGTCGGCCTGACGCTGGCGGTGTTCGGGCTGATCTCGGGCGGGTTCCAGGGGTTCCTGACCGGCCCCGCCGTGGCGCGCTTTGGCGAGGAGCGGGTCGCGCTTTTCGGCATGGTCTGCGCGACGCTGGTCCTGTTCGGCTATGGCCTGGTCGGCTCGCTTGGGGCGGTCGTGGTGCTGATGATCCTGCACGGGCCGGAAGGGTTCGTGCATCCGGTCCTGACCGCGATGCTGACCAAGCGGGTGCCCGAGGATGCGCAAGGGGAACTCCAGGGCGGCATCTCGGCGGTTACGAATGTCGCGATGCTGCTGGGCACGGTGTTCTTCGCCTTCCTCTTCGGGCATTTCATGGCCGAGGGGCGGGCTTGGCAGTCGCCCGACGTGGCCTATCTGGTCGCTTCGGGCTGCATGGCGGTCACCACGGTTTCCTATGCACTCCTGAGGCGGGCGGGGAAGGTATGAAGACACGGTTCCACGGCAGTTTCACCCAGCGAGAGCCGATCCCCGAAGCCGGGATCGAGGCGGCGCTGGCGGTGCTGCGGCACGGGCGGCTTCACCGCTATAACGTGGCCCCGGGTGAGGTGGCCGAAACGGTCCTGCTGGAGGAAGAGTTCGCCGCCTATGTCGGGGCGAAGTATTGCCTTGGGCTCGCCTCGGGCGGGGCGGCAATGGCTTGCGCCTTGCGGGCCTGTCAGGTGCAGGCGGGGGATCCGGTGCTGTCGAACGCCTTCACCCTTGCCCCGGTGCCGGGTGCCATTGCCAGCCTTGGGGCACGGCCGGTCTTCGTTGATGTCACCGAAGACCTGACCATCGACCTTGACCACCTTGGCCAGCAGGCGAGGGCGTCCGGGGCGAAGATCCTCCTCCTCAGCCACATGCGCGGGCATATCTGCGACATGGAGGCGCTGATGGCGCTTGGCGACGGCCTTGGCGTCCGGGTGATCGAGGATTGCGCCCACACAATGGGGGCGGCCTGGAAAGGTGTGCCCTCGGGTCGGCACGGGGCAATCGGCTGTTATTCGACGCAGACCTACAAGCACATGAACTCGGGCGAGGGTGGGTTTCTGGTCACCGACGATGCCGAGCTTGCGGCGCGGGCGATCCTTTTGTCGGGGTCCTACATGCTCTATTCCCGCCATAGCGCCGCCCCGGGACCCGAGGTGTTCGAGGCGCTGAAGCTGGATGTCCCCAATGTCTCCAGCCGGATGGACAACCTGCGCGCGGCGATCCTGCGGCCGCAGATCGGCCTTCTGGATGACCGCCGGGCGCGGTGGCGGGTGCTTTATCAGGCGATGGAGGCGGGGTTGCAGGGGGTGCCCGGCCTGCGCCTGATCCCGCGCCCGCAGGTTGAGGATTACATGGGCTCTTCCTTCCAGTTCCTTTTGCCGGGGTGGCAGGCGGGACGGGTGGCGGCCCTGGTGGCGGGCGCTGCGGCGCGGGGCGTGGAGCTGAAATGGTTCGGTGCCGCCGACCCGCAGGGCTTTACCAGCCGCTATGCGCATTGGCGTTATGCCGCCCCGGAGCCCCTGCCGCAGACCGACCGCATCCTTGCCGGGCTGATCGACATGCGCCTGCCCCTGACCTTCACCCCAGCCGACGCGACCGAAATAGCCGCGATCCTGGCCGAGGAGGTGCCCCGCGCGGCGGCGGACATTCCGGCCGATCTGGTCCCAGTCGCAGCGGCGGATTAGGCCGTGTCGCGGCGCAACCCCGTCGTGCCTTTCAGCCGCGATTATCGCAAGCCGCCGCGCTGGGGCATGGGACTGCCGCCGCGCCGTCCGCCGGGCCTGGTGACGCGCCTCTTGCGCCGGGTCCTGAACCCGACCTTCTATCTCAAGGCGGTGATCGGGTTGGCGCTGTTCGGTCTGTTCATCCTGCCCGCAATTGCCGATCTGGCCAATGCTGCGATGAAGCCGGTGCAGGCGGCGGACGGAAGCTGCCGCATCCTTCGGGTGGTCGATGGCGACACGGTGACCTTGATGTGCGGCGAAGAGGGGATGGAAAGCGCGCGGCTTGTGGGCTTTGACACGCCCGAGAAATTCTCGCCCCGCTGCCTTGCCGAGTTCGTGGCCGCCGAACGGGCTGCCTGGGCCCTGCGC